>JBFLFX010000006.1:0-33121 GCA_041859815.1 Dysosmobacter sp. | reverse complement strand
CCTGAGAGGATTTCACGGCCTTCGCGGACTTCTTCCTAGCGGCGGCCTGCTGCTTTTCACTGACTTTTTTCTGTTCTTCCTGGCGAATCTTGGCCGCTTCCTGACGGGCATGGCGATCCGCTTCGATTTTTCTCTGCCGCTCGTCTTCCTCAGCCTCAATCTTGCCGTTATAGAATTTGCCCATCAGCGCTTCCTGAATTGCGGACAGGCCGCTCTGTGCAATCCAGTAAATGCCCAGTGCGGCGGGCAGTACAAAACCGAAGTAAACGGACATCAGCGGCATCATGTACATCATAGCTTTGCTGGAGGCACCGGCGGCACCCTCTGTCGCAGGCTGCCCCTTCATGGTGATTTTCGTCACCAAAAACTGCAGCAGCCCGGAGAGAATGGGAATTAAAAGCAGCCCGATAACCGCCCAGCTCATGCCGCTCTTCATTGCCTTAAACGCGGAAGTCGGCAACACGGACAGATCGATTCCAAGAAATTTATAGTCAATATTTACCCAGCCGTGATGATACTTCTGGATAAAATCCGCAAACTGCGCGCTGTGCTTGTTGATCAGCGTAACAATTTCGATTTGTTCATAGGCCGTCTTACCGGACAGCGCGTACCCCGCAGCGGAAACCGCTTTCCTTGCCGCGGTCAGAACTGCCTGTCCGCCGGCGCGGCTGCCGAAGTTCATAAAAAAGACAATCGGCTCGCGAATAATGTAGTACAGCGCGAATAAAATAGGCATCGGCAGAATCGACCAGAGACAGCCGCTCAGGGGATTCGCACCCTCTTCTGCGTAAATCTTCTGAATCTCCTCGGTCATTCTTGCCTGGTTATTGGCGTATTTTTTCTGGATCTCCTGTACTTTACCGGACATTCGGCTCATCCGCACCATGCTCTTCTTGGATTTCATCTGGAAGGGCAGCAGAATCAGCTTAATCACCAGCGTAAAAAGAATCAGAGAAACGCCATAAGAGCCTGTCAGCGTATAAAACAGGCGAAGCAGTGCGGCAAATGGAAAACAAATCCAATAGCCTAAATTTGCCATAGTTTTTTTCCTCCGAAATCGGAATTCTTCCAACAGAATCCCTGAATGTGGGGTTACGGAACGGGATCATAGCCGCCTTTGTGAAACGGGTTGCAGCGCAAAATTCTGCGCGCTGCCAAAAAGCCGCCTTTCAATACCCCGTATTTTTCAATCGCCTGTATGGCATATTGCGAGCAGGTCGGCGTGAAACGGCAGCACGGCCGACGGTAAGGGGAAATCGCCGTCCTGTAAAATTTGATAAGAGCGATTAAAAATTTTTTCATACATCTTTCCTGAGAAGCGATGTTTTCCGGCACAGGCGCAGAAAAGCCTCGTTCAAATTTTGAAAGGGATCCGTCACCGTACGTTTCCGCGCGACCAGGATGAGATCCCACCCCTGCGTCAGCTTCCCCGCATTCAGACGGTATACCTCCCGCAGGCGGCGGCGCGCGCGGTTACGGACAACCGCATGTCCCAGCTTCACGGAGACTGTAATGCCGAGACGGTTGCGGCCCAGACGATTTTTCCGGCAGTACAGCACCATCGTGCGATCCACCGCTGAATCCCCTTTTTGGTACAGACGGCGAAACTCATAATTTTTTTTCAATGTAACCGCCCGTTTCATCGCAAAATCTGTCCTTTCCCGTTTCCTGAAAATGCTCTTGGAATGCCCCGGAATGAGGGAAACCCCTCAAGGGACGGAGGAATTTCATCAAATTCCCGCCGCCCCTTACAGAACCTCATTCAAGTGTATCCCGCGCGCTTCCGCTTTCTTAATAAGAGAGCTGAATGCGGCCCTTTGCGCGGCGACGGGACAGAACCTTGCGGCCGTTGGCGGTAGCCATTCTCTTGCGAAAGCCGTGAACCTTCTGCGCGTGCAGCTTCTTGGGCTGATAGGTACGTTTGGTAGCCATTATGGGAACACCTCCTGTCAGAATTAACGGCTGCTTTTTAAAAAGCAGCGCTTGCTCGACGGAGCAAATACTCCGCAGCATACAAACTTCAGGCATCTGTTGAAACGGATGCATTGGATAGTATACAGATATTTTTGAAGAGTGTCAATATAAACTTGGAGAAGCGAGGAAAGTCTCCGCTTTTCGCCGCAGTTCGACCTTGGGTTTACGATCCATATTTTGTGGTACTTTTTAACAGTAATTCCATATCTGGCATATTTTTTTGATATTTAATATTAGAATATGTATTTTGAAAAACCGGTTGTGTTTTAGGGGGCTTTCTGTTATAATTTTATTGTGTATTTTTGTTCTTTTTCATCACGATTAAAGAGAGGTGTTTCCCTTTGAATTCCGTTGCTGACGTTTGGGACAACGTTTTGCAGCAGCTGAAGCGTGAACTTTCGGAGACGACGATTAGAACCTGGTTTGATGAACTGGAAGCCGTCGATATCCGAGACGGAACTCTGTACCTGCACTGCTCGAACTCTTTTAAGCAGGGCTATATCGAAGAACTATTCATGAAGAACATCCGGGCCTCCCTGAAGGATCTGTTCTCCACCGATATTAAGGTAACAATTTTAGACGATGAAGCTTATGCTGCATTTCTCGGCGGCGAGCCTGCGAAGCACGGCAGTTTTGATCCCAACGATGAATTCACATTTGATACGTTCGTCGTGGGACCTTCCAATAAACTGGCGTACGCGGCCTGCGTATCCGTGGCGGAGCATCCTGCCCAAAATTACAATCCACTGTTTATCTACGGCGATTCCGGCTTGGGTAAAACCCATTTAATCTATGCCATTGCCCACGTGATCCGCAGCCGGGATCACGGCTCAAAAATCGCATATGTCAAAGGCGACGATCTGACCAATGAATTGGTGGAAGCTATCCGCGCCGGCAAAACCGCCGATATGCGGGAGAAATACCGGCAGGCAAATCTGCTTCTGGTGGACGACGTACAGTTCATCGCAGGCAAGAAGCAAACACAGGAGGAATTTTTTCATACTTTTAACACGCTGTATGAATCAGGCAAGCAGATTGTCCTGACCTCCGACCGGCCGCCCTCGGAAATGACACAGCTGGAAGATCGCCTGCGCACCCGTTTTGAATGGGGTCTGCTGGTCGATGTGGCGCCTCCGGATTTTGAAACACGTCTTGCGATTGTCAAAAATAAAGCGGCGCTGCTGGGTCTGGATCTGCCGGATAAAATTTCCGCCTATATCGCCGAACACGTCACCGCCAACGTCCGCCAGCTGGAAGGCACCATCAACAAAATTCTCGCCTATAAAGACCTGCTCGGCAACGACACGGACGAGGAAACCGTTACCCGCGCCATTCAGGACATGCTCAAACGCAGCAACGATTATATTCCCTCCCCCAGCGTCATCATCGACTATATCGGCAAATTCTACGACTTGGAAGAATCCGTGATCCGCGGCCAGCAGCGCGTCCGCGACGCAGTACAGGCCAGACAAATCGCCATGTACCTTATCAGGAGCATGACAAATCTCTCCTTGGACGACATCGGGAAGGAATTTGGAAACCGCGACCACTCCACCGTGCTGCACTCCATTGACAAAGTGGAGAAACAGATGAAAAAGGACTCTGCTTTTGCAGAAACCGTGAAAGAAATTAAGACCAATATCAATTCTAAACGGTAAGCATTTTTTTCCACAGTTCTGGTTGAAAAGGAAAACTCGTTTGTGGAAAACTTTGCTTATTTTTGTTTCACACAAATCCGCCGTTTTCTTCCACAAATTCTGTCGAGAAAAATTCTCTTGCGCCGCAGCCGTTTCAGCTGCTTTTGCACACTTAAACCGTTCTATGACTTCTTTTTCTAAAATAACTATTTCTTTCTTTTCTCAGCGCAATTTCTAGAGTCTATTTTACTTATGAGAGGAAGATTCGGATTATGATTAGATTTTCCTGTGAAAAGGTCCTTCTCCAAAATGCCATTGGAATTGCCTCCAGAACCGTGGCGCAAAAAAGTTCCATTCCGGCGCTGGAGGGGCTTTTCCTGAAAGCCGGCACGGATTTGACGATTTCCGGCTACAATATGCAGACCGGCATCCGTACAAAATTTTCCGCGGAGGTTACGGAACCCGGTGAAATTGTCCTAAACGCCCGCCTTTTCGGAGACATTGTCCGGAAATTACCGGACGATGTGGTCGTCTTTTCCGCGAATGACAAGCAAGTCGTTCATCTGACCTGCGGAGACTCGGATTTTGATATTCTCGGCCTGTCCGCTGCCGACTACCCGGAACTTCCCGAGGTAGAAGGTGACAGCAGCTTTACCATTCAGCAGAAACTTCTCCGCGAGATGATCGATCAAACGTCTTTTGCGGTTTCTACCAATGAGAGCCGCCCGATTCATACCGGCGCGCTGTTTGAAATCGGTAATCAGAAACTGACGGTCGTGGCGGTGGACGGTTTCCGCATGGCCATCCGCAAAGAGGCGCTGGAGCAGATGGACGGCGCCTCGTTCTCCTTTGTCGCGCCGGGCGCCGCCCTGAACGAAGTCGAAAAAATCTGCGGTGATACGGAGGATACTGCCAGAATCACGCTGGGAAAGCGCCATATTCTCTTTGAAGTTGGCGATACACAGCTGATTTGCCGCCGTCTGGAGGGAGAATTTCTGGATTATAAAAATGCGATTCCAAGAAAGAATCCGATTGCGGTGACGGCAAATACAAAGGCGCTGATCGAGAGTATTGACCGTGTCTCCGTTGTAATCTCGGAAAAGCTGAAGAGTCCGGTACGCTGCGTGTTCGATCACGATAAAGTGCTTCTTTCGGCAAAAACCGGCAACGGAGAGGCAAAAGACGTCTGCCGTCTTGACGGCGACGGCAATGGTCTGGAAATCGGATTTAATAACCACTATCTGATGGAGGCGCTGCGCTATGCGCCCTCCGATACCGTCAAGATCGAACTGAATACCGGGGTCTCCCCTGCGATTATCGTCCCCACAGAAGGAGCGGAAAACTTTCTTTACATGGTTCTTCCGGTGCGGCTGAAAGCAAACGAATGAAAATGGTTACAATTAAAACGGAATATATCCGTCTGCAGGATCTTTTGAAGCTGGTAAATGCCGTGGGGAGCGGCGGAGAGGCTAAGGAGCGGATCCAGGCCGGCGAGGCGTCGGTTAACGGGGAAGTCTGTACCCAGCGGGGGAAAAAGCTCCGTCCCGGCGATCAGGTGGCCTTTTCTGGCACGCAGTATGAGGTTTGGAATGCGGATTGACAGCCTGGCGCTTCAGAATTTTCGGAATTACCAAAAGCAGGATCTCGCGTTTGATCCTGTCTGCAATGTTATTTTCGGAGATAATGCGGAGGGAAAAACCAACCTGTTGGAGGCAATTTATTTTCTCTCCTGCGGGAAGTCCCCCCGTACCCGGCTGGATCGGGACTTGATCCGCTTTGATGCCGGGGAGGCCCGCCTGACAGGAAAAATTTTTTCCGGGAATCGGGATTTCTTGGCGGAAGTCTCTTTTTTTCGGGAAAAGCGGAGAAAAATTACCATCAACCGCGTTCCGGCAAAAAGTGCCGCTTCGCTGAGTGAAGTGTTTCACACGGTGTTTTTTTCTCCGGACGATCTTGCCCTGATCCGAGACGGCGCCGCGGCGCGCCGGCGGTTTTTGGATATGGCGCTGTGCCAGCTGCGGCCGCGTTACGCGGCGGCGCTGCGCGGGTACAACCGCGCGTGGGAACATAAAAACCGGATCCTGCGGGACAGCGGGGATCGGCCGGATTTATTAAAAACGCTGCCGGAATTCGACAGACAGATGATTTTTCTGGGCGCGGTGCTGATCCGGTACCGGGCGCAGTATGTTCTGCGCCTGCAGGAATATGCCGCGGCAACCCACGCAGAATGCTCCGGAGGGAGAGAAAAGTTAAACATTACGTATCAAACCGTTTCCACAGTCTCCGATCCCGCCGGAGATCAGGAAAAAATCAGGGAGGAACTGTCCCGGCATATGGAGACCCACGCCGCGGCGGAAGCCGCTTCGCGGCTCTGCCTGTCTGGGCCGCATAAAGACGATCTGCTGATTAGCGTAGACGGAAAAGAAGCCCGCTCTTTTTGCTCGCAGGGACAGACCCGAACGGCGGCGCTGTCGCTGAAACTGGCGGAACGGGAAATTTTGAAAAACAACACCGGAGAATATCCGGTGCTGCTGTTGGATGACGTGCTTTCGGAGCTGGATCCCAAACGGCAGGAATTTGTTCTCAACCGCATTTCCGGCGGCCAGGTATTCATTACCTGCTGCGAAGGCGACCGGTTGCCGGCGATGCTTGGGGGAAAAGTGCTCCATGTCAGGCGGGGCTGCGTAATCTGACGGATGGATGAAAGGCGGCAGGCGTGTATTTTCCCATTGGACAAAATGAAGTCGTGGCGGACAGCCGGGTGATTGGAATTTTTGATTTGGATAAGGCGGGATACGGACGCCGTGCGCAGAAATACCTCGCTTCCGCCGAGAGAGAAGGGGTTGTTTTAGACAGTTCGGACAGCCTTCCCAAATCCTTCGTAATTTGTGACCATCCCTATCACCGCCAGATTGTCTACCTTTCCCAGCTCAGCACCGCTACGCTGCAAAAGCGTGCGGAGTCCGGTATCGCGGAGTTTTTAGCGAGATAATCAAGTTCAGGGCAAAGAGAAGCGGATCGGCTGCGCTTCCGGTCCGGCTCTCTTTGCCTCGAATCAGAAGGGAGTCATTATGTCAGAGATTACAGAAAATCAGAATCCCACCGCGGTGGGAAAAGAAAATGAGTACGACGCCTCGGAAATTCAGGTTCTGGAGGGCTTGGAAGCTGTCCGGAAACGTCCTGGAATGTATATTGGTTCCACTTCCACCAGCGGTCTGCACCATCTGGTATACGAGATCGTCGATAATTCCATCGACGAGGCGCTGGCCGGATTTTGCAGCGAGATCACCGTGGAGATCAACGAGGGCGATACGATTACGGTGACCGACAACGGCCGAGGCATCCCCGTGGATATTCAGGCGCAGACCGGACGGCCCGCGCTGGAGGTTGTCTATACCGTGCTGCACGCCGGCGGCAAATTCGGCGGCGGCGGTTATAAGGTATCCGGCGGTCTGCACGGCGTCGGCGCGTCCGTGGTAAACGCCCTGTCCGAGTGGCTGGTGGTAGACGTACACAAGGATGGCCGGATTTATGAAATGAAGTTTTCCAGAGGCGGTATTACCGAGGAGATGAAAGTGGTCGGCACTACCGATCATACGGGGACGGTGGTTACGTTCAAACCGGATCCCCAGATTTTTGAGGATACGGTTTTTTCCTATGATGTGCTGCACACCCGGATGCGGGAACAGGCGTTTTTAAACGCCGGGTTAAAAATTCACATCCTCGATCACCGCGCCGGTCAGGAACAGGAAGATTCCATGTGCTACGAGGGCGGTATCCGGGAATTTGTCTCCTGGATTAACCGCAACAAGGATCCGCTGGATCCGCAGGTTATTTACATGAGCGGCCGGCGGAATGATTCCATGGCGGAAATTGCCATGCAGTATAATTCCAACTACAATGAGACAATTCTCTCCTTTGCAAATAATATCAATACACCGGAGGGCGGTATGCACGAAGAGGGCTTCAAGCGCGCGCTGACCAATGTCCTCAATGCTTACGGCCACAAGACAAAGATGCTGAAGGAGGATGAAAAAATCTCCGGCGAGGACTGCCGGGAGGGGTTGACCTGCGTGATTTCCGTTAAGCTGACGGAGGCGCAGTTCGAGGGCCAAACCAAGACGAAGCTGGGAAATTCCGAGATCAGAACGCTGGTCAACGCCGTGGTATCCGATAAACTGGAACAGTTTCTGGAGGAAAATCCCCAGGTCGGCCGCATGATTCTGGACAAAGCGATGACGGCAAACCGCGCCCGGGAAGCCGCCCGGAAAGCCCGGGAGAGCATCCGCCGCAAAAATGCGCTGGAGGGCTCCACCCTGCCGGGCAAGCTGTCCGACTGCAACGAACGGGATCCGTCCCTCACCGAAATTTACATCGTCGAGGGCGATTCCGCAGGCGGATCCGCCAAGGGCGGGCGGGATTCCCGGTTTCAGGCCATTTTGCCGCTCTGGGGCAAGATGCTGAACGTGGAAAAGGTGCGCGAGGAGAAGGTCTACGGCAACGACAAGCTGAATCCTGTCATTACCGCGCTGGGCGCAGGGTTCGGCGATGATTTTGATATTTCCAAGCTGCGCTATCATAAAATCATCATCATGGCCGATGCCGACGTGGACGGCGCGCATATCCGTACCCTGCTGCTGACCTTTTTCTTTCGCTATATGCGCCCGCTGATCGAGCACGGGTATATCTATTCCGCCGTTCCTCCGCTGTATAAGCTGACCCGGGGAAAAAACAACAGAGTTGCGTTTTCCGATGAGGAGCGCGATCGGATCTCCGCGGAACTGCGGGGCGGCAACCCCAATGTAAAAATTGACATCAGCCGGTTTAAGGGCCTGGGCGAAATGGATCCGCACGAGCTATGGGCGACGACCATGGATCCCGAGCGCCGCACGCTCAAGCGCATTACGCTGGACGACGCCGTGGAGGCGGACGAAACCTTCACCATCCTGATGGGGGAAAAGGTGGAGCCCCGCAGGGAATTTATCGAGCGCAACGCGAAGTATGTTGTCAATCTGGATATCTGATCTTTGCCGGGCAGGCAAAAAAATCTGAAAATCCCCTACTAATCACAGTTTGGAGGCACTTATGGCCAAAGACTATAAACCCGAGGATATTTTATTCCCGGAGCAGAAAATTGTTCAGTCAGAGATCGTCAATGAAATGAAGACCTCCTATATCGACTACGCGATGTCGGTGATCGTCAGCCGCGCGCTGCCTGATGTCCGCGACGGGCTGAAACCGGTTCACCGCCGGATCCTCTATGCCATGTACGAGGACAATCTGACATCGGATAAGCCGTTTAAAAAATCCGCCACCTGCGTGGGCGATGTGCTGGGCCGCGATCACCCCCACGGTGATCAGTCCGTATACGACGCGCTGGTCCGTCTGGCGCAGGATTTTTCCATGCGCTACCCGCTGGTGGACGGCCACGGCAACTTCGGTTCCGTGGACGGAGATCCCCCTGCCGCCTACCGTTATACGGAGGCGCGCATGGCCCGCATTTCGGACGAATTGCTGCGGGACATCGATAAGGAGACCGTGGACTGGGATCCCAACTTTGACGAGACAAGAAAGGAACCGCGGGTTCTCCCCTGCCGTTTTCCGAACCTGCTGGTGAACGGATCCTCCGGCATCGCCGTGGGCATGGCCACCAATATTCCGCCCCACAACCTGACGGAGGTCATTGACGCCTGCGTTTGCGTGCTGGATCATCCGGCGGCGGAGCTGGCGGATTTGATGGAGTATATCCACGGTCCGGATTTTCCCACGAGGGGCATTATTATGGGCCGTTCCGGCATTCGGGCGGCGTACGCCACCGGCCGCGGCCGTATTGTTCTGCGCGCCCGTACCGAAATTGAGGAATACGGCCAGAACCGGATGCGGATTATTGTCACGGAACTTCCCTATCAGGTGAATAAGAAACACTTGGTGGAAAATATTGCCGAACAGATCCGCGATAAGCGGCTGGATGGAATTTCCGGCCTGCGGGATGAGTCCGATCGCAACGGCATGCGGATTGTCATTGAACTGAAAAGAGACGCCAACTCCCAGGTGGTGCTGAACCGTCTGTTTGCCCAGACGCAGCTGCAGAGCTCTTTTTGCGTGAATATGCTGGCGCTGGTTAACAATCAGTCCCAGCCCAGAATTTTGTCTCTGCGCCATGTTCTGGACGAATATCTGACGTTTCAGAAAGAGATCATCGTCCGCCGGACGCGCTATGACCTCAGAAAAGCGCAGGAGCGGGCGCACCTGTTGGAGGGCCTGATTACCGCGCAGGATCATATCGACGAAGTCGTCCATATTATCCGCAACAGCTATGACAACGCCAAGCAGAATCTGATGAACCGTTTTGGACTGGATGACGTGCAGGCGCAGGCTATCTGCGAAATGCGCCTGATTGCCCTGCAGGGCCTGAACCGTGAAAAACTGGAGGCGGAGTATCGGGATCTGGAGGGACGGATTACCTATTATCAGAGGCTGCTGGCTTCCGACGAGATGATTCGCAGCGTCCTGAAAGAGGAGCTTATCGCTATCCGCGACAAGTACGGCGACGAACGCAAGACCGAGATTCAGGACGTGGAAAACGAAATCGATATTGAAGATCTGATCGAGGAGGAGGAATGTGTCTTTACCCTCAGTCAGAACGGTTACATTAAGCGGGTCCCCGTATCGACTTACCGCTCCCAGAACCGCGGCGGCAGGGGCATTGCCGCCACCTCTCTGCGGGAGGAGGATTGGGTGGCCGACGTATTTACCGCGTCTACGCATGATTATCTTCTTTTCTTCACCAACACTGGACGGGTGCTGCGGAAAAAGGGCTACATGATTCCGGAAGCCGGGCGCACCGCCCGAGGCACCAACATTGTGAACGTGCTGCCGGTGGATCCCGGCGAGCGGGTCACCGCCATGCTGCATACCCGGGAGCTGAATGAAGAGTGCTATCTCTTTATGATTACCCGGAACGGCACTGTCAAGCGAATTACCGCGGCCTCCCTGAAAAATATTCGCAATAACGGCATCCGCGCCATCAGTTTGGAAGAGGGCGACGAGCTGATTTCCGTCCGGGAAACCAACGGCAGCCAGGCGATCCTGCTGATGACGCATCAGGGTATGTCCATCTGCTTCCGGGAGACTGATGTCCGTGTGATGGGGCGTACGGCCGTCGGCGTCCGGGGGATTCGTCTGCGCAAGGACGATTATGTGGTCGCCGGCGTCCGTGCCACGGAAGGCAGGACGCTGCTGGCGATTACGGAAAACGGTTACGGCAAGCGCACCGACATTGCGGAGTATCTCCGCGGCGACGAGCCGCAGAGCCGGGGCGGCTGGGGGTTAAAGGGCTATCACGTCACGGAGAAAACCGGCCCCATTGCCGGCGCGAAAGTCGTTACCGGGGAAGAGGATATTCTTTTGATTTCCGACGACGGTACCATTATCCGCATGGCGACCTCCGATGTGAATGTATACAGCCGCACCGCGCAGGGTGTCCGTGTGATGCGTGTGAACGACGGCACCAGAGTGATCTCTCTTGCCCGCGCAGAGAAGGAACCCGCCGAGGGGGAAGAAGAACAGATCCCCACTGAGGAAGAATGACGGCCGGGGCCCGCGCCGGGCGGGCCTCCTCCCTTTCAGAAAAATACTGATGAAAAGGGTTGCGATTTATACCGACAACAAAATCCGCGCAGCAAATTTATTTTTTATGACACCGCGGCTGCCGCAAGAGCGACAGCCGCGCGGGAATGACAGCAGGCGCCGCCGAAAAAGGAGAATTGTGAATGAAAACGGTTACCATCTATACCGACGGCGCCTGCAGCGGCAATCCCGGCCCCGGCGGCTGGGGCGCGGTTTTGATTTACGGCCCGCACGAAAGGGAACTTTCCGGCGGCGATCCGAATACTACGAATAACCGAATGGAACTGACGGCGGTGATTCAGGCGCTGTCTTTGCTGAAAGAGCCCTGTATGGTGGAACTGTGGAGCGATTCCAAATATGTGATTGACGGACTTTCAAAGGGATGGGCGCAGTCGTGGAAGGCGCGGGGTTGGAAAAAGGCGGATAAAAAGCCCGCGCTCAACCCGGAACTCTGGGATCGCCTGCTGGCGCTGACGGAAATCCACACGCTGCGCTGTCATTGGGTCAAGGGGCATGCGGAGAATCCGTACAATAACCGCTGCGATGCGCTGGCGGTGGCGGAGCGCCTTAAATTTTGCTGACAGCCGTTTGATAGGGGGAGAAGATCGTTCACAATTCGTTTACAGGAAACACACGATTCAGTCATAAATTTTCGGTATCTTAATACTCAAGCGATGGGTTCTCCCAGCCCGGAGCGTATTTTTCTCCCTCCTAAAAAAACACACACAACAGGAAAGACCGCCAGTTGGCGGTCTTTCCTGTTGTGTGCAGAAAAATAAAAACATACGGAGCTTCGTCATTGTAAAAAGTGATGCCGAGGTGTAAAATAAGTCTGAAAATATCCTCACAGGAGGTTTTGCAATGAAAGACGGCTTTATTTCTGTTGCCTGCGGAACGCCGAAGCTTCGCTTGACGGACTGTGATTTCAACGCGGAGCAAACCTTCACCCTGATGCGCCGGGCGGATCAGCAGGGCGTTAAGTTTTTAGTTTTGCCGGAGCTGGGGCTCACCGGCTATACCTGCGGCGATCTTTTTTATCAGGACGCGCTGTTGCGGGGCGCGGAGGAGGCGCTTTCCACGGTGCTGGCAGCCACCCGTTCTCTGGAGATCGTTGCGGCGGTGGGCCTGCCGGTACGGTTCCATAACGGCCTTTACAACTGCGCGGCTGTTATCCAACGGGGGAAAATTTTGGGGATCGTGCCGAAAACACATCTTCCCAATTACGGGGAGTTTTATGAAAAACGCCAGTTTTCTGCTGCGCCGGATGAGCGCTGTAAAATCAGCCTCTGCGGGCAGCAGAACATCCCCTTTGGCGCAAAATTGTTATTTGGCTGTGAAACTGTGCCGGAGTTGACGCTGGGGGTTGAGATCTGCGAGGATCTCTGGGCACCCAGCTCCCCCTCTCTCCTGATGACCGCCGCCGGCGCCACGGTGATTGGCAACCTCTCCGCCAGCAACGATATCATCGGGAAAGATGCTTACCGCCGCCAGCTGGTATCTTCCCAGAGCGCCAAGCTGCTGTGCGGCTATGTTTACACCAGCTCCGGAGAGGGCGAATCCACCTCCGACGTGGTGTTCGGCGCGCATCAGCTCATTGCGGAAAACGGCACGCTTCTGGCGGAGCGCCGTTTTGAACAGGGCCTGCTGATCAGCGAAATTGACGTGCAGCGGCTTGCCTATGAGCGGCGCCGGACGCGGATGTTTGAATCCTTTGATGCGGCGGCGGATGCGGAGAAGATTCTCTTTTCTCTGCGGCTGGATGAAACGGAGCTGACGCGCTATATTGCGCCCAGGCCCTTTGTGCCGGAGGGAAAAGAGGATCGGGATGCCCGCTGCCGGGAGATTTTGCTCATTGCCTCGCTGGGGCTGAAGCGGAGATTGGATCATACCCACGCGAAAACTGCCGTGATTGGGCTTTCCGGCGGGCTGGATTCCACGCTGGCGGTGCTGATTACCGGCCTTGCCATGAAAATGCTGGAACGTCCCATGGACGATATCGTGGCTGTGACCATGCCCTGCTTCGGAACGACCGACCGCACCCGGAACAACGCCGTGATTTTGGCGGAGCGCATGGGCGCGACGCTCAGAACCGTGGATATTTCCAATTCCGTCCGCAGCCATTTCCGGGATATCGGGCAGGACATGGGGGATCGCTCCGTCACTTTTGAAAACGGGCAGGCGCGGGAACGCACACAGGTTTTGATGGATATTGCCAATCAAACCGGCGGCCTTGTCATCGGCACGGGCGATCTTTCCGAGCTGGCGCTGGGCTGGTGCACCTATAACGGGGATCACATGAGCATGTATGCCGTGAATGCGTCGATTCCAAAGACGCTGGTACGGCATCTGGTGGCGTATTTTGCCAGGGACAACGCGGAAAAAGACGCACAACTTCGGGATGTACTGGAGGATATTCTCGATACGCCGGTCTCTCCGGAGCTGCTGCCAGCCGTGCAGGGCAAGATCGCGCAGAAAACCGAGGATTTAGTGGGACCGTATGAGCTTCACGACTTTTTCCTGTATTATATCGTCCGCTGGGGGTTCTCCCCCCGAAAGGTCTTTCGGCTGGCGGAATACGCGCTGGGCAAGCAGTACAGTCACGCCGTGATCCTGAAATGGCTGAAAACATTTTACCGCCGTTTCTTTTCCCAGCAGTTCAAGCGCAACTGCCTGCCGGACGGTCCCAAGGTGGGTTCCGTGGCGTTCTCACCCCGGGGAGACTGGCGAATGCCGTCGGATGCCGCCGTGACGCTGTGGCAGGCGGAGTTGGATACGCTGAAATAAACGGAGGGGAACATGGGAAAAACAGAAGTTTGCTTTTACGCGCAGGTCCCGGATGCCCTGCTGAAATTTGCCGTGATCGTATCCCGGCACAACGGAAAGTGGGTATTTTGCCGGCATCGTGATCGGACGAGCTGGGAATGTCCCGGCGGGCACCGGGCACCGGATGAACCCATTGAAAAAACCGCAAGGCGCGAACTGTGGGAGGAAACCGGCGCGGAAGAATACAAGCTTTCCCCTGTCTGCGTCTATTCCGTCCGTGGAAACGGCGGCGGAATGGCGGATTCCGAAGAGACCCTCGGTATGCTGTACTTTGCGGAGATTTCCGCGTTTGGCGCTTTACCCCCCTTGGAGATTCAGGAGGTGCGGCTTTTTGATCGACTGCCGAAGAGCTGGACGTACCCGGAGATTCAGCCGCGTCTGTTTCAAAAAATCAGAGAGACAGCCGGCATCGCCGGCTGATTGAAAAGCCATGAACCGATGAAATCGGTTCATGGCTTTTGCCTTTTTAGAATATTCCGCGAAAGCGAAATCAATCGCCGCCTGCTTAGCAGGCGGCGATTGAAAGACGAAAATAAAGCCGGTGCCGCAATCGGCGCGAAAAGGTGGAGAGCGTTCGATTCGTTAAGGAGCCTCTCCAAATACGCTACAGACTCCGTGGCGGAAAGTTTCACAGCCGGCAGATGAACGCATCCGTATTTTGCTGTATGATACCGGAGTATGGGGGGGAGATGCAGAAAACTGTCCGGGCAAATGGGGCATTTCAAGCCGCGTATTTTATCCGCGGTTTTGACTGTAATTTAAAGCAGCGCCAGTGCGGCCTCAAAACTGACGCAGTCGGCGTATCGGGTATACCAGATTTCCTGATTATAATAGCGGTAGGACTGTTCTCCGGTCATAAATTCATTATCGACGGTGGTATTGCAGAATGCGGGAACAATCATATGAAAGCCGCGTTCAAAACCGCCCTTTACTGTGGCATCGATACAGTAATCCGTTTGCAGGCCTGCCGTTATTATCTGAGCTTCCCTCTTGGCATTCAGGTACTCAGCAAGGCCAGTTTTTCTGAAGGCGCTGTTAAAATGCTTATCAAATATTTTTTCACCGCCCTGCGGAGAAAACGGACGGTAGATGTCAAACCCGGTTTTGCCGCTTGTCAATTCGTCCCCGTCGTCATGCCGCACGTAAATGATCTCGGTTCCCCCTTGTCTTGCGGATGTAATCAGCCGTGTTACATTTTTTACAAAAGAATCAAACGCATAGAGATCCTCCGTCATCAGCAAATCCTGCGTATCTATCACCAGTAAAACCATAATGGCGCCTCCCTGACTATCCCTCCGATAAGCGATTGGCATATTCCGGCAGAGTTTCAAAAGCAAGCACGCCCGGATGCGCTGTAACCCACAAAAAAGCGCTGCCAGAGCGGTGTGGTTTTTTGTTTGGGGACGTTCAGCCGCAGAAATTGGAATCTGCCAGCAGATCGCCCAGTTTCCCCATGGCGTCCTCCAGCAGCTCCGTGGTGGAAAGCCCCGCCACGCCTGCAATCTGAGTGTTGCAGCGGCTGACCGGCACCAGAATTCGCGTCGCGTCGGACTGTCCCACGGCGGCCGCCATGGCCGCCGTCACCTCGCCGAACAGAGCGTCCGCAATCACAATGCCGATGGGGCCGACAATAATATCGGCTTTGCGGCAGGCGACTTTCACCGCATTTTCTCCTGTGGCGGCATGGTGCGCGCCGCTTTTGATCATGGCGGCCGCCGCGGAGCTGTTGGTTCCGACCGCCGTCAGGGTTACGCCGGGATAGCGATCCAGAATTGCCTTGACCAGTTGGGCGCCCATTTTGCCGCCCTGGCCGTCGATGACCAGAATATTCATAGGATTCCCCCCGAAAGCAAATAAAATTTCCCGCGATAAAACAAAAAGGACATCCGTGCGGATGTCCTTTCGGGTTTTTTCCGATTAGCCGATTTTATTCAGCTTCAGGGTCATGGCACTCTTCCTGTGAGCAGCTGTATTCTTGTGCAGAATTCCCTTTGCGACAGCCTGATCAACTCTTTTTACCGCTACCTTGTATGCGCCATCGGCCTCGGTGCGATTGCCCTCTGCGGCAACAGCCTCGAAATTCTTGATGGCGGTTTTCAGCTCGGACTTCTCAGCCTTGTTGCGAGTATTTCTCACTTTGCTAATCAGAACGCGCTTTTTGGCAGATTTGATATTCGGCAAACCAAACACCTCCTTAGGCAATATCATGGTGAAAAAAAATCCACCGTGCAGAATGATATTTTATCAGTTCTCGCAGTAAAAAGCAAGGTTTTTTTTGAATTTCGGCACAAATTTTGCATATTGTACCGCAGGACGCAAAACCTACGAAAAAGGTACTATATTTCGTGGCGGAAAAACGGGGGAAAATGAGATGTTCACAAAAAGGACGGATTTGGCACTGGAGGCCCGGGAAATCTGGCAGGAATCTGCGGAAAAAACCACAAAACTCCAGGGGGTAAAGGCGGAAAAGAAGAGACTGGAGGGTTATCCCGTGACGCGGGTACAGATTCTGAATGCGCAGGGTGCGGAGACGCTGGGAAAGCCGCAGGGAGATTACCTGACCATTGACTGCACTTCTTTCTGGCAGCGGAAACCGGACTTTTTTGAGCGGGCCGTCCGGGCGGTGGGGTCGGAAATCAAAACGCTGCTGCCCGGCGAGGGAACCGCGCTGGTGGTGGGGCTTGGAAACGCCGCCATGACACCCGATGCGGTGGGGCCGGAAACGCTTCACGCCCTGCTGATTACCCGGCATCTGATTGCCTCCATGCCCAAGCAGTTCGCGGGGTTTCGTCCGGTGTCGGCGTTTGCCTCCGGCGTGTTGGGAACCACCGGCGTGGAGACTGCCGAGGCGGTGCGGGGACTGATCCGGGAAATTCATCCGGATTTTGTGGTGGCAGTGGACGCGCTGGCCTCCCGCCGCCTGAACCGGGTTTGTACCGCTATCCAGATCTCGGATACCGGAATCATTCCCGGCTCCGGCGTGGGAAATCACCGCATGGCGCTGAACAAGCGGACCCTGGGAATCCCCGTGATTGCCGTGGGCGTTCCCACCGTGGTGGAAGCCGCCACCCTGGCGGCGGATCTGCTGGAAGAATCCGGCGTGAAAGACTTCGACGAAAAGCGTCTGCGGGGAAAGCACAAAGCCATGATGGTGACTACCCGGGACGTGGACGCGCAGGTGCGGGAGCTGGCCAAGGTGATCGGCTATGGCATCAACTGGGCGTTGCAGGATTTGGAAATTGAGGAGATCAACGCGCTGCTGAACTAAGGGGTATCCCGCAGATTTTTCCGATCAATCCATAGTTTCCGGCGAGATCGGGCGGTGATTACCGCTGCCAGCTGACCGCCGCTTAAAAGGGCAGTCAAAATTCGTCTGACTGAATAAAAATATATCAAATATATTATACAAAATTATTTATTTTGTATAATTAATTGACAAATATGTGTGTATGGTAATAAACTTATAGTCACAGCAAAGAGGAGGCCGTTCCCGTATACATTCCCGGCAAGCGGACGGTAATTCGACGATTTAACGCCGAATGCAGGCGGGAGGAACGCCTGACATCCATAAAACACCGGTATCCCTGAAGGCATAAGATGGAAAGGAGATGTTCCCGATGCAGAGGTGATCAGATCTTTTCAGAATATAAAAAGAGCCGGTTAGAAAAGACGCAGGCAGAGCGCCCATCATTTTGAAAGGAGATTTATTATGAAAACGTTAGCACGGGTAATGGCGGTTGCCATGGTTTTAACCGTTGTGATGGCATTTGCCCCTGCCACCTTTGCGGCGGACAATGAACATTCCAAGCGTGGCGATGAAGAGGCACAGGTGCGGTACGTGGTGTCATGTCCCAAGGGCGGGGGCAAGCATTCCATGATACATTGTGGGCTGGGATATGCATATTATGGAGCATACCCCAGTACTGATTTGAGAATTAATGGCGGAGCTGCGTACCAGTGCAGGTATTGTAACCTTGTGCTGATCACGCAAAACGATGCGGCAAGCCCGTACAACACTTCCGGGTGGGGGACCTATACCACACAGAGCGCGGATGGCCCCATCACCAGGAATGCAACGATACTTTATACGACGTCGTTCCGATATAATAATTCAGTTGCAAACGACCTGTATGCGCAGGGATTTGAGTTCTAACTGAATTTCAACAGTATGTTCAAAGGGCGTAAAACTATCAATCAGTTGGGGGTGTCAGAAGGTTAAGCGTCACTTTCTGACATCCCTCAACAAAACCATAGGAGGACTACCATGCGGAAAAAAGGAATTATTCTCGCAGGCGCGGCGGTTGCGGTGGTTATTGTTCTAACGGCAGGATACTTTTGGAAGGAGAATCACACGGTCAGCCCTGAAGCGGTCAAAGTGATCCATGTCATGATGACCTGCCCAAATAAAAAATACTATTCGCCTAAAGAAGTAACCATTCTGGGCGAGGGCGCGCCCGTTTTAACAAAGGCGCAGAAGCAGGAGCAAAAGGAACTGGAAAAGAAACTCAATGCCAACTGGAAAAGGGCGGTTGGAGCGTGCTTTGAAAGCGATTTTCGGTTTGAGCGGTTTCTCAGCAGCAGTGTGCCGCTCAAATATCTTTCCATGGAAAAGCCCGTTACAGTGAAAAAAATTGTGCTGGCCGGCACGAACAAGACCAACGGAACTCAGACGGTGGATGTCACGGTGTCGGTAGACGGCAAGGAAAGCGTGGTTCCCATTATATTTACATACGGAGACAATGGAAAAATCAGGTTGGTGAGATATCAATAAAAGTCTGAAAGCCGGCGGAAAAGAGAAATCTTTTCCGCCGGCTCTTTATTAGATCTCGCCGCTTTCTGCATTCAGTCGATCTCCAGTGCAACCGGGCAGTGATCGCTGCCAAAAACGTCTGTCAGAATTTCCGACTGCCGCACCTGCGGCATCAAACGGTTGGATACAATGAAGTAATCAATGCGCCATCCGGCATTTTTCTCCCGGGCGTGGAAGCGGTAGCTCCACCACGAGTACACCGCGTCGGCGGGATGCAGAGTACGAAAGGTGTCCGTAAATCCGGCGGAGAGCAATTCCGTCATTTTTCCGCGTTCCTCGTCGGAAAATCCCGCGTGTCCCCGGTTGGCCTTCGGGTTCTTAATGTCGATCTCCTCATGAGCAACATTTAGATCGCCGCAGAGAATGACGGGCTTTTGGGTGTCCAGTCCCTGCAGATATGCCCGGAAATCGTCCTCCCATTCCATGCGGTAAGGCAGGCGGCGCAGTTCATCCTGTGAATTGGGCGTGTAGCAGCAGACCAGATAGAAATCCGAAAACTCCGCCGTGATGACCCGCCCCTCGTGATCGTGGGGCTCCTTGCCGATGCCATAGGTCACCTGAAGCGGCTCTCCTCTGGTAAATATCGCCGTACCGGAGTAACCGGCCTTTTCCGCGCTGTTCCAGAAGCGGGTGTAACCGGGAAGCTCAAAATTCGCCTGTTCCGCCCGCATTTTGGTTTCCTGCAGGCAAATCACGTCCGCATCGGCTTCCGCGCAGAAATCCAGAAAGCCTTTTGAGAGACACGCACGCAGCCCGTTTACATTCCATGATACAAATTTCATCGCCAGATCCCTCCCTTTTTCAAAAAAATCCACGAAGTTTTCCACAAAACGCTGAAAAAACGCGGAAATTCGATGTTTTTCCGGGATCAACCCCTGTGGAAAACGGCCTGTTCCATTGTAACGAATCTTCGTGGAAAAAACAACCTTGCCTATCCTGTGGAAATCGGGTACACTGGAGATACTGAAAAAAGGTGATCAAATGGGACAAAAACGGAGCGGGCTGCGAAATATGACCGAGGGCAGTCCGGCGGGTCATATTTTCTGGTTTGCGCTGCCTCTTTTGCTGGGCAGTTTTCTTCAGCAGCTCTACAATATGGTGGACTCCTTTGTCGTGGGAAACTTCGTGGGTGATTCCGCGCTGGCGGCCGTCGGTGTGGGATTCCCCGTGATTTTTATGTTTTCCTCCCTGTTTATGGGGCTTTCCAACGGCTGCACGGTGATCATCGCGCAGAATTACGGCGCGGGAAAGATGGATCGGGTGCGCGACGCGGTGGACACCACGTATTCCGCGTTTGTCTGGTCAGCAATTCCGGTGACGGCGGCGTCCCTTCTTCTGGTTAAGCCGATTCTGGCGCTCCTGCGGGTGGATTCCCGCTGCTACCACGACGCGTGGACCTATCTGATCATAGTCTGCTCCGGGCTCATCGGCACCATTGGCTACAACTTGAACGCCGGCATTCTCAACGGTCTGGGTAACAGCCGGACAACGCTGCTGTTTTTGGCAATCGCCTCCGTGCTGAATATCATTCTGGATTTGTCGCTGGTGCTCCGGTGCCATTTGGCCGTGCTGGGCGTGGCCGTCGGCACCATTATCTCCCAGGCGTTTTCCTGGATTTTCGGCATCTATTACATCAATCGGCACTATCCGCAAATTGCGATTCATCCCTTTAACCGGAAATTTGATCGAGCGCTTTTTCGTCAGATTATGTCCGTCGGCTTGCCGGCGGGGATTCAGATGTCGCTGATCGCGCTGGGCTCCATGGTGGTCATGAGCAAAGTGAATACCTTTGGGCAGGAATTTACCGCCGGCTTCAACGTGGGCAACAAGCTGGACTCTATGGCGTTTCTTCCGGCGCAGAGCCTTGCCGCCGCCGTCACGGCATATGTGGGACAGAACGTGGGCGCGCAGAGATGGGATCGCGTCCGTGCGGGGATCCGCATCACGGTGATTTTCTCCGGCGCATGGAGCCTTCTCATGACAGCGGTGCTGATGCCCTTCGGCACGGATCTCATGCGAATTTTTTCCTCCAGCCCCGGCGTCATCCGCTCCGGCGCGGTATACCTGCACTGCATTATGCCGTTTTACCTGCTGTTTGTCACCATGTTTACCCTGAACGCGGCCATGCGCGGCGCGGGGGACAGCCTGTTCCCCATGATCAACGTGGTGATTTCCCTGATTCTGGTGCGGGTTCCCGCGCTGTATCTGTTGGCAAATCACTTCGGTGCGGATAAGATGTATTATGGGTACGGTATCGGCTGGGTGCTGGGCTTTGCCATTTCCGTGATCTATTATTTTTCCGGAAGATGGAAGCGATGCGGGACGCTGACAGGGGGCCGCAGGCCGGAACTTGCCGAAGAAAGTTGTATTTCCCGCAAAAACAGCCTATAATAATGCATTAAGAATCAAATCGGTTTCCTTTCATTCGGGAGATCGAAAAAAGGAGAGTATGCCCAATGCAGGAAAAGAAAAAATTTTATATCACAACTCCGATTTACTACCCTTCCGACAAGCTGCACATCGGCCATACCTACTGCACCGTGGCGGCCGATGCCATGGCCCGCTACAAGCGGCTGCAGGGCTGCGACGTGATGTTCCTCACCGGCACCGATGAACACGGCCAAAAGATTGAGACGAAAGCGGAAGAGGCCGGCGTCACCCCCAAGCAGTTTGTGGACAATATCGTGGAGGGCCCCCAGGGGGTAAAGGATCTCTGGAAGCTGATGAATATCTCCAATGATCGGTTCGTCCGTACCACGGACGACTATCATGTGGAGTCCATTCAGAAGATTTTCAAGAAGATGTACGACAACGGCGACATCTATAAGGGATCCTATAAGGGCAAGTACTGCACGCCCTGCGAGTCTTTCTGGACGGAGACGCAGCTGATAAACGGCTGCTGCCCGGACTGCGGACGCCCCGTGACGGACGCCGAGGAGGAGGCGTATTTCTTCCGCCTGAGCAAATACGCCGATCGCGTGCGTGATCTGCTGGAGAACACGGATTTTCTTCAGCCCCGCTCCCGCGTCAACGAGATGGTTCACAACTTCCTTGATCCGGGGCTGGAGGATCTGTGCGTGTCCCGCACCAGCTTTACCTGGGGGATTCCGGTGACGTTTGATCCCAAGCATGTCGTCTATGTCTGGATTGACGCGCTCTCGAACTATATTACCGCCCTGGGCTACGGCAACGAAAAGTACGACGATTTCGACAAATACTGGCCCGCCGACGTCCATTTTGTGGGCAAGGAAATCGTGCGCTTCCACTCCATTATCTGGCCCGCCATGCTGATGAGTCTGGGACTGCCCCTGCCCAAGCACGTTTACGGCCACGGCTGGCTGCTGCTGGACGGCGGCAAAATGTCCAAGTCCAAGGGCAACGTGGTGGATCCCTATCTTTTGGCGGAACGCTACGGCGTGGATGCCCTGCGCTACTTCCTGCTGCGGGAGTTTCCCTTCGGCACGGACGGGAACTTCTCCAACGAGGCACTGATCAGCCGCATTAACGTGGATTTGGCCAACAACCTCGGCAACCTGCTCTCCCGCACCACCGCCATGGCGGACAAGTATTTCGGCGGTACGCTGCCGGAAGATCAGGCGGAAGGCCCGGAGGATGTGGAGCTGATTGCCATGACGGCTGCCCTGCGGGGAAAATATGAGGAACAGATGGAAAAATACGCCTTTCAGTCCGCCCTCGGCGAAATCTTTACGGTCATTGATCGCGCCAATAAATATATCGACGAGACTGCGCCGTGGGTGCTGGCGAAGGATGAGGCCAACAAACCCCGTCTTGCCCGGGTATTGTACAATCTGGCGGAGACGCTGCGGATCTGCGGCACGCTGCTGCTGCCCTTTATGCCGGACACCGCCGCCAAGATTTTCGCGCAGATTAACGCGCCCGCAGAGCTTCAGACCTGGCAGGCCGCCGCCGAGTACGGCAGGCTGCCCCGCACCGTTACGCTGCACAAGGGCGAAAACATTTTTCCCCGCATCGACGCGGCCAGGGAGATCGCCGCGCTGGAGGCCATCAGCGCCAAGGCACAGGCGGCGGCTGCTCCCGGCCCGAAGGTGGAGGTGGAGCCTTTTGCCGCGGATCAGGTGGACTTTGACACCTTCTGCAAAAGTGATTTCCGCGTGGTAAAGGTGAAGGCCTGCGATGCGGTTCCCAAGTCCAAGAAGCTGCTGCGCTTTACACTGGACGACGGGACCGGCACGGATCGCCAGATCCTCTCCGGCGTCCACAAGTGGTATGAGCCGGAGACACTGGTGGGCAAGACCCTGGTCGCCATCGTAAATCTTCCGACCCGGAAGATGATGGGACTGGAATCCTGCGGCATGCTGCTGTCCGCTATTCATACGGAGAACGGGGAGGAACAGCTGCACCTGATGATGGTGGACGACGCGATTCCCGCGGGGGCGAAGCTGGAATAACGCGGCTGCCGGAAATTCGGCTCCGGCAGATTCCACAATTAAAAAATTTTTCATTGGAAAGCTTACGGGGAACCGGCTTTGGGGATTGATTCCCCGGAGCCGGTTTTCTCTCCCGACCTGTGCTGCGGGGATGGAGGAGGTTGCTGCACTCCGCGCGAAAACCTGCCGTTCAAGGAAAAAAGGCGATGGAGAAAAAAGCAGGGGGCTGCTTAACTGCCGCGCTGCCCTTGCATTTTGCGGCGGCATGTGGGACAATGGATCCGAAAAATCATCGGCGACGGGAGGCGGGCAAATGCTGTTTGACACCCATGCGCACTATGACGACGCCGCGTTTGACCCGGATCGGGAGGAATTGATCGGTTCCCTGCGCCCGGCGGGCGTCGCCTTTGTGGTGAATCCCGGCTGCGATGTGGAGAGTTCACGGGCGGCGCTGCGCCTTGCGGAGCGGTACGACTTTCTCTATGCCGCTGTCGGGCTGCACCCGGAGAACTGCGCCGGAGCCACGGATGCGGACTTTGCGGAAATCCGCCGCCTTGCCGCGCACCCAAAGGCGGTTGCCATTGGGGAGATTGGGCTGGACTATCATTGGGCGGGCAACCCGCCCCGGGCATTTCAGCAGGCGGTTTTCCGGCGGCAGCTGGCGCTGGCGCAGGAACTTGGCCTGCCCGTCATTGTCCACGACCGGGACGCCCACGGCGACAGTCTGGCTATCGTCCGGGGATTTCCGGGCATCCGAGGTGTGTTCCACTGCTATTCCGGCTCTCCCGAGCTGGCGCGGGAACTGCTGAAGCTGGGCTGGTATCTGGGCTTCGACGGGCCTGTAACCTATCGGAACGCCCGGCGCGCGCCGGAGGTGGCGGCTGTCACCCCGCTGGATCGGATTTTGATCGAGACAGACTCTCCTTACATGACGCCGGTGCCGAACCGGGGAAGGCGGAACGACAGCCGGAATGTCCGGTATGTGGCGGAAAAACTGGCGGAGTGGAAGGGAATTTCCTCTGCCGGGATGGAAGAGATTACCCTGCAAAACGCAAAAAAATTTTTTGGAATAGAGGGGAAAACCATGGAAAAGGGATTTACAATCACCTATGAGTACGGTGGAAACCTGTACGTAAACACCACGAACCGCTGCGACTTCAACTGCGACTTCTGCCTGCGGCATAACAAGACCTCCGGCGGCAGCATTTATACGCACAACCTGTGGCTCAAGCGGGAGCCGACCCGGGAGGAAATTCTGGCGGACATTGAAAAGAGGGACTTGTCCAAATACAGCCAGTTGGTGTTCTGCGGCTTCGGCGAGCCCAGCTATCGGATGGACGACATCTGCTGGGTCATCGATCGGCTCCACGATCACGGCAAACGTCCCTTTACCCGCATGGATACCAACGGCACCGGCAGCCTTATCAACGGCCGGGACATCTGCCCGGAATTCAAAGGGCGGTTCGACAAGGTCAGCGTCTCCCTGAACACGGACACGGCGGAGAAATTCGGCGCCCTGTGCCACCCGGAGTTGCCCGGCGCCTATGAGGCGATGAAGGCGTTTACAAAAGAGGTGCGCAGCTATGTT
Source organism: Dysosmobacter sp. (assembly GCA_041859815.1). Lineage (GTDB taxonomy): Bacteria > Bacillota > Clostridia > Oscillospirales > Oscillospiraceae > Oscillibacter. The sequence continues at coordinate 8,251 of JBFLFX010000006.1, read as the reverse complement.
CCGCAGGTGACTATGACTGTGGTGGATACGATTTCCAAGGAAGAGATTGAAAACTGCCGGAGGATCTGTGAGGACGAGATCGGCGCGGCTTACCGCATCCGGAAATATATCAAAGACTGAGCCGGCATGAAATTTCAGATCACTTCTCTGTACCGGTGCGGCCGGGATATGGATCGCGCCGCCGGGCTTGATGAGACGTTTCTGGAACGACAGGCAACAGTACGGGACGAATTTACAGTGTTTTCGATGTCGGCGGCTTCCGGCCGGGATTCGTTGCCTGCGAAAAAGGGGCAAAGAGCACACCTTTGGGAGTAACTGCCTGTCCGGCATTTCCGCGGGAAACTGACGGGACTGCCGGTGGTATTTCCCATTACCCGGATTGGAGACAACTGGGCGGCGGAATTTCAGGACAGAGAGGGGAATTACGCGGAGCTTGCGGTTCCGGCTGACTGAGAACATATTTTGACAAGTTCAAGCGCGTGGAATTTTTCCATGCGCTTGAACTTGTCACGCAAGAGAGAAAAACCGATTTGCCGGAAGAGAGAATAGTTGCGAAAGAATCTCGCAAGGGATAGCTTTTGTTTCAAACTGATGCAGCGGGGCAAAAAATTTTTTTGCCCCGCTGCGCGCGTGGAATTATTTCATGTATCTTTTTATTTACTTCTTCCCTGTAAGACCTCCGTCATGCGCTGGGCAAAAAGACGGCCGGCCAGAACGGCCTCGTCCGGAGAATTGCCTGCCGCGCCGACTTCCACCAGCAGCGACCCGGTGGTGGCGTGCTGGTTGTACCGGGAATTCCGCAGCAGAATCGGCCGCATCAGCGTGGGATAACGATTCAGGGCATTCTGCTGAATGGCTACCGCCAGCCGCAGATTTTCCATCCATTTCGGATGGGGAAGCCCCTGCCCGTCGCTGCCCACCACAATGGTGACCTGCGCCGACGTGCCGGTGCCTTTGATGACGGAGACAACCTTGTACTCGTTGCCCTTGGCGTCCTCAATGGCGTCCCGGTGGACATCCAGAATGAAGTGGATGGAGGGGTATTGAATCAAATAGCTCTGGATGGCGGCCAGCGATCGATGATAGGCGTCGTTGTAGCTGGGGTAGTCATACCGCGTCCTGTCGTGGAGCACGGAAATTCCGGCATTCTCAAAGACCTTTGCCATCGCGTCCCCCACCCGTATTACGCTGTACCGGGGATCCGCGGTACGGTGATTGCCGGAATAGACGATTTTTGTCCCCTTTGGCGGCGTATAGGCTTCGCTGCCGTGGGTATGAATAATCAAAATCTGGGGCGAGTCCGGAGACAGCTCCGCGCTGAAATTTTTCAGCAGCTCCTGCGGAACCAGCTTATGCTTGGTGCTGTTGGAAATATAGACATTTCCGGCGATGGTATACCCCTCTGTGCCAGAGGGAACCAGTGTCCGGGCGGGAATGCCGTTGTCCGTAAGATTCAGATCGGTTTTCAGCGGCGTTTCCGTCACCGGCGTAGAGGAGGGATCGAGATTTTTCTTCTCTTTTCCCGCCGCAGAGGAATTGTCCGCCGGTTCTTTGGACCACAGCTTTGCCACGTCCGATCGGGCGGAAATCAGCAGCGGGGATTCTCCGATGGTCAGGGTTGCGGCGGGCGAAAGCGTGTCATGGCCCCAAAGATCGCCCAGCTCCCACCGCAGGGCGTTGGAGGGAGAGAATGCCTCGCGCCGCAGCGCCCTTCCGGCGGATTGCAGGTTGCTTGTCCCGGCAGTAGTTGTCACGGCCCACACCGTGGCCGCCGCGGTCAGCAGAGCCAGCAGCCGGGAACGCAGATTGCCGCCGCCTGCGCGTTTTCTCATGTTCATCCCTCCCTGGGACAAACCTATGCGGAAAAACAGAGGAAAAGACCGAACCATACGGTTCGGTCCTGCAACGGCTATGTTTTTTTCAGCGGGAGAGTCAGAATAAAACGGGTGGAAACCCGATCGCTTTCCACTTTCAGCGCGCCCCGGTGTTCGGCGGCAATGGTGGAGGCAATGGGCAGCCCCAGACCGAAGCCGGACTGCTCGCCCCGGGAGGAATCCGCGCGATAAAAACGCTCAAACAGCCGGGAAAGCTGATCCGGCGGAATAGGTGCGCCGCCGTTTTCATTGGCAACCCGCAGCCGTGCCTGCTTTTCCGTCCGCTCCAGCGTCAGCCGGATCGGCTTTTGAGGCTCGCCGTATTTGATGGCATTGTCCAGAAGGACGGCAATCACCTGCTTCAGTTTCTCAGCATCGCCGCTGACGGTAATGTTGTCCGCAATCTCGGCGTTCAGCGGCTTTCCCGCCTCAAATGCCACCGGCTCAAACAGCAGCATGGAATCCGTGGCCACGTCAGAGAGACTGACTTCCGTATAGACACAAGTGCGCACCATATTGTCCGCCCGTGCCAGCGTCAGCATCTCCTCTACCAGCGTTTTCATGCGGATGGCCTCTGAGTGAATATTGCCGGACCATCGCGTCGGACGTTCCGGCAGCGAGGCGGCCTCCAGCAGCTCCGCGTTGGAGAGGATGACTGTCAGCGGCGTTTTCAATTCGTGGGACGCGTCGGAGAGAAACTGCCGCTGCTGCGTCCACGCCCTCTCCACGGGTTTTGTGGCCCAGTAGCTTAGGAGAATGGAGATCCCCAGCAGGAGCAGCAGCGCGGCAAGGCCAATCTGCACGTAGGAGGTCATCAAAGATCGCAGCGTGGATTTTTCCATGGATACATCCACAAAGGCAATCCGGATGAAAAAGCCGTTATTCTCCCGTAAATAACGCAGGCTGTAGCTGGAAAGCATCCCCTCGTCCTGAGAGCGTTTCATACACTGCTGCACAATTTTTGCCAGCCGCGTGGTACTTTCCAGATTTTGATAGGTACCGCCGGTCACATAAATGGTATTTCCGTTCCAGACTTCCACCGTAAAAAACGGGAGCTGTACCTTTCCCGTGCCGGGGACCAGATCCAAAGTGGAGTGTTTACCGTTCTGATCCGTGGAAGAGGACGACGGAATCTGAATGGTGTTTTCACTGATTATCCGCTGTAAAAGCTGCCCGGTGGTATGCTGAAGATTCCGGCGGGCGGAGGTGTACATGGAGACGAATACCACTGCCAAAACTGCCGTGACCAGCAACATACAGACCGCAACGAATTTCCACCGCAGTTTTTTAATCATGATGCGCGCCTCCCCTGCCCTTTACTCCTGGACTTCCTCCAGACAATACCCCACCATGCGGATGGTTTTGATTTTGACGCGGGAATGCAGATGCTCCAGCTTCCGGCGCAGAAAAGAGATGTAAACCTCCACGTTGTTATCCTCCGCCTCGGACTCGTATCCCCAGATTTTCAGCAGCAGCTTTTCCTTGGTGATCACCATGTTCTGATTCAGCATCAGCAGTTCCATCATGTCGAATTCCTTACGGCTGAGCCGAACGGATTTCCCGCTGCAAAACAGGGTAAAGGTACTTTGCTCCAGCCGCAGATCGCCGAAGGTCAGCGTATCTGTTTCCCGCAGATCCGGCTGGCGGCGGGTCAGTGCCCGGATGCAGGCCAGCAGCTCTTTTGGCTCAAAGGGCTTTGTAAGGTAATAATCCGCGCCGCTGTCCAGCCCCGTGACCTTGTCGGACGTTTCGGACTTTGCCGTGAGCATCAGCACGGGGGTACTGTTGCCCTCTGCCCGCAGCCGCCGGAGGACGGTAAAGCCGTCCAGCTTCGGCAGCATGACATCCAGCAGAATCACGTCGTAGATGGAGCTGAGTGCGTTGTCCAGCCCGGCTTCCCCGTCGTGGCAGACATCCGCGGTATACCCGTTGAGTTCCAGAAGATCCTGCAATGTCGCCGCCAGACGGATCTCGTCTTCGACTACCAGAACGCGCATGGGCGATCCCTCGCTTTCCTTGCTTCAAGACAGTTTTTTTAAAGGATAAGGGAGAATTTCTCCCCCTTATCCTATCAGAATTCGGCGGAAATTTCAATCCGCGGAAAGCCCGCTGTCCGCCACAGTCAAAAGCTCCGTCAGCTTTGTGGCGGACATGGCGTAGACGGTATCGTCTCCGCCGAGCCGGACATAACGGTTTTCCCCGTCGGAGGTCTTTCCGCCCACGGTCAGCGTCAGAGTCTGCGCGGCATTTTTGTCATCGGTATAATGCAGCGTTACCACGGCGCCGGGGCTGGTCAGCCCGTTTTGGGCGAGCTGCGCCGCCGTGGGTTTATAGAACTGCGCGGAGGCAACGCTCATGGAACTGACGTCGGAGATAATCTGCTTGGCGGAGGAATTGCTGGTGACATTTTTGCCGCCCGCGTACCACGAAACGGAGATTTCATCGCTGGATTTTTTGGATTTTTTTACTTTGGAAGTCAGAAGCGTATCCGCCGTTCCCTTTACTTCCAGCGTATCCAGCTGTCCCTTTTGCAGGATCGGAAGCTCCGGCAGCCGCATCATGGATAAGACGCCGGTAGACAGCTCATCGTGCAGTGTGGTGTCCACGACATAGATTTTTGAGGGGGTTCCATTGACCATCAGATAGTAGTTTCCGCTGGAATTAACAGCCTCGCTGCCCAGCGCAAAGGTGTTTTTGGTTCCGTCCTTCGCGGTGGCGGTCAGTGTCATGGAGGGGGGATCCAATCCATAAGCGCTGAGGGTGTCGCCGTCTTTGATGGTCTGTACCGGGACCAGACTGTTCAGAGTATTTGCCAGCTTGGTCAGATAATTTGCGTTCAGCGGGAAGCTCTTGTCGGCAGCCCAGTACCAGGTTCCGCCTTTTTTGGTGAAGGAGTTCTCGGTTCCGTTTTCCCTCCAGGAAAACGCGGTGTAGACTTTTTGGGGGACTACGGATTCCTGAGCGGAAGAGGCGGCGGAAGCCGCCTTTTCCTTTTTTTTGCCCGCCAACTTGACGGCGGTTGTCAGAATGCCCAGTACCGCCAGCAGAATGACGAGAATCAGCAGGGTTCTTTTTTGCTTTTTCTTCATGGCACTGCCTCCGGGATCACAGCTTGCGGCGGCGCATCCAGCGGACAAAGCCAAAAATCAGCGTGGCCGCGGGAATGACGAAAATAAAGAGAATCGCCCAGATGCCGCCGGTGGTAATGGTGTTGGTGGGCTCTTTCAGGCTGACCGGCTGGATATTCAGCGAAGAGACGTTGCGAAAGCCGGAGGTGGCGGAGGCCGTGAACAGGCTCAGATTGGCAATGCTGGGAAAGCTGTCCAGCAAATCGGAGCTGATCAGCGAGTTGGAGCCGTAGACGGTCAGACGCGCAGTCTGGTTTTCGTCCACGGTTTCCGTCGCCACCGCGCCCACAACATAAGTCCCCTGCGTCTTGGTGTTATTGTCCACCACGGCATAGCTGCCCGTTGAGGTGGTCAGGAACGGGCTGACGGTGATGCTGCTGCGGGCAGGCTTGGAAATTGTGAAGCCCCGGGAGGCGTAACACAGGACGGTGGAGTCGCTGGACAGGGAGCTTGCGGCGTCCACGCTGGTATCCACCGTGGGGAAGAACAAATAGGGATTGTTTTGATAGCAGCGCTGGGTATCCGCAATCATCCCGGCGGCGACGTCCATGCCGTAATCGGCGCAGAGCTTTTCAAAGTTCGGCAGGCTGAGGTTCTGCCCTGCCATGCAGTAAATCACTTTTCCGCCGGAAGAGAGGTATTTTAAAAGCACCGACAGTTCGCTGTCCGCCAGGTCCTTGGTGGGAGAGTTGACGATCAGCAGATCGCAGTTCTTCGGAATCCCGTTGGAGGTGAGCAGATTGACCGAGGACAGGGACATGTGCGCTTTTTTCAGCTGGGTTTCCACGGCGGTGGGGACGGCGGTTTCCCCGTGCCCGGTGGTTTGGTAGACGTTATAGCTGGTAGTGGTCAGAACGCCGTCCACGGCGGAGGTCAGCAGGCCCTCGGCGTCGAAGCTGGTTTCCGTGGCGGAGCCGTTGGTGTAGTAGGACATCTCGTCATAGCCGATGATATTGCTGAGGCTGACGGTTTCCTGCCGTCCGGTGGCCTTGCAGGTGACCACGATGGTGTTGGCGTCGCAGTTGTATTTGCTCAGGATAGACGGGTAGGTGGTCGGATTGATATATTCCACCGACAGATGATCGGACAGCGACACGTATTTTTTCAGGAAGCGGACGATCCGGGTATCCACGCTCTTTTTGTCCGCGATGACGTGGATCTGGACGTCGGACTTCATCTTTTTCAGGTATTTTTGAGAGGTCTGCGTGATATTGTAGATCTTGCTGTTGGTCATGTCGTACTGGGTGGCGGTGTCCGGCAACTGGGCAATCAGCAGGTTAAACACAATCACGGCCACCACGGCCAGGGCGGTGAGCGCTGCGGAAAACGCGCCCCTGCGGGAAGAATGCTTTTTGGACACGACGGCGAGAGAGGACTTCAGGCTTCCCTTTTCGGATTTTGGAGCCGCCGCTTCGGACTTGTGATGAAAAATAGACATTTCGGCACCTCCTCAGTTCCAACGCCGCTTCTGGACGACCTGAACGGTCAGAAATACCAGAAGAACGATTAGTGACAGATAAAGCAGAATCCCGCTGAGATCGAAAACGTGATCGCTTGCAAAGGAATCAAACGCACTCAGCAGGGAGAACTTGCCCAGCGTGTTGGGCAGCAGGCTTTCAAAGGAGGAGGGCTTGTGCAGATAGAACCCAAGCAGAACAGCCGTTCCCGCACCGGCGGCGACCGCCGTGACCTTCCAGTTGTTGGACAGGGAGTTCAGCAGGAAGCAGACCAGTGCAAGCAGGATGAACAGGCCGGCCAGAGACTTTCCGGCGGTGGTGGGCAGGTAGTTGACCAGCCCGTCCCAGAGATAGAGCAGCAGCAGGATGCAGAAAGTGCCTACGGCGGCGATAATCTGGCTCTCCGTGAGAGAAGAGATAAACTGGCCGATGGCGATTTCCACCGCACCCAGCAGGAAAAACGCCAGAATTGTGGCGTAGTCCGCTTTCAGATAGGCGGTGCCGTTGAGTTTGATGATCAGCGGGCACAGGCAGCAGATCGCCACCGGGATCAGGAAAACGGTCAGCAGGGCAAAATATTTGCCCAGCACGATGGCGGGAACGGATGCCGGCGAAGTCAGCAGCAGCTGATCCGTTTTCATGTGCCGCTCTTCCGCCATGGATCGCATGGTCAGAATCGGAACAATCACCATAAAGATAAACAGCGTGCTGGAAAGCGCCGTAGAGAAATACGGCGATCCGGAGAACAGGTTGTATGCCATGAAGTAAAAGCCCACGAACACCGTCAGAACGGCGATGAACAGCCAGCCGATCATGGAGTTGAAATAGGAGTTGAGCTCCCGCTTATAAATTGCCTTCATTGTCCGATCCCTCCCTCTCGGTATTTTCCCGCGCGCCGACGGCGGAAATGGGCCTGCCGTTCAGCAGCGCCGCGGCCTTTGCGGCGGTTTCATCGTTGTCGTCCGTCAAATCCAGGAACACATCCTCCAGCGAGGCCATCCGGGGCTTCAGCTCCAGCAGAGGGCAGTCCGCTTTCGCGAACGCGCGGAAGAGCTCTTCCCGGAGATCCCGATCCGCACTCAGATTGGCACGGACGGTGCCGTCGCTCTCCGGGAAGAGCGTATGGCGCTGTATGCCGGGAATTTCCAGCAGGACTTTCTCCACGGTTTCTTTGGATCCGTGCGCCTGCAGGCTGATTTCGTTGCCTGCGGACAGCAGCTCTTCCAGATGGTCCGGCGTATCACAGGCTACAAAGCGGCCCTTGCGGATAATCAGGACGTGATCGCAGACTTCCCGGATTTCCGAGAGGATGTGGGAGCTGATGATCACCGTGTGATTTTTGGCAAGGGAGCGGATCATCTCCCGGATTTCCACCATTTGTTTGGGATCGAGGCCCACGGTAGGCTCGTCCAGTATAATGACCTTCGGAAAGCCGAGCACTGCCTGCGCCAGGCCAAGACGCTGCCGGTATCCTTTGGAAAGGTTATGCACCAGGCGATTGGACATATCCTCCAGCCAGGTGAGGGAAATGACTTTTCCGATTTGCGTTTCCCGCTCCGTCTTTGGAATCTGCTTCAGTTCCGCCACAAAACGCAGAAACTCCAGCACGGTCATATCGGGATAGAGCGGCGGGATTTCCGGCAGATAGCCCATGCATTTTTTGGCTTCCTCGGGTTCTTCCAGAATATTGTGGCCTTCAATCAGCACCTCGCCCTCCGTGGGGGCAAGATACCCGGTCATCATGTTCATCGTGGTGGATTTTCCCGCGCCGTTCGGGCCGAGAAAGCCGAAG
>JBFLFX010000005.1:0-39630 GCA_041859815.1 Dysosmobacter sp. | reverse complement strand
GCTTCTGTCCGCCGGACAGAAGGTGCGGCGCATGGCGGACAAATTCGCTCATGCCGACGGCTTTTAGGGCGTCATCGACCCGCCGCCGGATTTCCGGCGACGGCACGCCCAGATTTTCGGGGGCAAACGCCACGTCCTCCTCCACCACATTGGCGACAATCTGATTGTCCGGGTTCTGGAACACCATTCCCACCCGCTGCCGAATGTCCAGCAGCAGCCTTTCGTCCTGTGTATCCATTCCCTGCACATACACATGGCCGCCGGAAGGCAGCAAAACCGCATTAAACGTCTTGGCCAGCGTGGATTTACCGGAGCCGTTATGTCCCAGCACCACGACAAAGCTTCCCTTCTCAATGGAGAGATCAACGCCCCGCAGGGCAACGGTGGGTGTTCCGCCCTCCTCTGTGGCGGGATAGGTATATTGCAGATTTTTTGTCTCAATCATGACTGCCATATTTTTTCCTTTCTAAAAGGAATGAACCCACCGCCGAAATTGCATATCAATGGGAATTTTATTCGGTAAACCAGCGGCCCGCCGCGCCGCAGGGCAGACAGAAACCCGTTTCTGTCACGGGAAGTCCCAGCTCGTCGCAGGTGCATTTTCCGCCGAAACGCCGCTGTACCAAGAGCCTCAGCAGATAGTTCAGCACGGAGGGCGCAAGGCCGGTGGTGTAGGAATTGATCAGCACAAACAGCGGCTTGTCCGCCAAAACCCCCGTACACAGCTTCACAAACGGATAGAGATTTTCCTCCAGTTTCCAGATCTCTCCGGACGGCCCGCGCCCATACGAGGGCGGATCCATGATAACCGCGTCATACCGCCTGCCGCGCCGGATCTCCCGCTCCACGAATTTTCCGCAGTCATCCACAATCCAGCGGATTGGCGCGTCCGCGAGGCCGGACAGTCGGGCGTTGTCTTTTGCCCAGGCAACCATCCCCCTCGCGGCATCCACATGGCAGACACTGGCACCTGCCTTGGCGCAGGCCACACTGGCGGCGCCGGTATAAGCGAATAAATTCAATACCCGGACGGGATGTCCGGCGCGGCGGATTTGATCCATGGCAAAATCCCAGTTTACAGCCTGCTCCGGAAACAGCCCCGTATGCTTAAAGTTCATAGGTTTCACCTGAAAGGTCAGATCTTTATAATGCATCTGCCAGCTTTCCGGCAGCTTTTTTTTCTCCCAGTGCCCGCCGCCGCTCTGTGAGCGCAGATAACGCGCATCAGCTTTCCGCCAGCCGGGATTGCGGTGATCCGTTTCCCAGATAGCCTGCGGATCGGGGCGCACCAGCAATTCCCTGCCCCAGCGCTCCAGCTTCTCTCCGCCGCCGCAGTCCAGCAGCTCATAATCCTTCCATTCGTCCGCAGTCCACATGTTTTGTTCCTCCGTCATGTCATGCCGGAACTCAATCCGCACAGTAAATCATAACATTATACCCCAAAAAAGACGGGTGCGTCAATGATTCTCCGTAAACAATTTATTGAAGCTGCATTTTTATGCTGATCATGCAAAACGGGCCGTCTATCCGGACGGCCCGTTTGTTTATAAATTCGCGGCCTTCGCAAGTTTTGCCGGAATCTCTGGTTTTGCCGGAGCCGGGGCCGGGGCCTCTTTCTCCTCCAGCCGCTCCCGCGCCACCGCCAGCATCAGCTTGATCCGGTTCTCCTGATTCACACGGGTTGCGCTGGGATCATAATCAATGGCGGTGATATTCGCCTGGGAGTATAGCTCCCGGATGCGGTTGATCATTCCCTTGCCGCAGATGTGGTTTGGCAGACAGCCAAAAGGCTGGGCGCAGACGATATTCTCATAGCCGGTTTTCACCAGTTCAATCATCTCGGCAGGCAACAGCCAGCCCTCACCCATTTTATCTCCCATGCCGATGACGCCGTTCGGCAGCTTGCTAAGTTCCGCAAAGGAAAGCGGCGCATGGAATCCGTTGTCCCGCAGGGCCTTCTGCATGGCGTTTTCCGTCCGTGAGAAGTATTTCAGCACAACGTCCGAAATGTGCCTGTCAAAAAAGCTGCCGCCGTACAGCCGCGCGGTCTCGGACGTGTTGTAGGCGCAGTACTGCACAAAGCCCATCATGCCGGGCAGATTGACTTCACAGTCCTGCGACGTCAAAAACTTCTCCAGCTCGTTGTTGCCCAGCGGAGAATACTTGACATAAATTTCACCCACCACGCCGACCTTCACCTTTGGCACCCGGCGCACGGGAATTGCCGCGAAGTCCGCGGCTATTTTCGGCAGCGTGGAGTTAATGGCGTGATCGGAGACGCCTCTTCCCAGCCGCACCTGCGCGCAGATACGGCGGAGCCATTTCTGCTGCAATGCCTCCGCATCCCCCGAATGAATCTCATAGGGCTGCGTCTGCTCCCTCAGCGTCACCAGCATGTCGCCGTAGTAAATGGCGGAGAGCAGGCTTTTGATCATCACGAGGTTCAGGGGAACGCTGCTGTCCTTGTCCAGTCCGGAAAAGTTGAAGCTCACCACGGGAACCTGTCCGTATCCGGCTTTGTGCAGCGCCTTGCGGAGCAAGAAAATGTAATTGGAAGCACGGCAGCCGCCGCCGGTCTGCGTGATAATCAGCGCCGTGTGGTTCAGATCGTATTTCCCGGAATTCAGCGCGTCCAGAAACTGCCCGATCACCAGCAGCGCAGGATAACAGGTGTCGTTGTGAACATATTTCAATCCCTGCTCCGCCACCTGACTGCCGCAGTTGCCCAAAAGCTCCACATGGTAGCCCTGATGCTCCATGGCGGCGGCCATGATGTGAAACTGCACCGGCGCCATATTGGGCATCAGCACCGTATAATCCTTTTTCATCTCCTCGGTAAACCGGGGATAATCATAGAAATCTTCCATCGCTTACTTCTCCTTCCGTTCCGCGTCCCTTTCCTCCAGTGCCGCGAACAGGCTTCTCAGGCGGATCCGCACCGCGCCGAGATTGGTAATCTCATCGATTTTCAGCTGGGTATACAGTTTCCCGCCGCGCTGAAGAATCTCTCTTGTCTCATCGGACGTAATGGCGTCTACGCCGCAGCCGAAGGAAACCAGCTGTACCAAATCCATATCCGGCTGCGTACAGCAGTATTTCGCCGCCGCATACAGGCGGGAATGGTATGTCCACTGGTTCAGGACGGAAGTGGGAAACTTCTCCACCCGATTGGACAGGGAATCCTCCGTCACCACCGCGGCGCCGCAGCGGGTAATCAGCGTGTCAATGCCGTGGCTGACCTCCGGGTCCACATGATAGGGCCGGCCCGCCAGCACGATAATGCGGCGTCCCTCCGCTCTGGCCTGCGCAATGATGCGCTCGCCCTCTTTTCGGATCTGCGCCATATGCTGGGCATATTCGGCATAAGCCGCGTCGGCAGCCTCCCGTACTTCCCTGCGGGAAATTCCGTCAAAGTATTTGCTGAGAATCCCATATATCTTGCGGACAAAATCCTTCGGGCGGTGAAGCCCCACATAATCATAGATAAATTTTGTATGGCGCAGCTCCGGGCAGTTGCCCGCCAGCACCTCCGGGTAATAGGCCACAACCGGGCAGTTGTAGTGATTTTGCCCCAGCCCCTCGTCGATATTGTAAGTCATGCAGGGATAAAAAATTGCGTCCAGCCCCAGCTTGGACAGAAAGTGAATGTGTCCGTGGGACAGCTTCGCCGGAAAGCAGGCAGTGTCGGACGGAATGCTGCCCTGTCCTTTTAAGTAGAGATCCCGGCTGGAAAACGGGCTGTGGTAAACCGCAAATCCCAGCTTTGTAAAAAAAGTATACCAAAACGGGAAGAGCTCCCACATGTTCAGGCACAGCGGAATCCCGATCTTTCCCCGGGAGCCGGGTTGCGTTTTATAAGAGAGCAGCAGCTTACGCTTATAGGCGTATAGATTGCGCTCCCCGGTATCCGCTTTTCCGGTAACGGGGCGGTCGCAGCGGTTTCCGCTGATAAACGTCTCGCCGCCGGCAAAGGTATTTACCGTCAGTTGGCAGTGATTGCCGCAGCGCCCGCAGGTTTCCGTCCGGGTCTCCTGTGTGAAGCCCTCCAGTTCCCGCTCTGTCAGAACAGAGCTGACCTGCCCCGACCGCGCCTTGCCCCGGCCGTAAAGCGCCGCTCCGTAAGCGCCCATCAGCCCGGCGATGTCCGGGCGGATTACATGAACGCCCATTTCCTTTTCAAACGCGCGCAGCACCGCTTCGTTGTAAAACGTGCCGCCCTGCACCACAATATTGCGGCCCAGTTCCTCCGGAGAGGAAGCCCGGATTACCTTATAAATTGCGTTTTTTACAACACTGATGGACAGCCCCGCCGAGATATTCTCAATGGTCGCGCCATCCTTCTGCGCCTGCTTGACGCTGGAATTCATAAACACCGTGCAGCGACTTCCCAGATCCACCGGGCGCTCCGCAAACAGCCCCAGCTTGGCGAATTCCTTCACATCGTAACCCAACGCCTGGGCAAAAGTCTGTAAAAAGCTGCCGCAGCCGGAGGAGCAGGCCTCGTTCAGGAAAATGTTGCTGATGGCGCCGTCCTCGATTTTGAAGCATTTCATGTCCTGGCCGCCGATATCGATAATGAAATCTACATTGGGCATAAAATGGCGGGCGGCAGTAAAGTGCGCCACAGTCTCCACCATGCCGTAGTCAGCGTGAAACGCATGGCACGCCAGTTCCTCGCCATAGCCCGTGGTGGTAACGGACGCAATCTGCAGCGCCGGATGCTCCCGATACAGCCGCAGCAGCGTCTCCCGAATCAGCGGTACGGGATTGCCCATGTTCGGGCGGTAATCCGTAAACAAAATCCGGGCGCCCTCATCCATTACCACCAGTTTCACCGTGGTGGAACCGGAGTCGATGCCGATATGGACGGGCGCGGCGTAGTCCGCGCCGAAGGGAACGCGGGGAACCGTCGCCTTCGCATGGCGGATCTTGAATTCCTCATATTCCTCCTTGGAGGCAAACAGCGGCGGCTGGCTGCGGTAACCCGCAGAGGCGCCCTTCTTCTGAAGGCGATCCGCCACTTCGGTCAGATCGAATTCCGTGTCGGAATAAAACGCGGCGCCCATCGCCACATAGAGCAGGCTGTTTTCCGGGCAGATTCCCTGTACATGCAGCGTCCGGTCAAAGCTCTCCCGCAGGCAGCGGGAAAAGGTCAGCGGTCCCCCGAGGTAAAGGATTTTTCCTTTAATGGGCCTGCCCTGTGCCAGTCCGGCGATCGTCTGGTTCACCACCGCCTGATAGATACTGGCGGAAATGTCCTCTGCTCTGGCCCCCTGGTTAATCAGCGGCTGAATGTCGCTCTTGGCAAATACGCCGCACCGAGATGCGATGGTGTAAATTTTGTGGGCGTGCTGCGCGGCGGCGTCCATCTCGTCCGCACTCAGTTTCAGCAGCGTTGCCATCTGGTCGATAAACGCGCCAGTACCGCCGGCGCAGCTGCCGTTCATGCGTACTTCGGTGCCGTTGGTAAGAAACAGGATTTTCGCGTCTTCGCCACCCAATTCGATTACCACATCCGTTCCGGGCATCAGACGGTTCGCCGCCACGCGGGTGGCAAAAACCTCCTGAACAAATGGAACTTCCACGCTTTCCGCCATTCCCATCCCGGCAGATCCGGAAATGGAAAAGAGTGCCCTTCCATCAGGTGCATACTCCTTCGCAATGCGGCGCAGCAACTCTTCCGATTTCTCAAGGATATGGCTGAAATGCCGCTCGTAAGTGCTGTATAATATTTGATCCTCATCGTCCATCACCACGCATTTTATCGTGGTGGAACCGACGTCCAATCCTACTTTCAACCGGACTTTCCTCCTTAAATTGGGACTGCGGATTAACAAAGCCGGTCTCCGGCAGGTTAATCTCCACGCAGTAAAACTGATTTTACACGCTTTCGGCAAATTCCGCAATCGACAATCCCTGCTGTTTTGTCAAGAAATCGGAAAATTTCCATTTTGGATACGATTTATTCACTTTTTCTTTTGAGATTTTCGTGTTATACTGTCAGCAGTAATTGGTGCCAGTATATCTTATGTATTCCGCATGAAACACCGCACCTCATTTATCAAAGCCCGGAGGGAGGCCGCACCCGGAGGGAGGCCGCAACTTTTATGAACAAGGTACTGATGCACACCTGCTGTGCTCCCTGCTCCCTTTCCTGTATTGATCCGCTGCGGAGCGAGGGAATTGAGCCGGTTGCTTTCTGGTATAATCCGAATATTCACCCGTGGAAGGAATATCAGGCGCGGCGGGACTGTCTGCTGGGATACGCGCCGACCATTCAGATGGAGGTCATTGTGCAGGAAGAGTACGGCCTGCGGGATTTCGTGCGCCATGTCTCCGACGATCTCGATCACCGCTGTACCTGGTGTTATGAGCACCGGTTGGAGGCCACTGCAAAATATGCTGCGGCACACGGATATGAGGCCTTTACCTCCACCCTGCTTGCCAGCGTTTATCAGCGGCACGAACTGATTGCCGAGGCCGCAGAGCGTTTCGCGCGGCAGTATGGCGTAACGTTCCTTTATCGGGATTTCCGGCCGAATTTCCGCGCCGGGAATCAGCGGGCGAGGGAGATGGGGTTTTATATGCAGAAGTACTGCGGCTGTGTGTTTTCCGAAGAAGATCGCTATCAAAAGCAAATCCTGCGGGATCGGGATAAATTCTCCCCGGCTCAGCCCGCGGACAGTTTGAAAAAATAAAAGCAATGAAGCGTCTCCCCGCCGGAAAAGGCCAGCGGGGAGACGCTGTTTAAAGTCTGATGCTCTTTGCGTTCAGAACCTGCCAATCAGGTGATACACCATGCTGGGCCGTCCGCCGGTATCGTAATTTACGTGGCTGGAAACCTCGCCCGTCTCCAGCATGTAGTTCAGATACCTCCGCGCGGTAACCGTGGACAAGCCTGTCTTTCCGGCCACTCCCTCGCTGGTCATGCCCTGTTCCGCCGCGCTTCGCAGGCACTGGCGAATGCGTTCCATCGTCTTTTCCTGCATTCCCTTTGGAATGGGCGCCTCACCTTCCGCAGCCGGAAGAAACAGCTTATCCAGATCGGACTGCGTAACGCTGCCCTTTGCCGGCATCATCTGCCGCAGCTGGCAAAATTTTTCCAGTGCCTGGCGAAACCGCTGGATGGTAAAAGGTTTTACAAGATAGTCCACAACGCCCATCTTCATACACAGATCCACTGTTTTTGTATCGTTGGCAGCAGTCACCATCACGGCGTCTACCCGAATTTGCTTGCGCCGAAGTTCGCGAAGCAGATCAAACCCTGTCATGGCGGGCATGTATACGTCCAGCATCACAAGATCCGCCGAATTTTCAGACAGCCACGCCAGCGCCGACTGTCCGTCCCGGAAATCCCCCGCAATTTCAAATCGGCTGTCCTGTTCAATATAAGAGCGGTCAAGAAGAGCCACCATCGGGTCATCTTCAACAATTACGGCTTGAAATAACGTGTTGATTCCCCCTTTTCCTTTCTCGTATCGGGCAGGATTTTTGGCGCCGGTACGGCAGAGTGTCCAAATGTCACAAAAAAAGCGGTTCCGATTCCCGGATCTGATTCCACGCGAATTTCTCCGCCGTAAATTTCCACGACTTCCTTTACCAGAGCAAGGCCTGTTCCGCGCCCCTGCCCTTTGGTAGAAAAGCCCTTCTTGAAAATCTGATCCGTCAGTTCCCTGGGAATCCCCGGGCCGGTATCTTCCACGCAGAGCAGCAGGGATGCCTCCTCCTCTCTGGCAGTCACGCTAATCTCCTTTTGCCGGCCAGCGCTGCGTCCCAGCGCGTCGGTCGCGTTGTCGATTAAATTGCCGAGGATGGTAATATACGCGTCGGGCGGCAAAAAATGCTCTTCCTTCCCCAGGCGGCTGCCCGGATCCAGCGTCAGCCGGATTCCAAGCTCGGCGCAGCGGCTGGTTTTCCCAACAAGAAGCGCCGCGACGGAAGGCTCTTCAATGCGGTTCATAATGAGTCCCACGGCCTGGCGCTGGGTGTTGGTGATGGCGAGAATATAGTCCTCCGCGCGCTGATAGTCCCCCAGTTCCAGCAGCCCAAGGGTCACGTGCAGTTTATTCATGAACTCATGCGTATATCCCCGCATCGCCTCTACCATATGGCGTACGCCGGTCAGATCCTCCGCCAGTTTTGTCATTTCCGTCCGATCCCGAAAAATGGCGACCGCACCGATAATCTGATTGTTTTCCTCCAGCGGCATCCGATCTGAGAGAATGTAAACATCCTTTTTCGATTTGACACTGACATTGTATTCGGCTTTTCCCGTGCGTGCCACACGCTCCAGCGTAAAAGACGGATAGATCTCCTGCAGAGACCGCCCAAAAGCGTTCTGCTGGTCAATGTTCAGCAAATGCGCCGCCGCGCGGTTGATAAACAGAATTCGGCCGCTCATGTCAATCGCCATGACGCCCTCTTCCAGGGCCTCCAGAATTTCCTCCCGCTGCTGGTACAGCGACACCAGCACGGCCGGTTCATACCCCTGCAAAGACTGCTTGATTTTATTGGAGAGCTTGACGGACAGCAGCGCGCCGAAGATGCTCACCAACGCCGCAAGCAGGAGATACCGCAGAAGAATCATCAAAATATCATGGGAGTAAAGCCGCATGTAAACGCCGACCACGACAAACCCCACCAGACCGCCGTCCTTCGTCTGCGCAGCCGCATAGGCGCACCGCCCCGCGCCGGTAATGTCGGTGTCGTTGGAAGCGTAGGAGCGTTCCCCCTTCAGAATCCGTTCCTGATCGCGGCCCTTATATTTTCGTCCGATATATTTGTGATCGGGATAATAAATCTGCTTTCCGTGGACATTCGCCACTATAATAAAATCAATGTCCTTCACCCGGCTGATAGATCCGTCGAGGTAATTCAAAAGCTCCTTGTCCGATCGATCGTGCCTCAGCGCGTCCACAACCGTCGGCGCCTGCGCAACAACCCTGGCTGAATTCAGCAGGTTTCCATCCAGCGCTTTACGAAACTGCAAAAGCGCATATACCAATGTGCCAACCATAGACAGCGCCACCGTTATAGCGGCAATCGCCATGCTGAGACGAAGAATTTCCTGCCGGATCGTCCCCTTTCCCCCAGACGCGCCGGCGCGCCTGACGCCGCGTTTCATGCAATCCCCTCCCAACGTCTCAGCTTTTTTGAGAATCTGGTTATAATTATAGGGAAATCCCGCATTCCTGTCAAACAATTCGGCAAATTGTTTTGTTTAGGAAAATAACGTTTTTTTTTCTTTCTAAAGGGTGGAAAATCCGCCAATGAACGGCTAACATCATAACGAAAAGAAGGAATTCCTGGTTTCGGCGGGCATTGAAGAGCAGGATTGCCGCTCTTTTCAATTCCAAGCACTGGCGTGCCAAAAGCGCGTCCGGAAAGAGTGAGGTGAAGATATTTGTCAAATATTCAGACGGCACTGTTATCGAAACTGCAAAACGTGATTGCCTTCACCATTCCCGCTTTCGGAGGGATTAAAGTCGCGGAATCAGTGGTTGTCAGTTGGATTCTGATGGCGCTCATCATGGTGATCGTCCTGTTGTCCACCCGGCATCTGAAACCGGATCGCCCCGGTCGGCTCCAGTCTCTTCTGGAACTGGCGGTCGGCGGGCTGAATAATTTTACCAAGGACAACATCGGCGTGCATTGGCGGCATTTCGCCCCTTGGCTCGGCACGATTTCCGTTTATATTGCCTGTGCCAACCTCAGCGGAATCATCGGTCTGACCCCGCCTACCAAGGATGTCAGCGTAACCGCATCTCTGGCGCTTACCAGCGTCTTTTTGATTTACGGCGGCTCCTTTCGTTTTCTGGGACTCCGCGGGGGATTTCGCAAGTTTGCAGAACCGCTGCCCCTGCTGGCGCCCCTGAATGTGCTGGAAATCGCCATTCGTCCGCTCTCCCTCTGCATGCGGCTTTTCGGAAACGTGCTGGGTTCCTTTATCATTATGGAACTGATTAAATCCGTGCTCCCCGTGGTCGCCCCGGCGATCTTCAGCCTGTATTTCGACTTATTCGACGGGCTGATTCAAACCATCGTATTCGTGTTCCTGACGGCGCTCTTTACGGGGGACGCTCTGGAACTGAATTAATTGCGCAAAATAAATATAAAACATTTTTTATGATGAACTGGAGGAAATAATTATGTCTGTTGCACTTGGTGCTGCTATCGCAGTTTTTACCGGCGTCGGCGCCGGTTTGGGAATCGGCTATGCCACCGCAAAGGCCAGTGAGGCCATGGCCCGTCAGCCGGAAGCCGCCAAAGACATCCGCAACGCTCTGCTGCTGGGCTGCGCTCTGGCTGAAGCAACCGCAATTTACGGCTTTGTGATCGGTCTGGCCCTAATCATCACGAAGTAAAGGGGACGATCCCTGTGCTGAATTTTAATCCTTACACGATTTTGTTCACAGTCCTCAACCTGTTGGTCTTGTGGCTGTTCCTGCGGCACTTTCTTTTCAATAAAGTCACCGCGATTCTGGACAACCGTGCAAAAACCGTCCAGGACGATCAGGAACATGCCAAGCAGGATCGGGCACAGGCCGAGGATTGCCGGAAAAAATATGAGCAGCAGTTGGATCAGGCCCGCCAGGAGGGCGCGGATCTGGTTGCCTCCTCCAAAGCGCAGGCGCAGCGGGAATATCAGACGATCTTGGACGCTGCCCACGCGGATGCGGCGCATCTGATGGAAACTACCCGCGCGCAGCTTGCGGCCGAACGGGAAACCATGATCCGCGGCGCACAGAAAGAGGTCGCCCAGCTGGCACTGCTCGCCGCGGCGCGCGTGACCCAGAAGAAGCTGAATTCAAAGGACGATCTCGCTCTGGTGGACTCTTTCCTTGCCGAGGTGGGTGACAAGTCATGAACGAACTGGCCCGCCGTTATGCGGCAGCTTATTTTGAGCTGGATCAAAACGCCTCCCGCTTTGCGGACACAGCCCTGCGCATTCAGGGTTGTGCGCCGCTGTGGAATGCGCTGATCAGCCCCGCTGTGGACTGGCATGAAAAGGAAAACGTGCTGCGGCGTCTTCCTTTTTTTGCCGACGCGCCGCAGCAGCTTCTGCATTTTTACCAGCTGCTTGTCGGGAAGAACCGCGTGGCGCTTCTTCCCGAAATCAATGAAGAGCTTCAGGCGATGGCGCTGGAGTCTCAAAACACTGCCGTGTGCGTAATGCGCTGTGTCCGCGAGCCGGATGCGGCACGGCAGAAAGCCATCCAATCCGCCCTGTGCCGGCTGCATCACCGGGATAACGTGATTCTGAAAATTCAGAAGGATCCGGCGCTGCTGGGCGGCTTTATTCTGGAAATTGACGGCATTACCTATGACCGAAGCGTCCGCGGACAGCTGCGGGGCATGGCTGCGCGTCTGCAAGAGAGGGGCAGAGCATGAACGGAACATCGGACGAAATTGTCTCCATCCTGCGGGAGGAGATTTCACAATATGACACTGGAACAAAGCGTGACGAAACCGGCACGGTGCTGAATATCGGCGACGGGATCGCAACTATTTACGGACTGCGAAATGCGGTTTACGGCGAGCTGGTGGAATTTGAAACCGGCGTCCGGGGCATGGTTATGAATCTGGAACGCGACAGCGTCAGCTGCGTTCTGCTGGGCAGTGAGAAGGGGCTGGGCGAGGGCTCCTCCGTCAAGCGCACCGGCCGCCCCGCGGACGTTCCCGTGGGCGACGCCATGATCGGCCGTGTCGTCAACGCGCTGGGAGCGCCGATTGACGGAAAGGGCGCCATTCAAACCCAGGAAACCCGTCCCGTCGAACGGGAAGCCAGCGGCGTTATTACCCGTGAGCCGGTCACAGTTCCTCTGCAGACCGGTATTCTGGCCATCGACTCCATGGTTCCAATCGGCCGCGGGCAGCGCGAGCTGATTATCGGCGATCGGCAGACCGGCAAAACCGCCATTGCGGTGGATACCGTGCTGAATCAAAAGGGGCAGGACGTCATCTGCATCTATGTTGCCATCGGGCAGAAAGCTTCCAGCATCGCGCAGGTTCGGGACACGCTGGACCGTTATGGCGCAATGGATTACTCCATGATTGTGGCGGCGACCGCCAGCGACCCCGCGCCGCTGCAGTATCTCGCGCCTTACGCCGTCGCGGCCATCGGCGAATACTTTTTGAGCAACGGCCGGGACGTTCTGATTATCTATGACGATCTTTCCAAGCACGCGGTGGCATACCGTACCCTTTCCCTGCTGCTGAAACGTTCTCCCGGACGCGAGGCCTATCCCGGCGACGTTTTCTATCTGCATTCCCGCCTTCTGGAACGCGCCTGCCGCCTGACGGCGGAATACGGCGGCGGCTCCATGACGGCGCTGCCGATTGTGGAAACGCAGGCAAACGACGTGTCCGCTTATATTCCAACCAACGTGATCTCCATCACAGACGGCCAGATTTACCTGGAAACGGATCTGTTTTTCTCCGGCCAGCGTCCGGCGGTTAATGTCGGCCTGTCGGTTTCCCGTGTGGGCGGCGCGGCGCAGACGCGCGCCATCAAAAAAACCGCAGGCACGCTGCGGATCGATCTGGCGCGGTTCCGGGAACTGGAAGTCTTTAACCAGTTTGCCTCCGACCTGGATCCCGCCACGCAGAAAACGCTGCAGCACGGCAAGCGGATGATGGAAATTCTCCGCCAGCCGCTCTATCACCCCATGTCGGTTGCCCGTCAGGCGGTTATCCTTTACATTGCTACCAACGGCTTGGTGGACGATGTTCCTCTGGAAAAAACCGCTGCGTTCGTACGGGGATTCGCAGATGAGATGGAGGCCACCAAGGCCGACACCATGACGGAAATTCAAAATGCCGGATCGCTCTCTCCCGCGGTTATCGAGCAAATCCGCACCGCGCTGGAAAGCTATAAGAACCGCGCGGGAATCAAACCGGCAAAGGAAGAAAGGCAGTGAGTCCTCATGGCCAATGTTCAGGAAATCCGCACGCACATTAAAAGCGTGCAGGAGACAAAAAAAATTACAAACGCCATGTACCTCATTTCCTCAAACAATCTGCGGAAAGCGAAAAAACACCTGAACGATGTCGCTCCGTATTTCCGCAGCATTGAGCTCACGATTTCAGATATTCTTCACCGCTCCCCGGAAATGACGGGTATTTATCTGGACTGCCGCGCGCAGATTCCCCAGAAGCAGCGCAAGATCGGTCTGATGGTAATTACGGCGGACAAGGGCTTAGCCGGCGCCTATAATCACAGCGTTTTAAAAATGGCGACCGCTATCGTGGACAAAACGCCCTGCTGCCGGCTCTACCTGACGGGGCAGATGGGCCGCGCGTGGTTCCGGGAGCGGCAGGTTCCCTACGATCCGGAATTCGATTATTCCGCGCAGGATCCCACTTCCCACCGCGCACGCGAAATCAGCCAGTTTTTCGTAGATAAATTTCAAAACGGCGAGCTGGATGAAGTCTGGTGTGTTTATACGGAAATGGTAACCGCTCTGAAACTGGAGCCCCGCGCCGTAAAACTGCTCCCCCTGCAGCGGGATACATTTCCGTGGAAGCCCCGGGAGAGCAGGAAGGAAATGCAGGAAGTAACTTATGTTCCCTCGCAGGAGGCTGTGCTCTCCGCTTTGGTTCCGGGCTATTTGCAGGGTATGATTCTCAGTATGCTGGTAGAATCCTATTGCAGCGAACAGCAGGCGCGCATGTCCTCTATGGACTCTTCCACCAAGAGCGCAACCGATCTGCTGCAAAAACTCAGTTTGGAATATAACCGCGCGCGTCAGGCCGCCATCACACAGGAAATCACCGAGGTGACCAGCGGCGCGCAGGCCGGCCGGCAGTGACTTTCTTCGGAAAGCGCCGGCCACTACAGGAAGGTGTGATTCATCGTATGTCTCAATCCAAGGGAACCGTTGCGCAAGTGCTTGGTCCCGTTGTGGACGTGGAATTTCCCGCTGGAAAGCTGCCCGCCATCCTCAACGCGCTGGAAGTCCGCCTGAACGACAAACGCACGGTCATGGAAGTGGCGCAGCATGTCGGCAACAACACCGTGCGCTGCATTATGCTCTCCCCCAGCGAGGGGCTGGGCCGCGGGGCCGAAGTCATTGATACGGGGGCGCCCATCAGCGTGCCCGTGGGCAAGGAAATCTTAGGAAGAATGTTCAATGTGCTGGGTGACCCCATCGACGGCAAAGGCAGTGTCAACACGTCCGAAAAATGGCCGATTCACCGGGATCCTCCCGCCTTTGAGTCCCAGCGTCCCGTACGGGAAGTGCTGGAAACCGGCATCAAGGTGATCGATTTGCTGGCGCCTTACGCCCGCGGCGGTAAGATCGGTCTGTTCGGCGGCGCGGGCGTTGGCAAAACCGTGCTGATTCAGGAGCTGATTCACAACATTGCCACCGAGCACGGCGGCAGTTCCGTGTTTACCGGCGTCGGCGAACGCACGCGCGAGGGCAGCGACCTCTGGCATGAAATGGGCGATTCCGGCGTTCTCTCCAAAACCGCCCTGATATTCGGCCAGATGAACGAACCGCCCGGAGCCAGAATGCGCGTGGCGCTGACCGGTCTGACCATGGCGGAGTATTTTCGCGATCATGAAAAACAGGATGTGCTGCTCTTTATCGACAACATTTTCCGCTATGTGCAGGCGGGCAGCGAAGTCTCCGCCCTGATGGGACGGATGCCTTCCGCCGTGGGCTATCAGCCCACGCTGGCAAATGAGATGGGTTCCCTGCAGGAGCGCATCACCTCCACCAAGGACGGCGCCATTACCTCCGTGCAGGCAGTTTATGTGCCCGCAGACGATTTGACCGATCCCGCACCCGCCACGACTTTCGCCCATCTGGACGCCACCACCGTCCTCTCCCGTAAAATTGTGGAGATGGGCATTTATCCCGCCGTGGATCCGCTGGCCTCCAGTTCCCGGATTCTGGAGCCGGAAGTGGTGGGCGATCGGCATTACAAGATTGCCCGCGCCATTCAGGAGCTTTTGCAGCGCTACAGCGAACTGCAGGATATCATCGCCATTCTCGGCATGGAGGAACTCTCCGAGGAGGATCGCCGCACGGTCGAACGTGCCCGGCGCACCCAGCAGTTCCTCTCTCAGCCGCTCTTTGTGGCGGAGACCTTTACCGGCCTGAAAGGCCGCTACGTGAAACTGGACGACACGCTCCGCAGCTTTGAGGCGATTTTGGGCGGCGAGATGGATCAGTATCCGGAAGCCGCGTTCAGTATGGTCGGCGATGTGGATGAAGTTGTGGAAAAGGTCAAACAGCTGGGAGCCATCTGATTCCCTCCGATTGTGGAATGAAAGGACTGGGTTAAATGGCGGATACGTTTTATCTGGAAATTATTACCCCGGATCGGCAGTTTTACATCGGTCCGGCTGAATCGATGATCCTGCCCATTCAGGACGGGCAGTATGGCGTGCTGCCCGGTCATGAGGCTACCGTAACCGCAATTACCCCCGGCGAACTGCGGTTCCGGGTCAAAGGCGAATGGCGCACCGCCGTTGTCAGCAGCGGGTTCGCAGAAATCACGCCGGATTACGCAATCCTTCTGGTTGCGGCCGCCGAACGTCCGGAAGAAATTGATCTCAAACGTGCGCAGGAAGCGCGGGAACGCGCCGCCGAGCGGCTGCGTCATAAGCAAAGCCTACAGGAATACTACAATTCCAAAGCCGCCCTTGCCCGCGCGATGGCTCGTCTGAAAGCCGGCAGAAAACGGTAATCCCGATTGTCAATGATAAACGGGCAGGAACCTCCGCACGGAGGTTCCTGCCCGTTTAAAAAATAGCCCGATAAGAATTTTTCCAGAACTTATTTGTAGATTAAAAAAACGGCGGATTTCTGAGACAACGTTGTACCGGACAAGGCAAATTTCCGCAGGCATTATTGGTTCATGACAAAAATTGAACACAGCACGGCGCGCTCCGCTTCAAAGCGCTTGCAGCATCCGCATTCCGCCGGATGGCGGAATGATTCGTCCGGCAGAGCAGCCGGGGCTGCGGATCGTCCGCCCGGTTCGGCAATTGAATGCAATCACATCCCGCGCCAGGCTCTATCACCGCTGTCGCGGCCTCATTGTGAGATCATATTCATTGCGGCGGTATCGTGCGGGTTGAGAAACGGGCCGAACAGCGGCGGCCAAAACGTCATCACCACAAGCAGTACGCCCTCCGCCAGTATAAGCGCCAGCCACAGCGCGGAATGTTTCTGTCCCTGATCCGCCAATGCGGTTCCCACCGCCGAGGCAATCACCCAAATCAGAATGAAGACCCCCGCCGCGGGGCGCAGCGGCTGTATCGCCCAACAGCACAGCATCAGCGCCAGCGGAGCCAGCAAAATTGCGGGCGCGGCGCTGTTCAGGGCTTTTTTCCACCCTCCCGACCATTTCGCGGTCAGGGAAAACACCGTCAGCATAGGCCAGTACAGCAGTTTTCCCAGTTCCCACGGAGAAGCATACCGCGGTGTAAGCACGGCGAGGACTCCGTATCCGCGCAGCGTCATCAGCGCCAGCCCGAGAAGCAGAACCGCCAGAAAACGAATCACAAACCGATCAAAATGCCCGTTCATCACCGCTCACCTCACCCCACCCTATGCGGGGTGCTCTCAGCGCAGAACCGAAAAGAGGGACGCATGCCGCGGCATACGCCCTCTTTAAAAATATGCTGCAAATTTCAGACTTCGTCAAAAAATTTATCATGCACCGCCTTAACGGCCTTGTTTACATCTGCTTCCTCCAGCAAAACGGAAACGCGGATTTCTGAGGTGTTAATCAGCAGAATATTGATTCCCGCTTCGTACAGCGCTTCAAACATTTTGGAGGCAATGGCGCAGTTGCTCATCAGACCGGAGCCGACAATCGAAACTTTTCCGATATTCTCAGCCGTTTCAAGATGGTCAAATCCCACCGTGGCCCTGCTGTCGTTCAGCAGGCGCAGCGTCTCCTCCAAATCCTTCTGGCGCACCGTAAACGTAATATCCCTGGAAGCCTGACGTTCTACGGGCTGAAGGATGATGTCCACATTGATGCCGTTTCTGCTCAGCAAGTCAAAAATCTGGAACGCAACGCCCGTGTCATGCGGCAGGCCAATCACAGCAATTTCCGCAATTCCGGTATCCTTCGCCACTCCCGCAATATTTGTCTTTTCCACCTTGACAACCTCCCTAACCTTTGTACCCGGCTTATTTACGAAGCTGGACAGCACTTCCAGATTTACATGGTATTTCTTTGCAAGCTCCACACTGCGATTATGCAGTACCTGCGCACCCTGAGATGCCAATTCCAGCATTTCGTCGTAAGTAATCGCGTCCAATTTCCGGGCGCCCGGGACAATCCGGGGATCGGCGGTAAAAACACCGTCCACGTCCGTGAAGATCTGACACAGATCCGCATGAAACGCCGCTGCCAGCGCAACGGCGCTGGTGTCCGATCCGCCGCGCCCCAGCGTGGTGATATCCCCGTTGCGATCAATTCCCTGAAAACCCGTGACCAGCACAATCCTGTGCTGATCCAGTTCCGCCTGGACACGCTCGGAGTCAATCTGTCGGATGCGCGCCTCGGAATGCACCGCAGTCGTATGGATTCCCACCTGCCACGCATTCAGCGACACACAGCTCAGCCCCATGCGCTCCAGCGCCATCGCGCAAAGTGCGACAGAAATCTGCTCGCCGGTGGAAAGCAGCATATCCATTTCCCGCCTGGACGCGTGCGGATTCATCTCCTCCGCCTTGGCAATTAAATCGTCCGTGGTATCTCCCTGAGCGGACAAAACCACAATCAGATTGTTCCCCGCCCTGTATGCATCGGCAATTCTGCCTGCCACGCGGTTCATGCACTCGGTGTCCCGGACGGAGCTGCCGCCAAATTTCTGTACAATCAGGCTCATCTTGTATCCTTCTTTACCTTGAGATTAAGGGGTCTCTGTTATCTTACGCAAAAGCGGGCCGCTCTGTCACCGCGGATTCCGCATCGGCTGCAAAGGTGCGCCCCGCGGCTGCCGCGCGGGGCCGTCCGCACTCAATGGAAGATAAATCCGTTTCACAGAGCGCGGGCGGCTTGCGGGAAAGGCTTTTCCGCCGGGCCTGTCTGAAAAGCCGGAGAACCTACCCGTTTCTGTAAAAGCCGCACGGTCCTGCATCAAAACACGCGGCGTGCGGAAGGGATGCCCGTACTTTTTCCCCTGTTCAGCATGATTTTATCCGAAAACCGCCGTGTCCAAAAAGCTAACACCCCCTGGGTGAATGTTCTCCCAGATGGTTTAGCAGGGCAAAATCGCCTTCCGCGCTGTTCACTTTCCGGAATTTCAAAGGGCCGCCGCTCTCTGTCTCCCGGCCCCTTATTATAACAGTGTCAATTTTGCAAAGATACGGAATAAGATGCTTGAAATATTGAAAAAAGTGCGCTGGGACACGTGCAGCTGCCGGCCCCGCCCTCTGTCATATCGCAGGAAAGCGGACGGTAAAAAATCCGCGAAGAGCACGCAGCGGCCCTCCGCTGTCACAAAAGCATGCCGGAAATGCAAGAAACGGGAAAATCTCAAGGGCGGGCTGTAATCAGCCCGCCAGTACGTTAAACCGGATCACGCCCTTGACACCGGTGGCATCCGCCAGAAGGGATTCCAGAGATTCCTCCATATCGGAGGTTTCAGCGGAGATGGTCACGCCAGCGCAGCCGTTGGTGGGAATGCTCTGATTGATCGTCAGAATATTCGCGCCGGAATTTGCAAACACGGAAAGTACACGGGACAGTACGCCGGTGCTGTCCTTCAGCATTCCGTAAAAAGTGATGATATGCTCGGACTTCATGTCGTTAAACGGCTGGACGGCGTCTTTATATTTGTAGAACGCGCTGCGGCTGATTCCCACCGCCTTCGTCGCCGCGCCAACCGTTCCGGCCTCACCGGTCTGCATCATCCGCTTCGCCTCGGCGACCTTGATAAAAATTTCGGGAAGCGCCTCGGCAGCCACGATATAATATTTAATCTTCTTGCTCATTAATAGTCCTCCTTGTGCGGTCATTTGTCTGTGCCCGATTTATAGTATCATAGTTCTTCAAGATGTGCAATTCAAAAAAAGTGAAATTTTTTGTATAAACCAAAAATATTTTTGGTAAAATTGTTCGCCGGGCACGGTCATTTTGAATGTTGCCCAGCGGCTTCCCCCGGAGCGGCCGCCCACAGAGCGGACAGGAAGGGGAAACCGGAGTCCAATGACCCGGTTTCCCCTTCCTGTCCGCTCATATCAGGAGAGATTTGCAACCGCAATATAGATGTTTGAAATCTGGTACCATGTTTGGAAATTCACCCTGCCCGTCACAGGCAGGCCGAAGATCTCCTGGAATTTACTCACTGCCTCCGCCGTTTTTTCTCCGTAAACGCCGTCCACAGCCACCTTTGGAATCAGCGGATAGTTTCGGGAAATGGCGTTCAGCTGTGTCTGAATAGTACGGACGCTCTCCCCTGTGGAACCTTCCTTCAGCGCCACGCCCGGAAACGACATCGGAATTCCCTCCACCTTCTGCGCCTGTTTCAGGACAATCTCACTGCCGTAATAGGTCTTAAGAATCTGAATTGCCGTGAGTCCCTCATCTCCCAGCGTCTTGGAGCCCCACTGACTCAGCCAGCCATCCCGGGGCGGAACCGACTTGCCGTCCACATACTGCGTAAACAGCGGCTGGAGAATATTCAGCCTGGAAACATAGGTGGTAAAAAGCTCATCCACCACATCGGATATCTCCCTGAAGAAATTTCTTCCGTAAGTAAACGCCTGATCAAATGCCGTCGAGTTTGTAATTGTAAAATCAAATCCCTTGCTGCGGTACCATTCCGTGTAAACCCGGTTCAGCGTAAAGGAAAGGATCGCCAGCACATTGGCGCGGAGCGTTTCCACCGGCCAGGTGGAATAGATTTCGCTGCTGGCCACATTTTTAATATACTCCTTGAACCCCACGGTATAGTTCGGCGCAGTATTGTCATCCGGTGTCCCCGCATGGACAACAATCACGTCCGGCACCACCGGGCGCGGCAGCACCACATAATTGGTGGGGCGCGGGATCTTCTTGACCTCCGCCTCCGGAATTTTAGAAGGATAGTCTCCCCACAGCGTCGGATAGGGAATTTCAATCGTATGGTCTTCCGGCGTAAGAATTGTGTTTTGCACCGCCGTTGTATCAGGGAAAACCTGTACGCCGCGGACGCTGACTTTTGAAAAATCCTCCAGCGTGACCTCTACGTCATACTCGCTGAACGGCTGGGGCAGGTTGTATTCCATAGAGTACGCCAGCGGCGGCGCGGGGAGCGGGACTTTCGCAATCTGGCCGTTTTCATTTGTCACAAGTTCTTGAACCGGAACGGATTCCCCTGTGGGGAAAATACGGACGCCCGCTCCCTGCGCGGGCGTCGCGACGCTGCCCAGAAACGCGTTGATCTGCAAAAAACCGACTTCGGCGTTCTCTCCGTTTGCCATAAAATTTCTCCTCTCTCAGGTAACGCTGTAATTGATGTTGGTCTCCTTAATGACGGAGAAGGTTCCGTAGAGATCCAGTTTTCCGTAGCCCCATTTTATATTCGGGTACTGAACGCCTTCCTGCCGTTTACTGCCGCTGCTGAGCAGCACCCGCACCGTATCCCCGTCCATGGATTTCATGTTGCCCTGCACAACGCCCCACTCCAGCAGCAGCGCAGCAGCGCCGGAGGTAATCGCCGCCGAAACGCTGGTGCCGGACATGGTCCCGTAACCCGTCGGGAATATGCCGTTGACGCCGACGCCCGGCGCCGTAAGATCCGGCGCCATCCGCGGCTGACGGGTCGGCCCCCATGAGGAGGAGACAAACAGGCTGCCGTCAAAGCTGTTGTATGCCCCGCAGGTAACGGAGCTCATGCCCGTGGCAGGGAAGACAATCGTATACTCCGGCACGGGCTTCAGAAATTCCACGGATTCGTTGACCTGTCCCGTAATCGGAAGCCATGCATAGTAATCGCCGTTGATGATGGAATCCCCGTACACCCGGATCTCCCAGATTCCCTGCGTCGCATTCCGGAATTCCAGGATGATAAACGTATTGATATCCCGGTAATATCCAACGGAAACGGTCGTGGATTCAAAGATCAGTTTCTCACTGTAAGAAAAGCCGGCCTTGAACGGAACACGCGCCAGCGTCTCGCCTGTGGGAGAGGTCACCCCGACGGATAACTTGTCATAAGCCGTTCCGTAAATGGTGAACCGAAAGCTGACATTCGGCTCTCCCGCCCGCACATTGATGCTGTCCGACGCTCCGGTGCGGGGAACCGTTCCCTGCGTGTGATGTTTTGCGTTGCTCTCGTTTCCGCCGGCAGTCACGAACACATACCCGGTTCTCTTGGATGCAAAGGTGAGATACTCCTCAAACTGCGTGTTCCCGTCGTGGCCGCTCATATTGGACCCCATGCCGATGCAGAGGACCACCGGAAGATTGAGTTCCTCGGACCGGTCCAGAATATACTTCATCCCCAGCAGATAATCCGTCTCCTCATAGAGGTTCGGATTATCGGCCGGCAGCAGATATTTGTCGATGTAATATTGATTTGCCCGGCGGAGTTTTACAGCGATAATGCTGGCTCCCGGCGCCGCGCCGATGTACTCGCCCTCCTCTCCGCCCGCCGCTACCGACGCAAGAAATGTCCCGTGGCCATCCGTGTCCCGGGTGGGCACCAACTTGAACGGCTCACTGGATTGCAGCGCCGCATCGATATCGTCTTTGGTGTAAACGGAACCGTAATAGACGCCGGGCGAACGGGGGCCTTCCAGGGTCTGATCCCAGATGTTCAGGATTCTCGTGCTTCCGTCCGCAGATTGGAACGCTTTTTGCAGGTAATCGATCCCGGTATCCACAAACCCGATAATCACGTTTCTGCCGGTCAGATTCAGGTACGGCTGGTTCAGAATCTGCGTAATACCGGAGTCGTAATTGCTCTGCTCATCCAGCGGCGACAAAATTCTTGGAAAAAAAGTCAGGTAGTTCTGGCCAAGCTCCGTAAAAACCACCGGGAGGTTTTTACGGTTCGTATACATCACCACGTAGCCGGACGCCAGCTCCGTACCGGTGTGCAGATACGGCCTATCCTTCACAAATAACTTAAACCGATCGGTATTGAGCGCGGAAAAATCCACTGTTGTGGGCAATTTTATAAATTCCGACAGCGGCAGCTCATCTTCGTTCATATCAGTTTCCATAGGTCACCCTTCCCCTGCTGGTAGTCTACCAGATATTTCATGGCGCTGTTCAGGCACAGCGTCCCGTAGCCGAACTCCTGATTCGGATAACGGTCAAATTCCCGCCGATCTGCGCCGAGGCGCAGAAACGCCCGCACCCGTTCTCCATAGAGAAACGGATCATTCCCGTTGACAATTCCCCACTGCATCATCAGCGCCGCCGCGCCGGTAACAAACGGCGCGGCAATGCTGGTGCCGGTAAACGCGTCGTACCCACCGCCCGCTTTGGCGCTGAGAATGTCTACGGCCGGCGCAGCAAGATCCGGAATGGGCAGCGCCAAATTGGGGTTTCCACGCCCGGAGAACTCCGCAATATTTCCCAGACGGTCATTATAGCCTGCCACACGAATAATCCGTGCCGCCGTGGACGGCAGCGTCATCGTGTTCTCTTCCGACGCCTGAGAGAAAAACGTTTTATCCGTGACCTCTTCCACGGTGGGAAGCCACATGTTAAATGCGCCGTCCGTAATGTGTCCGGCAATGATGCGGATTTTCCACAGCCCGGAGGTCAGGTACTCGCTCGCCGTGTGGACATAAAAAAATATTTCCTGGCGAACGGAATAGCGGCTGGGCTGGCCGTAGATCATCGTCAGCACGCAGTCCCCCTCCCGCACCGTTTTCGTCTGGCTCTCAATTCCCAGAACGCCGGAGGATTTTCCGTTGGGAAACAGCACTTCCACGGAAAAGCTGTCCTCAAATTGCTTCCACAGCGTAATATAAAAGCTCTCAATCCCGGAAGCCGTAAAGAAATTGATTTCCTCTGTCTGCCCGGTGTCAATCCGCCCCGTATAATGATGTCCGGCGGAGCCCTCGTTTCCCGTTGGAACCACAATGACCGTTTTCCACAGGGAGGAAATGTCCGAAAGATAGGTTTCAAACAGAGAGTCCCCCATATGCGACCCCAAATTCGTGCCGAAGCTGAGATTCACCGCCACCGGCTTTCCAAGCTTCATCGCCTTTTCAATGACATATTTTACCGCCCGCATCAGCTCGGTTGTCCGCGCAAAGGAACGATAGCCCTTCATGCCGACCTTTACCACAATCAAATCCGCCTCCGGCGCCACACCCTGATCGTCTGTTTCGCTTCCCGCCGCCACACCCGCCACGGCCGTTCCGTGTCCCGCGTCATCCCGCTCCGGGACGATTTTCTGGGGTTCCGGCGCCGCCAGCGCCCGATTGATCTGTTCATTCGCATATTCCACTCCGCCAAAAAAACCCGCCGGAGGCAGGCCTTCGCCGGTCTGATCCCACAGGTAGAGAATCCGGCTGGTGCCGTTTTCCCGGAGGAAATCCGGGTGCGCATAATCAATTCCGGAATCGATAATGCCAACTACCACGCCGGAGCCCGTCAGATTGAAAAGCTTGGAATCCTGCACCGGCCGCACGCAGGTGGAAATCAAATTAAACGAAGCCTCGTAATTGAGCATTTTGGGCAGCTCGATATGTACAATCTGCGGATAAGCATAGAGCGCCGGAATTTGATTGCGGGAAAGCGTGATAATCGCATAGTCCTGAAAGAGGATCTCCACCTCCGCATCGAGTTCCCGTTGAATAGCGTCCAGACTGCCGTTAAACCGGACGATTACTTCCCATTTTGTCTCATCCGTCTGAAAATTCGCCATATCGTCCGCGTGGCTTCTGAGCCATTCCGGCGTCGTGTTTTCCGGCATTGCAATCAGTCCTTTCCCAGCTGTCTGCTGACCAGTTTATGCGAAACGGAACGCGGTTAGACTACTTGTGCGTTCCTCCGCCGCATAGATTGAAGCAGGAAGGGAGGGTCTGCCTATGCAGAGCAATTTATCCGCCATGGCACAGCCGCTGACAGAGCAAATGCTTCTTTATCCGCCGCAGCGTTATTATGCGCTGGTCGATCGCGCCGGTGTTGTCCAAAATTACTGCGGAACGATTGTCTATCTGTGGCTGACGGACGGACGGGAATTCTGGTTTTACATTGACTTCTGCGATCAGGAATCGCTAAGCGGCTGCTATTGGGGCGATCAGTGCTGGAATGTGGGAAAAATTCTGACAGAACGCATTCTCGCTTACTGCTGAAGGATGCTGAGGGAGCGGGGCGGACAAAAACGTCTGCCCCGCTCCCTCAGGATGTCTCCATCTCCTTCCGCAGCTTTGACAGCGCGCGTTTCTCAATGCGCGATACTGTCCGTATCGCCTATTGTAAGTGATTGCCGCTGAGAAATCGCTTCCGTCCGACGGAAGCGGAAATGAACGATCACTCGTTTGTCCTCGGTCAGTTCGACCCGATCGATCAGGCTGACGAGTACTTCCCGGTCTGACCATGCGCCGCCGAGAAAGCGGTTCACCAGTTTCCGGGCCAGCTTCTTCTGCTCTTCTGGCCCATATGCAGGCACTTCCAGACTGCACAGCTTCTGTTCCAGCGCCGCCCGCTCCTGTCTGGTTTTCTCGTAAATGCGCCGGAAATCCTGATCTTCCAGAATTCCGGACAGGCGGTCAAGATACATTCGGTCAAGACGCGCCGACAGGCTCTCAATTTTTTTTCTGAGCGCTGCAGCTTCCTGCGCGCCGCTGTCGGCCCGGGCGGCTTCCTCCACCGCCTTTTCCGCCGCGGGCAGGAGCTCGTCGGCCCGCACCGTGTTCTCGCAGATTTTCCGCACCGTTTCCACGACGGCCTGTGTGACGGCCTGCTCCTTGATGGCATGGCAGGTACAGACGCCGGCCTTTGTGAAGCGCTGATAGGTGCGGCAGACAAAATAAAGGCAGTCCTCTCCCCTGGCGTTTTTGCGGTTCATAACGGCCAGCGGGCAGCCGCATTCGTGGCAGTAAATCAGCCCTTTCAGCAAAAAATCGTAGGTTCGGGAACGGGTGGTTCTGCGGCTCTCCAGCAGCTGCTGTACCTTATCAAAGGTGTCCCGGCCAATCAAAGGCTCGTGCGTGCCCTTCACCACGATCCAGCTCTCCCGCGGCAGGCGGACGCATTTTTTTGACTTGTAATTGATCTTTTTGGATCGTCCCTGCACCATGTTGCCGAGATAAGTCTCATTCTGCAGCATGTCGGAAATCCGCTCGCTGCTCCACATCCCGGAATACGGGCCGGTCCGCCCCGGCGTCAATCCCGCGTAGACGGCGGGCGTCGGTACTTTTCCCGCGTTGAGCCGCGCCGCAATCCGGCGGCAGGACACCCCCTCCAGCGCCATGCCGAAAATACGCCGCACCGTGGAAGCCGCCTCTTCATCAATCACGATTTTGTTTTTTTCCTCCGCCATTTTGTAACCGTAAAGCGGTTTTCCGCCGATAAAGAGCCCTCTGCGCTGTTTGTCATGCTTGACGCTTCTGATTTTTTTGGAAATATCCTTGGCGTACATGTCGTTCATAATGGCCCGGAACGGCGTAATATCGTTCGCCGTACTCTCGATCCCGGTATCGATGCCGTCCAGCAGGGAGATGTAGCGAACCCGGTTTTCCGGGAAATACCGTTCCATGTAATGGCCGGTCATGATATAGTCGCGGCCCAGACGGGAGAGGTCTTTTGTGACAACCAGATTGACCTTTTTTGCCTCGATGTCCCCAATCATGCGCTGAAAGCCGGGACGGTCAAAACTGGTGCCGCTCCAGCCGTCGTCGATGTAGGTGTCATAAACGTCCAGCCGGTGCTTCCGCACAAATTCATTCAGCAGGGACTGCTGGTTGGTTACGCTCTCGGAGGGTCCCTCTCCCTCATCCTCCTTTGACAGCCGAATATACAATGCCGCATGATAATCTCCGGGATTGCTGATTTCCAGGCACATATCATCCCTCCGAAAATAAGCGCCCCTTCATCGCGGGCATTCCGCCCGTCCCGCTTTTAAGGAAGCGGGCTTGAAGCCGCCCTTCTGAAGCTCTCTTTCGAGAAAAAAGCGGAACGATTGAAACAGCAGCAATCGAAAATCGTCTCCGTCCTGCGAAAACCGGCAGTCCACCGGCGGGGGATCTGTCCTCATGTCAAACGCCTCCTTTGAAATTACGTTTTATAGATATGCGCGGGTGCAAATTTTCTGCATGTCCACGCCAAAGAAAAAGCGTCGGGAAACAATTTCCGGTGCTTTTTCACGGCGTCTGTCTCCAATTCAGCGGCGCCCGGCTTTGGCGTTTTCCGGCTTTCTCAGCGGGATCAACATTCTTTTCCATCAGGTCCCAACTCTCAATTCAGTGCAAAGCGCGACAGCGGGCGGCCTGTTTATGAGGGGCTTTATGATTTCCGTTTTTTCCTCGCTCCGCCTTTACCGTGAATTTTCAGTCTTGCATTTCTGGTTCCCCTGAGGCGGTTCGACAGTTTTTCTGGCGGGAAGCGGCGCCTGAAAACAGGGAACAGCGCGCGAATGTCAAAAATCCGCACGCTGTTCCCGTTGCTCCTATCATTTTTTCCGCAGGTTTCCGGCCATCCACCGGCACCATATTTCCGCAGGTTCCGCGGCACATGCCCCCCTCCCGGCTGTTTTTAAGGGGAGAGCACCGCAGCTGGACAGCCTGCGTGTGAAGGGGGGAGCGGCAGATAGGCGCGGCAAGCCGCTCACAGGCAGGAACGCAATGTGCCGTGAGGGGGCGCTCCCTGTCGGTTTCAGCGGCCAAGACGGCTTTCACAAGCGCGGGAGCAGCCTGTATTCCCGCGCCCTGTCTGCGTTTCTGGACGCGCAAGCCCCTGCGAATGTTTTTTTCCAGGCAGCCCCTGCCGCCGGCGTCGGCTCCTATCCAGACGTTACAGATTGCCGTCATGCGCGCAATCGGGAGGAAATCGCGTCATGTTTGAAACCATAGGGAGTCCGTTTCCGTCCCATTATTCGTGGCGATAGATATTCTGTCTCTCCACTTTGCCTCCCGCAAGAATGACACCCTGTATTCCGGCCTAACAGCACACCCGCTCTTTTTTCTGTTTCTCCGAACCGGCCGCGGCCGCTTGATTTGTCAATCTGAACTGGGATACCATGGTTTGCAGCATGGTCGCCTGGGCCGACAATTCTTCACCGGACGCAGCGCTCTCTTCGGCTGTGGCGGTGTTTGTCTGGATTACGGTGGAAATCTGGTTGATTCCAATGTTAATCTGCTCAATGGAACTGGCCTGATAGTTGGAAGCCTCCGCGATTTCCTTCACCAGTTCTGCGGCGGATTCCGTTTTGGCGGACACGTTGGCTAACGCCTTTTCGGTTTCTTCCACCATTTTTTCACCGGTACCGATAGCCGCCAGGGCAGACTGAATCAGTGCAGCCGTATCTTTAGCGGCAGCGGCGCTTTTGCTGGCCGGATTTCGCACTTCATCGGCAATCCTTTTCCGGCCGATCCGGCGCGGGCTGCCTCCACGGCGGCATTTGGCAAAAAAATATTGGTCTGGAATGCAATGTCTTCAATGGTCTTGATAATTTTCTCAATTTCATCGGACGTGCCCGCAATCTGACCTATGGCGCTGACCCGCTTTTTCATCTGCTCCTCGCTCTGCTGGATTCGCTGAATCGTTTCATCCATATCGGCACGGGCCTGCTGGGAATCGCTGTCATTTTGTGAGATGCAAGCCCGTACTCCGACGATGCGGCAGGCAGCCCCTTCACACGCTGCACTTTTTGCAGTTTTCTGCGAAATCGCGGTAAGGAAGGAATCTGCCCTCGCGATAAAATCTTGAAATCAGCCTGCGCGGCCGCCGCGTTTCAAATTCAGAAAATTCGGCGCAGCGGTTTTCCGCCGCAGACAGAAAATCCGAATTCCAATGCGGAAAGATAAGTCTTTGCGTGCGGAAAAAGCCGCCGCAGTTCCGGAGTCGAAGCGGAGAATCAGAGCGCGGTTTGCAGGCAGGATACTTTCCTCCCCTTGCGGACATCCTTATGTATGGCCTGCGATGTGATTGTCCAAATTACATTTTGAAAAAGGAGCAATTTCGTATTGACAGTTTAAGAATAATAGTGTTATACTTTTAACAAGTAAATATATATGATTTATTTACTATCAAAAACAGGGGGTATTGTCATGGCTAGATTCACTTTACCGAGAGATTTATATCATGGAAAAGGTGCGCTGGAGGCACTGAAACATTTTAAAGGCAAACGCGCCATGGTCTGTGTCGGCGGCGGCTCCATGCGCCGGTTCGGTTTTCTGGACAGAGTTGTTTCCTATTTAAAGGAAGCAGGCATGGAAGTCGAGCTGTTTGAGGGCATTGAGCCCGATCCCTCCGTGGACACCGTTATGAAGGGCGCGGCTGCCATGGAAAAGTTCCAGCCGGACTGGATTGTGGCCATGGGCGGCGGATCTCCCATTGATGCGGCCAAGGCCATGTGGATTAAATACGAACATCCTGAAATTACTTTTGAAGAGATGTGCAAAGTGTTTGGCATTCCTCCCCTGCGGAAAAAGGCACATTTCTGCGCGATTTCCTCCACTTCCGGCACAGCCACCGAAGTGACTGCGTTTTCCGTTATCACCGACTATAAAAAAGGCATTAAATATCCCCTCGCCGATTTTGAAATTACACCGGACGTGGCCATCGTCGATCCCGATTTGGCAGAAAAGATGCCGCAGAAACTGGTGGCGCACACAGGCATGGATGCCATGACACATGCAATCGAGGCTTACGTTTCCACCGCTCACTGCGATTATACCGACCCGCTGGCCCTGTATGCCATCCACATGATTCAGCATGATCTGGTGGACTCCTATCACGGGGACATGGACAAGCGCGACAGAATGCACAACGCCCAATGCCTTGCCGGCATGGCGTTCAGCAACGCATCGCTGGGCATTGTGCATTCCATGGCTCACAAAACCGGCGCTGCCTTTGCCGACTGCGGTGCACATATTATTCACGGCGCCGCCAACGCTATATACCTTCCCAAGGTGATCGCTTTCAACGCCAAGGATCCCACTGCCGCAAAGCGCTACGAGACCATTGCGGACTATATGGGGCTGGAGGGCAAAAACGCGCGGGAAAAAATTCAGAATCTGATCAAGTATCTGCGGAATATGAATGATCAGCTGAACATTCCGCATTGCATCAAAACCTACGGTGCGGACAGCTTCCCCACAGATCAGGGCTTTGTTCCGGAGGATATTTTCCTGAAGCGGCTTCCTGAAATTTCCAAGAATGCTCTTGCCGATGCCTGCACGGGAACTAATCCGCGCCAGCCCAGCCAGGAAGAAATGGAAAAACTGCTGAAGTGCTGCTATTACGATACCGAAGTGGACTTCTAAGAATTAAAATAACCGCTGACCGCCTGAAAAGCCATAGGCTTTTCAGGCGGTTATTTTAATCCGCAGAAAATTTTCCCTGCAAAACCGCCTGCTGCAAGCCCGGATTTTCTGGCAACAGCGGCAGACTGCCGTTGGTATCGCCGGTGATAAACGGCGGGTTCTGCAAGGTGGCCTTCGTCCGGCGGAAGCCGAAACGGAGGAAGATTCGTCTTTCCTCAGTCCGTTCAATCCGGCTGGCGGCGGCTCCCGGCGCAGACACGTTTCCTCCATATATCCAAGTTAATTCGGAATTCTGCCGACAGTACCGTCCGTCGGTGTCTTATGACTTTCCGCAGCCGGCAGAGGGATTGTGCCGGCTATCCCTGTGGACCCTGAGGGAGTCGGCTGCATGGGAACCCCCTATTGGTTGTTCTTCCGCGCTTTTCATGACTTCTCCAAAAGAATAGGCGAATATTACAAAATAATAGGCATAAAACAGAATTTTATAGGTAAAGCGCCTTGACTATCTCGAGTCGATAGCGTACAATAGCGTTGTGCTCATGTCATGGACACATATGGGAGTGTCTGCCCGTGAAGGGCAGATGTATTTGTCTGCCGGCTGAACAGTACGTCTGTCTCTTCTGCTTCAATCACGTCAAATGAGGCTGCCCGGACGAAAAGTTTCTGAGTCCTTTTGAATTGAAATAATGGGAAGCACGCCATAGCACCGAATATCGGCGCTGTGGGAAGCTGCCGGGCAGAAACCGATGCCGCAGACGGTGCTCCCCTGTGGGAACTGGTGAACAAATCGGAATGCCGGAAATCCTCACGGCGGCGGAGAGGCCCCGGACAAGTCTGAAGATGGGAACGTTCATACGGCGGACTCAGATGGGAAAATTTATGGCGTCGGCTTCTCACCCGGGGAAAGACGGAACTCAAATGAACACTCTGATTTTGCCTTCGTGACGTTTCGCTTTACGCCGTTTGCACGCTCCGTCCCGTTTTGTACGGAGAAAAATGTGGGATCTCCCCGTCTGATCTCGATTGCCGGCGGCGGGGAAAAGCGCAGATGCGCTCTCTCACACGGAGCATATCTGCAGGAAATTTGGGGGAGGGAAAGAGGCTTTCCAAGAGGCGACTTCCCCCCTGTCTGCGTATGACGGGGCAGCGTGCGGAGGCTCTTATAATATAATTTTATCATTATACTATCAATATGAGAAAAATCAAGCCGTACCTATTTTGACAAACAACGCGGAAGATGAGATGGAAAGGCGGGCTTCATGCCGCAGATTATTCCAATCTACGACGGTATCGACAGCCCCTTCCTTTCCATTGATGGGCTTTCCGCATTCTAATCTCTTTACCGGCAGTGTCAATTTTCACAGCCGGTTTGAGTATATCAGCATTCACTTTTTGGACAAGTCGGTGGATGTGTTTGTGTCCGTTGGATGAAAGTCTAAGATTGGTTATGAGGGGGCATTGTATATTGGGCCTGCGGCGTTTTGCAAGTTACCAGCCGCTTGCGCCTATTTTAGAGATTGGATGATCATTCGGGACGGACAGTCCGTCTTCTTGGTTCATGAAGTGACTGACAGGGCGCAATTATTGAGAAAAGAGGAAAAACAAATAATGGGTAAAAGTGACAAAAAGCTTTCCTTATCGGCGTTGATCTTTATGATCTTCGTAACGGTGTTTGGCTTTACGAACTCCATGCAGGGATTCTTCCTGATGGGTTATTCCGCCATCCCGTGCTTTATCATCGCCGCAATTCTGTTCTTCATTCCCTTCGCTTTTATGTGCATGGAATACGGCAGCGCTTTCAAGAGTGAGGGCGGCGGAATTATGACCTGGATGGGCAGATCTGTGGGTGATAAATATGCCTTTATCGGCACATTTATGTGGTATACATCCTATCTGATCTGGTTCGTCAACATCTGCAGCGGCATGATCCTGAGAATCTCCATGGTTATTTTCGGGAAAAATACCACTGGAACATGGCATCTCTTCGGCATTTTTAAGCCGAGTCAGTCTCTGGGACTTCTGGCCATCGTTATGATGCTGGTAGTCACATGGGTCGCCACGCGGGGCCTGAGCAAAATTGCAAAAATCGCCTCCGTTGGCGGAACGGTGGTTCTGATTCTCAACGCCGTGTTGATTATCGGCGCAGTGATTATCCTGATTGCAAACAAGGGACAGTTTGCGCAGCCTGTCACCGCAGGCTCCTTCACTCACGCGCTGAACCCGAGCTATAATTCTGTCTCTGGCTTCTTCGCATACATCACCATGGCAATCTTCGCATACGGCGGCATGGAGTCCGCCACCGGCCTTGTCGATCAGGTTGACAAGCCGGAAAAGAACTTCCGCAAAGCGATTATGATTTCCTCCATTGTCATTGCCATCGGCTACGCGCTTGCCACGTTCTGCATCGGCATGTACATGAACTGGAGCAAATTCCTTTCCGACCCCAGCATCAACATGCAGAGCGCCCAGTACACCTTTATGCAGGTTCTGGGCTCCAAGCTGGCAGCCGTGTTCGGTGCCAAGACGGCCGGTGCGGCATCTTTTGGCGTGTTCCTGATGCGTTTTTACGCACTGGCTTCCATTCTGACTTATCTGGGCTCTCTGTTCACCCTCGCTTATGCGCCGCTGCGCCAGATGATTGAGGGAACACCTAAAGAGATGTGGCCGAAGAAGCTCACTGAGGAGAAAGACGGCATGCTGCGCAACGCAATGTGGACGCAGTGCGCCATCGTGGTGGTCATCCTTCTGATCACATCCTTCGGCGGCAAGGGTGCCTCTCAATTCCTCAATATGCTGATCCTGATGATCACCGTCGCCATGACGATTCCGTACATGTTCATTGCCGGCGCTTTCCCCTCTTTCAGAAGGAACAAGTCGATCGCAAAGCCGCTGACTGTCTTTAAGAGCGACCGTTCGGCAAAAATCTGGACCGTCATCTGCGTTGTGACTGTGGGATTTGCAAACGTCTTTACGATTATCAACCCCGCTTTGACCGGCGACGTTACGTCTACCGTGTTTGAGCTGCTGGGGCCGGTCGTGTTCGGTTTCATCGCATGGCTCATTTATCACAGATACGAGCGCATTATGAAAAACAAAAAGGAAGAAAACGTCTAAGGCTTTTCCTTCCGCTTCGCGTATGCCCTGTTGCTGTATGAAAAGGTACGGCCGCCCCGTCTTAAAACGGGACGGCCGTGCTCTTTTTTTCTCCTGTAAAAATTGATCTCCGTGCCTTGCAGGGCCGTCGTTCCCCGTGAATGCTCTGAGAATTGAGGGGATTTTCGGGAACAGGAACCTCCGGTTTATCCTGTGCATCCGATTCCTGGAACGCCGGGCACGGCGGACTTTTAAACTGACGGCTTTTTCGCTCCGGCCCGTTGACCGCCGGAATCCTGTCCCAGGGTTTCCTGATTTTAATATGCATCATTTTCATCGCTGACGCCGAGTTCTCTTCCCTTTGACATCGCCCAGCCCGCCCTTCGGGACGCGGAGACAGAGATGGCTTTTGATTGCGCAGCCGAATCGTATTCTCCGGATGCCGCTCGCCTGTCAGCGGCCGCAGAGCTCAGATCACGCGCGCGGCCTCCTGGTCAGGCGCGTCCGCGAACGTGATCGGTCGGCCCCATCACTTACTTTAAGCGCGTTCCGATACATAGGAGCGTGAGATACCGAAAGAAGCGGCGATTTCCCGCTGTGTCAGCGGCACGGTTCCACCCAGCCCATACCGCAGCCGGACAATTTCCGCCTCCCGCTCCGTCAGCCGCTCGCGAACCAGGCGCCGGAGCTTCCGCGCGCGATCCCGCGCGTGAATGTCGTCCAGCATGGTATCGTCCACCCCCACGGTATCCATCAGCATCAGTTCGTTGCCTTCCTTGTCCGTATCAATGGAGTCCGACAGGGAGACTTCTCCCGTCAGTTTTTTCTGACTGCGGAAATACATCAGAATTTCATTTTCAATACAGCGGGCCGCATAGGTGGCAAGCCGCGCGCCTTTTGAGGGATTAAAACTGGAAATCGCTTTGATCAGTCCGATGGTTCCAATTGAAAGTAAATCCTCCTGTTCCCCGTTCTGGGTATAGTATTTCTTGAAGTGCTAATCGGAAAGGCCAGCGGCGCGCGGCTTCCCTCTGCAAATTGCTTTTCCCCGATGCGCAGATAGATTTTCAACTGAATTTTTTCGTTTGTACTGCCTTCACAAACGACAACATGGTCAAGGATCGGGCAAACGACTTCCGCCTGAATACCGTTTGTAAAGTCTAGCTCTTCCCGGAGGGCAATCCGCAGGGTATTGACGTCCCTGCAGACATCCGGATTGAGCGGCTCCTGTTTTTGAAGCTCCAGGATCTGCCGCTGCAGCTCACTTATTTGTTCATTAAAGCGGCCGTTTCGCCTCTTAAATTCCTGTATGGTAACGGCGTTTTCTACGCTCAGTTCCAGCAGCTCGTCTTTTTTAGCCTCCAGCCGGCCGATTTGTCCCCGCAGACGCTCAATCTGTGCCGTGTTGTCCATTTTATTGCCGGCCTCTTTCAGGCTGTCCAAAACCAGCCGAATTATTTCATCTTTCGTTGTGACCAGCTTTTCAAACAAATCCGCCAGAATCGCGTTTAATTCCGCCGTTCGTATGCCGGGCAGCCCGCAGCCCTCCTTCCCCTTCTCACGATAGACTTTGCATCTCCAAAACTCTGTGATGCCCCGCCCCGTCTTGAAGGACTGATGGTGGAACGGGGTATCGTGCTTTCCGCAAAGGATCTTGCCGCTGTAGGGGTAGCGGCTCCGGTAACCGACGCCATGGGATTTGACCCGCTGGCTGCGTTCTTTGTAGAGGGAATTGGCGCGATTCCACAGCTCTTCCGAAACAATCGCCGGTACATTTGGATCGGGATAGCTCACCCATTCCTCTTCATTCAAAAACAGAGTCTTTTTTCTGCGGTAGTCCAGTGATTTCGTCTTGTTGCCGCAATACCAGCCCTTGTATTTGGGATTGGTCAAAATATGGCCGACGGTCACCGCATTGAAGGCATTCCCCCGCAAACTCGTATAGCCGCGCCGGGTCAGTTCCTGGGATAACTTTCGCAGTCCGTAATCGCCGGTCGCATACAGCTCAAAAATCAGCCGAACCGCCTCGGCCTGCTCCGGCGCGATGGTTAGTCTGCAGTCCTTCTTATGATACCCCCAGAGGAGGTCATTTCCCAAAACGTGACCGTTTTTAATGGACTGCCGAAAGCCGAATTTGAGCCGTTCGGACAGCTTGCGCACTTCGTCCTGCGCCACTCCGGCCATCACCACCAGCCGAAACTCGCTGTCGGTGTCCAATGTGTTAATATTGTCGTTTTGGAAGAACACGCCCACGCCATCCTCCAAAAGCTGTTGCGTATACTGGATACTGTCAAGGGTATTGCGGGAAAACCGGGAAATCTCTTTTGTGACGAGAAAGTCGAACCGCCCTCTCCGGGCGTCGGCAACCATGCGCAGAAAGCTCTCCCGTTTATCGGTGCTGGTGCCGGAAAGACCCTCGTCAATATAGCCGGGCACATAAGTCCAGTTTCTATTTTTCTGAATAAAATCGGTGTAGTATTGAATCTGATTTTCCAGACTGCCCTGCTGCTCCAGCTTATCCGTGGAAACGCGGGCGTAAAAGGTCACGCGCAGGGGCAGATCGTAGAGGGAGCGCCCCCTGCGGATTTCCTCCCGAATCTTCCTGATATTCATGCCCGCTGATCTCCCTCTCCCTCCAGACTGCGTTTGTCCGGATTGGCCTGCCCAAAAAAATTTTTGCTGTCATAAAAATGGGAACTGCAAGCGGCCGTATAGACAGCCTCCGTAATCAATTCCCGCTGCCGCAGTCGCTTCAGCAGAGCCAGCGCTATCTCGCGGTCAACCTCCGTCATCTGCAACTCCCCCTTCCCTGAAAGGTATGAAGCGGATACCCCCTGTTATGCTCCATCAGGCATCCGTCTCAAAACCGTTCTGTAAAGAGGGATGGATTGTAAAATCAAATGAAAGTTGAAGACCTGTCGGCCCTCTGGTACAATAGACTCATCAGCACCCCGGCAGCTTCGTCTGCTGGGCCGCGTCTCTCCGACACGGCCGTAAATACTGCCCAAGTTGCCAACGCTGCAGCGGGAAGCGCGGCCATTTCATTTTTGTGCCGGAACCGACCGCACGGCGTCCCTCTTTGTCAAAGTTGGGCGGAAAGGCCGATTCCAAACGGATACGCCGTTCCGCGCAGGCGATTTCATCGGTACTTTCAATCTTTTATCTTTACAAAAATTATTTTTGCAATATTATGCTTTCACAAGCCGCCATCAGCATCCAAGACTTTCCTTGACTTTACAGCGTCCCCGCCGTTTTGCCTGCCGTCAAAATTTTGGACGGGCAGACAAAAATTCAGATCTGTCCAAATCCAATATAAAATTTGCCGCATCGGGGTTTTCATGAGACTTTCCGGCGTCGGGCCGGATCGTTCACCGGCGCCTCTGCCGCCTCAGACGGAAGAGGCCCGGAAATATTGCTTCCGGACAGCTCTGTTCCTCTCTGGATGAGAAAAGGATTGTCGTCGCAAAAAACCATACTGGCAAAATTAAAAATCCACACGGTCATTCCGGTTACGCGGCCTGCCGTCCAAGCCCTCCGAATTGCCGGATGTACGGTTTTCCAGTGTAAACATCTGGTAAAATTTAGTGAAAAAATTTTCCGTCTTTCTGTCTGCAGCGGGAGAAAGCGCGGACTTTTCCGAGTGAAATCCACAGTCGATTTGAAAGGAGCATTTTATGTTGTTGATTAAAATTCCCGGCCGCACGCCGATCGAAATTCACCACGTCGTTCTGGATTACAATGGTACAATTGCCGTAGACGGTACCCTCCTGCCCGGTGTTGCAGAGCGCATCGCGAAGCTGAGAAATTCTGTTTTCGTCACCGTACTCACCGCGGACACCTATGGAACCGTCCGCGCGCAGTGCGAACCGCTTGGCATTGCCGTGCGGACTTTTCCTCAGGCCGGCGCCGCTCTGCGCAAGGAGGCGATTGTAAGCGCCATGGGCAG
The DNA here is from genome assembly GCA_041859815.1 of Dysosmobacter sp. Lineage (GTDB taxonomy): Bacteria > Bacillota > Clostridia > Oscillospirales > Oscillospiraceae > Oscillibacter. Next base: position 3,183 of record JBFLFX010000005.1, on the reverse strand, counting down.
CGGGGTTCTCTGCATCGGCAATGGTTTCAACGACATCCGGATGTTCGACGCAGCGGCGCTGAGGATTGCCGTATTGGAGCGGGAAGGCCTGTGCGCCGCCCTGCTGTCCCACGCCGATGTGCTGGTCTCCTCGCCGCTGGACGCGCTGGATCTGCTGCTGCAGCCTAACCGTCTGCGCGCCACACTGCGCAGCTGAGGCCGCAGAGCGTCAAAATTGCGTTGTGCCATACGGCGCCATATTTTTGATGCCGTTTTATCCAATCAATTGGTCAAGAAAGGTTTGTCACGGGTTTTGCGAGTTTTTCTTTCTCAAGAGACGCTGGGGGCCGCGGTTTACAATTTTTTTTTGCAGATCTAACAAAAAATATTGCTTTTTAAAGGTTGACCTTTTATACTAAAAGGTAGGTCAACCTTTTGGAATGTTACGAATGATTTTTGTTTCCCTTTTCGTATTCGCGGCATTCCGCCGGATCCTTTCGGTTTTGGCAAATCAATAAAAGGAGTTAGAAAAATGAAGAAAACCACAACCTCGCAGGACGTCCGGGTGGAAAACGTCTATCACCTTGACGGCCGGGTCCCTATCGGCAAGGCTATTCCCTTTGGCCTGCAGCATGTGCTTGCCATGTTCGTGGCAAATGTGACGCCTCTGATCCTGATCGCGTCAGCCGCAGTGTACAATGGGCAGCCGTTTACTGCAATAGAGACTGCGCGCCTCATTCAGAACTGTATGATTATCGCGGGCATCGGAACCCTGCTGCAGCTCTACCCCCTTGGCTTTTTGGGTTCCGGTCTGCCTGTTGTCATGGGTCTGAGCTTTACATTCCTTGCCGCCTGCCTGACAGCAGCCTCCAAGGATTATGGCATTATGATCGGCTCCATTATCGTTGGCGGCTGTTTTGAGGGGATTCTTGGCCTAACGGCAAAATACTGGCGCAAGGTCATCACGCCCATTCTCTCCGCCTGCGTTGTCGTCTCCATCGGATTGAGTATTTTGAGTGTCGGCGTTTCCTCTTTCGCGTCCTCCTCCGCCTATCCGCTGGGATCCTGGCAAAATCTGCTTGTCGCGTTGATCACACTTGCGGCCGCGCTGTTTTTTCATACAACTCTCAAGGGAATTGCCAAACAGCTTTACGTCCTATTCGGCATGATCGTAGGATACATCGTCTCCATCTTTTTCGGCATGGTGGACTTTGGCAAGATGGCCTCCACCATTCATTCCCTGGGCGTAGTTGCCGCCCCGCAATTAGTTGCGTTTAAACCGCGGTTTCAGATCGGCTCCATTCTGTCTTTCTGCCTGGTATTCGTTGTCTCCGCGGTAGAAACCATCGGAGACACCACCGCCACCTGTACCGGCGGTCTCGGCCGCGACATCACAGGCAAGGAGATCTCCGGATCTCTGTGCGTGGACGGATTTATTTCCGCTGTTTCGGGCGGCGTATTCGGCTGTTCCCCCATCACCTCTTTCAGCCAAAATGTCGGCCTCATCTCCATGACGCACGTGGTGAACCGCTTTTGTATCATGTTCGGCGCGCTGGCGATGATCCTCGGCGGCCTGTTTCCGCCCATCGGCGCATTTTTTACCACGCTGCCGGATTGTGTGCTCGGAGGTTGTACCATCATCATGTTCGGTTCCATTATGATGTCGGGTATCAAGATGATGCATGACGCGGGCCTGAACAACCGCAATACGCTGATCGCCGCAACATCCCTCTGCCTGGGTGTCGGCGTGACACAGGTGAAGGGTTTCTTTGGCCATATGCCGAGTATTGTCGGCGATATTTTTGCCAACAACATGGTGGCGGGTGTGTTTGTAGTGGGCATCATTTTGGAACTCTGCCTGCCCAAGGATCCAAAGCGTTACGAATCTTAAGGAAAGCAGCGGATCCGCGCCGCTGCTTTGGCGGTTTTCCCGTGATTTGCGGGCCATTGGTAAAATTCAGTCTGACCGCTGACGGAAAGTCCGCCGACCGCCAAAAACGGGCGGCTGTTCAAAACGGCTTTTTCTCTCTGACAGAAAAATATTAACCGCGGGGAAGGCCATTCCTTTTAGAGGAATGGCCTTCCCCGCGGTTAACCCGGCTCCGCATAGTTTCAGCTTCGTACTCCCGCATTTGGACGGGCCCCACCCGGTCGCGGGAATCGAATCGCGGGCGGCCTTCTGCCCTTGCAATTGATCTTTTGGATTCGTATTTCTTCACAATGTGTGCCACCAGCCGCAGGTTATGCTCCACCAGAGTGTTCCGCGCCTCCAGATCTCCTTCCGCCAGCCGTGCCAGACACTCCCGCTCCTCCGCCGCGCTCAGCGGCTTTGGGAACGACCCACCGCCGGACAGCCGCAGAGAAAAAAGCAGGCTGTTCGCCAAGAGAAGCAATACTTCCGACAGCATTCAGATTCCCCCTTTCCGCTTCACCCTATGCAAAAAGAGGCAGTCCTTATTATCGGCGCCGCCCTGTCCGACGAAAAGTTTTCTTCTTTTTATAAGTCTTTCTGTCTTTTTTGCGAAAAAAAGTTTATAATAATACAACCATGTTCCGTTTAGGAGGGTTCCGTATGAAAATTGCAATGATTACCGGCGCTTCCAGCGGGTTGGGGCGTGAATTTGCACACCAGTTGGACGCGCGCCGGGAAGTGGATGAGATCTGGGCCATCGCCCGCCGGGAAGAACGGCTGAAAGAATTGAAAGCCGTCTGTTCCCGTCCTGTCCGTCCGCTGCCTCTCGACTTAACTGACCACGGCAGTATTGAAAAGCTCTCCGCGCTTCTGCGGCAGGAGCAGCCGGAAGTTCTCTGGTTGATCTGCGCCGCCGGATTTGGACGCATTGGACTTTCCTCAGAAATCCCCGCCGCCGACAACGACGCCATGATCAACCTGAATTGCCGCGCCGCTGTGGACGTTACCACCGCTGCCCTTCCCTGGATGCACCGGGGCGGCAGAATTTTGGAGATCTGCTCCACCGCAGGGTTTCAGCCAATGCCGGGTATCAACGTCTACGCCGCGACCAAGGCGTTTTTGCAGAGCTACACCAAAGCGCTGCACCATGAACTGTTGGACTCCGGGATTCACGTGACGGCCGTCTGCCCGTACTGGATTAAAGACACGGAATTTATTCCCACCGCGCAAAAAGCGAACGGGAGCGGTTTTCGCCATTTTCCGCTGGCCTCCCGCTCTCCAAGTGTTGTAAA
>JBFLFX010000004.1:0-41510 GCA_041859815.1 Dysosmobacter sp. | reverse complement strand
GCGCCCCCCTGCTTACCCGCCTTGGCATTCCGCCGGAGCTGACGCCGCTGATGCTGCTCCGTCCGGTTTCCGGCGGCGGCGCGCTGGCGGCGGGCAGCGAGCTGATCCGGACCTTCGGCCCGGACAGCCGGATCGGCCGTACCGCCGCCGTAATGCTCGGCAGCACGGAAACCACTTTTTACACCATCGCCGTCTATTTCGGCGCGGCGGGAATCCACAAGACGCGGCACGCGGTCCCCGCCGCTCTGATTGCCGACTTTACGGGATTTCTCGCCTCGGCTGCGGCAGTCCGGTTTTTCTTTGGAACTCATTGACGCAAAGCCGCCGCCCGGTATCTGCCGGGCGGCGGCTTTTTCACTTTTTCCCTGCGAGCCTTTCATTCAGGAAAAGTTACAGCAGATGAAGATACGGCGCAATGGAAATAATCACACCGGCGACAATCAGCAGCGGCAGGGTCGCTTTCAGCATAAAAGCCAGATATTTATCATACGGCACTTTGACCAGGTCCAGAGTGCCCATGGTCGTGGCACCCGGATAGATGCCGCTCATGAAGTTGATGCCCACGGTGAAGCAGGAGACCAGCATAACCTGACCGCCGATTTCGCCGATTGCGCCGTTGTTGAGAAACAGTGCGCCCGCCACCGTACCGAGAATCGTCATGGTGATGCCGGCAACGCTGCTGGTGGACTGGATAAAGAAGCCGATCAGCAGATAAGCCAGCAGGCACGCCACAACAAATGCCCATGCCGGCACGCTCTTCAGCGTATTCTGAATCCAGTAGACGAACGTGACGCTGATGCCGAAGGTTTTAGTGCCCATCAGAACGGAGATTCCCTTCGCCACGGCCAGAACCATGCAGACGCCCAGCAGATCCCGTGCGCCCGAAACCACCTGATCCACGAATTCTTTCATCTTCAGATGGTTGATAAAACCAACAAGGATAGTTCCCAGCAGAAACACAAAGGAATACTCGTCAAAATACCAGTCGCCCCAGTTGGTAAATGCGCCGGAACCCAGCAAATGCCCGATAAACGGAACCCTTGCGGGCAGGAGCGCCTGCGGCGCGTTGATGATGTCGTACATCGTGCGGCTGCCGACCCGAATCTGATTCCATGGGATATAACCGATTATCGTCAGCAGAATCATTACAATAAAGACAATCAAAGACCATTTGCGGGCCGGGGTCATGGGCGGCATCTCCTTCGCGTCTTTGCTGCCCACCAGATCCTGCACGCCGTCCACACCGTTCAGCATGGACTTTGTGGGATCCCTCCTCACCCTTTCCGCGTAGCGCAGGACGAGGGACATCCCAATCAGAAACAGAACAATAAACAGGACGCAGCGGAGCACAATTCCGGATCCGAGGGACAATTTGTCGTTGCCGATGGTGGAAATGGCCGCGCCGGTGGAGAAGGGGTTCACCACAGAGGCCATATTGCCGACGGTGGCGCCGACAAACAAAACCGCCAGCGCCGTCATGACGTCATACCCCGCCATGACGATGAGGGGAACCACCGCGATGGCATAGACCGGAATCTCTTCCCACAGGCCGAAAATGGTGCCCATCAGCGCGAACACCAGGGTAATCACAATCAGCAGCTTTTTACCGGTCGTTTTTCTGAGCAGCACGCCGATGCCGGCATCCAAAGTGCCCGTATAATTTAACAGCCCCAAAAAAGATCCCGCAATCAAAATGGCAAAAATAACATTGCTTCCGTTCTGGAATCCGGTAATCGGCGCTTTGATAATCTGCCACAGGCCGGCGGGAGAGGTACCCGCATCTTTTACCACCTTTCCGTCGGCATCAAATGCGGCGTTATAGACGATCTTCTCTTCGCCGTTGTTCTTAGTGACGACTACCGAAGTCGGGATGAACCATGTCAAAGCCGCGATCAGCAGCAGAAAAATGGTCACAATAATCAACGCGGGCGGCATTAGAAACTTACTCTTTCCCTTCACCATATGAAACACACCTCTCAACTTATTGTGCCGTGCAAATAGAAAGTATGTTTTTGCACTCACGTTATATTTTAATATTAGCATATGCATTATGCGGATTCAACAAGAACATGCCGCTTTTAGGTGAGTAAATTGCGCAGACTGCACAAAATTTTTGTGTATTGAATTGACAGGTTCTGCCAGAATCGGTATAATAATAGTGAAAATAATCGGAATAACAGGCCCGAAAGGAGTATTTTTATGCAGCTGCAGTTGGAAAAGTATCGTGACAGTTTTATAAGGGATGCCATGGCTCTTGCCGCCATCCCCTCCGTTTCCCGCTCCGAACCCGGACATCCCACCGGAAGGAATGCAGTAAGGTGTCTGGACGCAATGCTGGGCATTCTGAAAAACATGGGCTTTTCCACTTACGCCGATCCCGACGGCTATTACGGTTATGCTGAGATCGGTCAGGGGCCTCTGTTCGGCATTCTGGGTCATCTGGATGTGGTGCCCGCCCGTCCGGAGGACGGCTGGAAGAGCGATCCGTTCCAGCCGGAAATCCGCGACGGGAAAATCTACGCCCGCGGCATTCAGGACGACAAGGGCCCCACGCTGGCGGCTGCCTATGCCGTGAAGGCGCTGCTGGACGGCGGCGCGAAGCTGAAAAACCGTATCCGCATAATTCTGGGGCTGGCGGAGGAGACCTCCTGGGCCTGCATCCGGCACTATGTGAAAAAAGAGGAAATTCCGGTGATGAGTTTCACGCCGGACGGCTCTTTTCCCTTTGTCTATGCGGAAAAGGGGCTTTTGCAGGTGGAGTTTTCCACAAAAGAACCCGCCAAAACGCCGTTTCGCGGCGGCGACAGCATGAACGCCGTGGCAACATTCGCGCTGACGCAGAAAAATGCCGCCGTGGAGGAACGTCTCAGGCAGCACGGTTTTGCCTACAAAATTGTAAACGGGGAAATTGAGACGGAGGGCAAAAGCGCGCATGCCAAAAATCCCTGGCTGGGCATCAACGCCATCTATCATCTGGCCACGGCCTTGCAGGAAGCTGGCCTGGGCGACCGCGCCGTGGAATTTATCACCGGCTGCCTGGCGGAAAAGCACCGTTTTGAGGGATTCAGCAATGAAAAGATTGAAGATTTCTCCGGCCCGCTGTCCGTCAACGTCGGTAAGGTGGCAGCGGACGAAACCGGAACGCGCATCGGTGTGGATCTCCGCCTTCCCGTCACCTATCAAAAAGAAAGCGCCATGCGTCTGCTGCGGGCAAAGGGCGCGGAATACGGCCTGACCATGACGGAGGAGGACTGGCTGCGCTCCATCTATCTGCCGCTGGACAGCCCGCTGGCCACGGCTCTGATGAATGCCTATCGGAAAGTCACCGGCGATACCGAGAGCAAGCCCAGGATTTCCGGCGGCGCAACCTATGCCCGGGCGCTGGACAACTGCGTGGCATTCGGCGCAAACTTTCCCAATGTGGAAACCACCGAGCATATGCCGAACGAATACGCCAAGGTGGACAATCTGATGAAGGCAATGGAAATCTACTGTACCGCGCTGCAGAATCTGGTGGAGTAACTTCAAAATTTTGTTTTAAAAAATCCGCCGCGCCCAATTTCCGAACAGCATAAAAGATTAAACCGCTGCAGGATGCCTCTATGATTTGCCTCTCTTACGGTACAGTTTCAGCCCGGCACATTTTTCTGAAATCTTCCATCTTTGCACCCGTTCATTCCGGCGCATACTAACGCCGGAGGTGAAAAAATGAAATATGACGACGAAAAGATGGAGGAGTATTACGAATCCCTGCCGCTGTCTGTGAAAAGTTATATCAATCAGTTCGGCACCGGACTCTGCTCGCTGGGGGAGCTGATGCTGGCGGGGGAAAATTACCGGAGCCTTCTGAACCCGTCCGAGAACGAAAAGCCGTCCGATTAAGCATCCGGCATCCTCCGAAAAGCAGCAAAAGCAGACATCCAACCGGATGCCTGCTTTTGTTTGGAAAAAAGAGTAGGGTAATATGAAAGAATCTATTTATATAAAATGTTCCGCCGAAAGATTATGCATCCTTGGAGCAGAGCAGTTCCCTGCCGGAAATACCGGGCTGCGTCATGCCGTAGGCATCCAGAATGGTATCCAGTTCCTTCTGCTTCAAGACGCCCTCCTCCAGAATCAGCTTGCGGATAGGAACCCTCTTGGCCAGCGCCTCCTTTGCCAGCTTGGCGGCACGGGCATAGCCAATGTGCGGGCAGAGCGCCGTCACCGTACCAACGCTGGACTCCATCAGTTCTTCGCAGCGCGCCTCGTTGGCGGTAATGCCCACGATGCAGTTGTCGATGAAGGTGTCAACCGCGTTGCCCAGCATATCGATGGACTGGAACAGGCTGTCAAACACGATCGGCTCGAAAGCGTTCAGCTCCAGCTGGCCGGACTCGGCCGCCATAGCAATGGTCACATCGTTGCCGACAATGCGGAAGGCAACCTGCGTCACCACCTCGGGAATCACGGGGTTTACCTTGCCCGGCATAATGGAAGAACCGTTCTGCTTCGCCGGCAGGTTAATTTCTCCAATCCCCGTTCTGGGGCCGGAGGACATCAGACGCAGGTCGTTTGCAAACTTGGAAATCGCCACGGCGCAGTTGCGAACCGCGCTGGACACGGCGGCAAAGCTGTCGATATTCTGAGTGCCGTCAATCAGATCTTCCGCCTGACGGAACTCCATACCGGTCACTTTGGAGAGCGTGGGGACAATGCCGGAAAAATACTTCAGATCCGCGTTCAGGCCGGTGCCGATGGCAGTCGCGCCCATGTTCACGGTGTGCAGCTCCTTCTCCGTGGTGCGGATGCGCTCAAGGCCGCGCTGTACCGCCGTAGCATAGGCGCCGAATTCCTGACCCAAACGGATGGGAACCGCGTCCTCCAGCTGCGTGCGGCCCATCTTCAGCACATGGTCAAACTCTCTGGACTTCGCCTTCAGCGCATCGTGCAGGCGAACCAGCTTGGCGTCCAGCTTCTGCAGCAGAACCAGCGTGGTCATCTTGCCGGCAGTGGGGATCACGTCGTTGGTGGACTGGCCGAAGTTCACGCTGTCGTTGGGATGCACGACGGAATAGTCGCCCTTCTGGCCGCCCAGAATTTCAATGGCCACGTTGGCAATCACTTCATTGGCATTCATATTAATGGACGTACCCGCGCTTCCCTGCACGGGATCCACAATAAACGCATCATGATACCGGCCCGCCACGATTCGGTCGCAGGCCTCTTCAATCGCCCCGGCAACTTTCTCATCCAGCACCCCGGCATTCGCGTTGGCAATCGCGCAGGCCTTTTTCAGGCGCGCCAGACTGCGAATCATCTCCGGATGCAGGTGATTGCCGGTAATCGGGAAATTCTCCGCACCGCGCAAAGACTGCACGCCGTAATAGGCGTCGATCGGAACTTTCTTGCTGCCGATGGAATCGCTCTCAATGCGATAGGCAGCTTCATTTTTCTCAAAATCTTTCTTCGTGCTCATTGGAATTACCTCCCAAAATCTGTTTGTCCGACTCAACTTTTTTACAATTGCAGTATAGCACCGCCCTGTAATATATTCAAATATTTATTCTATAATAATTATTATAACTTTTTGAATATAGTTTAGCCTGTAAATATCACCCCGTTTTGAAAACAGGCACTCTACTTTTTGGTCAGAATCTCAATGAACGATTCCATGGCCTGCGTGATGTATTTATTCTGTTTGCAGTGAATGTACACTTCGCGCCGCGCATATCGATCCGGCAGCTTGTAAAATACAATATTCTCCTCGGCGTCCCGTACATTTTTAATCAGTGTATCGCTGACAATGACATCCGCGGTGCCCATGACAATAAAATTATACAGCGTGACCAGGCGGTCGATCTCTAAAATGACGTCCGGCTTCAGTCCGGCTTCCTGAAAAATCGCGTCGGTTCGCCCGCGGGTGTCATTATCCCGCGTCATCAGAATAAACGGATCCGCCGCAAAAGCTGTCAGCGGCACCGGTTTCTTCGCATCCGAGGCATGGCGATCCGCCAGAATATCCTGAAAGGACATCTGATATTCCTCCAGCCCCCGATTACTGGAAAAGCCGGCGGGAACCGCCAGCAGCAGATATTCCCTCTGTAAATCCCGGCGTTCATAGTGCGCGGGGTCCAGTTTCCGGTTGTCAATAATCAAATCCAGCTGTCCGGCCGCCATGCGCTCTTCCAGCTCCGCCGAGTTGGCATCCACCAGATTCAGCCGGATTTTGGGGTACCTGGCAATAAAGCGGGACACATAGCGCGGCAGAACCAGCGAGGAAAACAACTGGTTGCTTCCGATGGCCAGAGAGCCAGCCTGCAGGTTGTTCACCGCGCACACATAGTTGTAAAAGGAGCGTTCCACATGCTGGATTTCCTCCGTGGCACGAATATAGGCGCGCCCGATTTCCGTCAGCCGCACCGGCTTGCAGGTGCGGTCAAACAGCGGGAAGCCCACGTCCTCCTCCACCTTGCGGACCATGGTGCTCAGCGAAGGCTGCGAAATGTAAAGCTTCTGCGCGGCGCGGGAAAAGCTTCCCTCCTGATACACTGAATAAATCAGGTCTTTTCTGTTAAACAAATCGCTCACCGCGCACTCCTCCTCGATCCCCCACATTTTGTGCGGAAATACATCAATCTATGAAAATTGTAGCAACCCCTTATCCGGAAGTCAAGCGGTGCAAAACAAACGCGCCCCGCGGCAGACGGTGCTTCCGTCTGCCGGTGCTTCCGTCTGCCGCGGGGCGTGCTTCACATTTGGAAATTGGAAAACAAAAGCGAGAAGATCAGATCCGCGCGACACCGCTCTTGCGGGCAGCTTTCGCCACGGCCGCAGCCACAGCGTCCCTCACGCGGGGATCGAAAGCCTCCGGAAGAATATAGTCCTCGTTCAGCTCGCTGTCCGAAACCAGTCCCGCCAGCGCGTAGGCGGCGGCAACCTTCATCTCGTCGTTGATATCGGAAGCGCGGACATCCAAAGCGCCGCGGAAAATGCCCGGGAATGCCAGCACGTTGTTGACCTGGTTGGGGAAGTCACTGCGGCCCGTGGAAACCACCCGGGCACCGCTGGCCTTCGCCTCGTCCGGGAAAATCTCCGGAGTCGGGTTGGCGCAGGCAAAGATAATGGCGTCCCTGGCCATGGTCTGCACCATTTCCTTTGTGACAACACCGGGCGCGGAAACGCCGATGAACACGTCGGCGCCCTTCAGCACATCGGCAAGAGATCCGGACACGTGCTTCAGATTCGTGACGGCGGCAATTTCTTCCTTTACAGGATTCAGATGATCGCGTCCGGCATAGATTGCACCGTGGCGATCGGTCATAATCACATTTTTCAGTCCCATGCTCATCAGCAGCTTGATGATGGCAATGCCCGCGGCGCCAGCGCCGGAAGTCACGATCTTGATATCGTGAATGTCCTTGCCCACCACTTTCAGCGCATTAAGCAGCCCCGCCAGCGTAATGACGGCGGTACCGTGCTGATCGTCGTGGAAGATGGGGATGTCGCAGCGCTCTTTGAGCTTTTTCTCAATCTCGAAGCAGCGGGGCGCGGAGATGTCCTCCAGATTCACGCCGCCGAAAGAGCCCGCCAGCAGTGCGACCGTGTTCACAATCTCGTCCACATTCTGACTGCGGATGCACAGGGGAATGGCGTCCACGCCGCCGAATGCCTTAAAGAGGACGCACTTGCCCTCCATGACGGGCATACCGGCCTCGGGACCGATGTCGCCCAGACCCAGCACGGCGGATCCGTCGGTCACCACGGCAACCGTGTTCCAGCGGCGGGTCAGATCGTAGCTCTTGTTCACATCTTTCTGAATTTCAAGGCAGGGCTGCGCAACGCCGGGCGTATAGGCCAGGGACAGCGCCTCCTTGCTGTCCACAGACGCACGGGGGCTCACTTCCAGCTTTCCCTTCCACTGATAGTGAAGCTTCAAAGATTCAGCAGCGTAATCCATAATAAAAATCCTCCTCAAATGAATCTTTCTGATTTGCCCGGCTGCCGCCGGGTTTCCGGTTGAGTCCAGTGTAGTCCTGAATAATTTATTTGTAAAATATGCTTTTTATAATGTTTTATAACTAAAAACTATCATTTGCTCTCCGGCCAGAATTCAAAGTGACGGGAAAACTGAATGAAGCTGGAGACGTCGCTGTAAAGATACTGATCCCGCTTCCACATCAGAATGATGTCCAGCGGGATCGGATCCGCCAGCGGAACCGCAATGATTCCCGGCTCCCGGCGCACCACATCCTCCAGCAAAAATGCGCCCGCCGTACCGTCGGCAATGAACTGCTGAATCATGCTGATTTGGCTGGAATACAGCAGCACGTTGGGTCGCAGGTTTGCCTGGTAAAATTTTTGAAGGACGATATGGGAGGGAAGCGAATCCTCGCCGAACAGCACCAGCGGTTCCTCCGCCAGCGCGGCAAGCTCGACTTCCGTCTCATGGGCAAGCCGGTGGTTCGGACTGACGCAGAACAGCAGCCGGGAGCGGCGGAGCCGCAGCGTCTGAAACTGCTCGTCCGGCGGAGCGGCCACGGATGCCATGGCGATGTCCAAATCCCCCTGCTCCAGCAGCCGCACGGCCTGCAGGGAACCGCACTCGGTAATGGACATATTGATCTGCGGATACTGCGCTTTAAACGCCTTGTAAAGCGTTGGAAACAGCGCGGTGCCGCCCATGGGAGGCACCCCGATGCGAAACAGGTTTTTGTTCCGCCCCAAATCGTGCATCTGCCTGGAAATCTGATCCGCCTTTCCCAGCAGCGCGTTGGCGCGCTCCAGCAGAAAGCGCCCCTCTGCGGTCAGCACCAGCCGCCGCCCCTCGTGCCGGAACAGGTTCACGCCGAATTCCCCCTCCAGCTCCCGGATGGCGTTGGAGACGGAGGGCTGGGAAATATGCAGCTGCTCCGCCGCCCGGGTCACACTGTGATACTGGCATACCGCCTGAAATTGCTGCAATTTGGAAAGAGTCAATGCATGCCACCGCCTTTGCCCATACGGTTTGTTTTTTATTAAATTTTATCACGGTTTCTCGATAATTCATAGTCTCAATCTATTGTTATAAAGAAAATATATATTTTACTTTTTGGTTTTCAGAACTTATGATAAACAGGAAAAGATCGGTTTTTATGAGATAACCCACAATAGAGGAAAGGACTGTTGATATGAAATACCGTATTGAACACTACGCGCTGGGCGAGGTGCGGGTTCCGCAGGATAAATACTGGGCCGCGCAGACGCAGCGCAGCCTGCAGAATTTCCCCATCGGCGACGACAAAATGCCCAGGGAGATCATCCGCGCCTTTGCCATCCTGAAAAAAGCCGCCGCACTGACCAACCGCGATTTCGGCAAGCTGGACGACCGCCGCTGCGACCTCATCTGTCAGGTCTGCGACGAAATTCTGGTGGGCGATCTGGACGAACAGTTTCCCCTGTCCGTCTGGCAAACCGGAAGCGGCACCCAGTCCAACATGAATGTCAACGAAGTCGTCGCCAACCGCGGCAATGAGATCGCGGGGGAAAAACTGCTGCACCCCAACGACACGGTAAATATGTCCCAGAGCAGCAACGACACTTTCCCCACCGCCATGCATATTGCGGCGGTTACCGCGCTCCGCGCCCACGTCATGCCCGCTCTGCAGAAGATTATTGAAACCTGCAAGCGGCTGGAGAGTGAGAACAGCGACGTGATCAAAATCGGCAGAACCCATCTGCAGGACGCCACACCCATCCGCTTCTCCCAGGAAATTTCCGGCTGGCGCGGAATGTACGAAAATTCTCTCAAGCAGATTGAGGATTCCTGCGACGGCCTTTACAAGCTGGCGCTGGGCGGCACCGCCGTCGGCACCGGAATCAACGCCCCTAAGGGCTTCGACACCGCCGTGGCGGCTCACGTCGCGGATTTGACGGGCTTCCCCTTCCGCACGGACCCCAACAAGTTCCACGCCCTTACCGCCAAAGACGACATTGCCTTCTCCCACGGTGCGCTCCGCGCCCTGGCGGCAAACATGATGAAAATTGCCAACGACGTGCGCTGGCTGGCCAGCGGCCCCCGCTGCGGGATTGGGGAAATCAAGATCCCCGAAAATGAGCCGGGCTCTTCCATCATGCCGGGCAAGGTCAATCCCACCCAGTGCGAATCCGTCACCATGGTCGCGGTGCAGGTCATGGGCAACGACGCCGCCATCGGAATTGCCGCCTCTCAGGGCAATTTCCAGCTCAATGTCTTTATGCCGGTGATTATCCGCAACTACCTGCACTCCGCGCGGCTGCTGGGCGATTCCCTGAATTCCTTCAACCAGCGCTGCCTGTCCGGTGTCACCGCCAACCGGGAGGCTATGGACAAAAACCTGCGTCACTCCCTGATGCTGGTCACCTGCCTGAACGGTTCCATCGGCTACGAGAACGCCGCCCGCGCCTCCCGTCTGGCCTATGAGCAGAATCTGTCGCTGGAGGAAGCGGTGCTTCAGCTGAAGCTGTTGACAAAAGAACAGTTTGAAGAGCTGGTCCGCCCTGAAAAGATGGTCTGAAACTGACCTCTTCCGCAAGATGGCGATAGAACGCGAAAAGGGACCGCGGGACTCCCTGTTAAAATATCGTCAGCCTTTTCTCCTGCGCACCGGGCGGGAAGTTGTGAGAATCTGCTCCGCGGCAGGAAAAGGCGCTGGAACCACTATTCGACGTAAGCCGTTTCTCCGTGAAGCGAACTGTCCAGCCCCTTCTTTTCCACTTCGTCGGAAACACGGACCGGCGTAAAATGATTGATGATTTTCAAAAGCAGCATTGTCACAAGGTAGGAATACGCCGTGACCACGGCCACCGCCAGCAGCTCCAGCAAAAACTGATGGGCGCCGCCGCTGATGCCGCCGATCCCCGCCGCGGCAAACAGCCCCAAAAACAGGGGCCCGAAAATGCCGCTGATACCGTGGACGCCCCAGACGTCCAGCGCGTCATCCACGCCGAGCTTTGCCCGCAGCTGCACCGCGCCGTAGCAGATCAGGCCGGCGGCCACGCCAATCAGGACGGCAGCCCACGGCTCCACATAGCCGGATGCGGGCGTTACCATGGCAAGACCCGCCACCGCGCCGGTAAGCGCCGCCGCAAAGCTTGTCCGCTTTTCCCGAATCCGGGATACCATCAGCCACACAAGCATGGCCACCGCACCGGCGAGAAACGTGTTGACAATGGCTACCGCCGCCTGCCCGTCGGCCTTCAGGGCGCTGCCGCCGTTGAAGCCGAACCAGCCGAACCAAAGAAGCCCGGTGCCGAGCGCGATATACGGAATGTTGTGCGGCCGTAAATCCTCACCGGGCTGAAACTTCCGCTTTCCGATGAAAACCGCCGATGCCAGCGCGCCGATACCGGAGGAGAGGTGTACGACAATCCCGCCGGCAAAGTCCACGACGCCCAGTTTCTGCAAAAAGCCGCCGCCCCAGACCCAATGCGCCACGGGAACGTAGACAAGCAGGCTCCAAACCGTCAGAAAAATCAGATAACTTTTGAAATTCATGCGATCCGCAAACGCACCGGTCATCAGCGCCGGCGCAATTACCGCAAACATCAGCTGGAAAATAAAAAACGCCAAAAACGGAATGGTCGTTCCGTAAACGCTGCTGGCCCGCAGCCCGACCCCCCGCAGGAATACATACTTCAGCCCGCCGATAATACCGTGCTGATCCGGTCCGAATGCCAGTGAAAAACCGCAGACGAACCAGATTACCGCCACCACGCCCATGGAAATAAAGTTCTGCATCATGATGGTCAGCACATTTTTCTTTCTGATAAAACCGCAGTAAAAAAACGCCAGCCCCGGCGTCATTAAGCAAACCAGTGCGGCGCAGAGCAAGACAAATGCGGTGTCTCCCGAGTGAATCATTTCCGTCCCTCCAATTTCGTTTCGTACCTTCTATCATAAAACCGGGAGATTTTTGAAAACATCCGGAAAACACCGTATTATGCCCGCGTAATCTCTGTATTTTTTTGTCGAATCCTGTCGAATCCCTCAGGAATTTCCCTACGGCTCAATAATGTGATTCCGCACCGCATACAGCACCAAATCCGCAATGTTCCGCAGTCCCAATTTCCGCATAATGTGCGCGCGGTGCGTCTCCACCGTCTTAATGCTCAGATTCAGCGTCGCGGAAATTTCCTTGTTGGATTTTCCCTCCGCCAGCAGTTGAAGCACCTCCCGCTCCCGGGTGGAAATGAGCTCCGGCTGCGCGCTGTCCCGCTCTTTCAGATCCTTCACAAACTCATCCACCACCAGCTGCGTCACGCTCTGGGAGAGAAACGACTTTCCCTCATGCACCGTCTGAATGCAGGCAATCAGATCTTCCAGCGCGTTGTCCTTGAGCACATAACCCTTCACCCCCATGCTCAGCGCCCTTTTTACAAATTCCTCCGACTTGTGCATGGTGAGAATCACAATTTTTGTCTTTGGCTGCTCCTGTTCCAGCCGCGCCGCCAAATCCAGCCCGTTCAGCTGCGGCAGGGAGATATCCAGCACGGCGATTTCCGGACACAGCGCCTGAATTTTTTCAAATGCTTCCAGCCCGCCCGCCGCTTCGCCGACTACCTCGATATTCTCCTGCTGGGACAGCAAAATTACCAGCGACTCCCGGAGAATTTTGTGATCGTCCGCGATAAACACCTTAATTTTGTCCATATGGTACCTCCAAAATGATTCTCGTGCCACTGCCGATCTCGCTGTTGATCATCAGCCGTGCGTTCAGCATAGCCGCCCGATCGTGGATGGTCGTCAGGCCGAAGCCGGAGCTGACGCGGTTGACGTCGAAGCCCTTGCCGTTGTCGCTGATTCGGATCAGCACGGTCCCCGGGTTGATTTTCAGCATGTCCAGCTCCACCCTTGTGGCCTCCGCGTGCTTGAGAATATTGGTCAGGCACTCCTGTACAATGCGATAGAGATTGACCTCCTCCGTCTCGTTCCACTCCGTCAGATCGGACGCGACGGAACAGTGAATGTCCGCCGGACTGATTTTCTGAAATTTCTCACAGAGGGTTCGGATGCTGTTGGCAAGACCGTCCTTGGTCAACTGCACCGGGCGCAAATCGTAAATCACATCCCGAATTCCGTCGATGGTGTCCTGTGCAAGTTCCATTGTCGTCTCCGCCTGCTGTTTCAGCTTTTTGTCCTCAGTGCCCTTCTGAAGCAATCCGAGGTTGATTTTCAGCGCCACCAGTGATTGTCCCACGCCGTCATGCAGGTTCCGGGCGATGGTCTCCCGCTCCTTTTCCTGCGTCTCCGCCAGCATATTCGCCTGCCGCTTCAAAATAATATTCTGCCGGCGTACCCTTTCGGACAGTCCCTGCGTCACATTTTCATACTGCTCTTCCTTTAAATATTGCAGCCAGGAATACACGTCGGAAAACTCCACAATATTCAGGCCCTTTTCCTCCTCCTCGTCCAAAACGCGCAGCCCCACGGTTTTTTTAATCAGCAGGAACATCAGCAGCCCCGCGCCGAACGACCACGCAAAATTGACGCCCACGCCCAGCATCTGCACGCCCACCTGCCGCAGGCGGGATCCCAGCGGCAGATACTCCGGCGAGGCAAACAGCGCACACAGCACCGCACCGCAGACGCCGCCGAAAGCGTGGATGGGGATGGCGTTCACCGCGTCGTCAATTTTCAGCTTTTGCAGCAGCACGCTGCCCATGGTCATTACCGCGCCGGTAATGAGGCCCACGAAGAGAGACTGGACGGGGCGCAGGATATCCGATCCGGCGGTAATTGCCACCAGCCCGCCAAGCGCGCCGCTGAAAATGGATTCCATCAGGCTCTGTTTTTTCGCAAAAAAATAGGTGGTCGCCACGGCACCCACCACGCCGGTGGACGCCGCAAGGTTGGTATTGAGCAGAATCAGGCCCAGTTTCTCCCGAAATTCCAGCAGGCCGCCGCCGTTAAAGCCGAACCAGCCGAACCAGAGGATAAAAGTGCCAAGCGCCGCAAACGGGATGTTGGACCGCCCCAGCCGGGCGGGCTTCCCCTCCTTGTCCCAGCGATCCTTCCGCGGCCCCACCGCAATCACGCCTGCCAGCGCAATCCAGCCGGCTGTGGAATGCACCACCGTGGCACCGGCGTAATCCATGTAGCCCAGGCGGGAAAGGAACGTACTCTGATGCAGATAGTAGCCGCCCCAAACCCAGTGCCCGAACACCGGATAGATGATGCCGCCCACCACGGCGGACGCAATCACCAGCGCCTTCATCTTCGTCCGTTCGGACATGCTGCCGGAGAATATGGTGATGGAAGTCGCCGCCAGCATCATCTCGTAAAACACAAAAATATAGTCGCCGCCGCCCTTCAGACCCGTCAGCAGCCAGTGCGTCGTACCGAACAGCCCCGCGCAGCTCTTCCCGAACATCAGGGCAAACCCGATGAAAAAGAAAGTCAGCGTGGCAACCACCAGCGCCACAATGTTCTCCATTGCCACGCTGATGACATTTTTGGGCCGGACAAAACCGACCTCATAGCAGGCAAAGCCCGCCTGCATAAAAAAGACAAAGCAGCCGCAGACCAGCAGCCACAGATTATTGATTTCACTCATCCTCGTCCGCCCCTCGCCGCCGCGGCACAGCGCCGCAAAATTTACATTCGCCAAGGCTTGTTTAAAAAAGCCGGGCACGCGCATCCGGCAGGCCCGCTCTTCCCTCATCCGGCGGTTTTCCTGAAATGGACCGACGGTTTCTGCGGAAAATCGACCGGCGGGATAAAAACGCGCCGGCCCCGCATTCCTATTTTTAAACAAACTTTCATTTATTATAGCAGTTCCCCTGCCGTTTCGCAATTTTCTCCCGGCATTTTTCCCGGGCTTGATCCGTGTGTTATAATAAGCTTTGTGTGTCCGGCACCTTTTCCGACACGATACTAGTTTTGAAGGGAGATTTTCTGTGAAACGCGGTTACTTTTATATTCTCGTCACAACCGTGCTGTTTTCCAGCATGGAGGTGTCGCTGAAGCTGGTGGCAGGCCAGTTCCATCCGATTCAAATGACATTCAGCCGGTTTCTGGTAGGCGGCCTGATTCTGATTCCGCTGGCCCTGCGGACATTAAAAAGACGGGGAGCCCGACTGGACACGGCGGCGCTGCGCTCCTTTGCGGTACTGGGACTGATGGGCATTGCCGTCAGCATGACGCTT
The DNA here is from genome assembly GCA_041859815.1 of Dysosmobacter sp. GTDB lineage: Bacteria > Bacillota > Clostridia > Oscillospirales > Oscillospiraceae > Oscillibacter. Next base: position 26,366 of record JBFLFX010000004.1, on the reverse strand, counting down.
TATCAGCTCTCCGTCACCCGGATTCATGCCTCCGTGGTAGGCGTTTTGTTTTCCAGCAACCCCATCTTTGTCACGCTGTTTGCTTTTCTGCTGCTCCACGAGGCAATCTCAAAAATGCAGATTGCCGGCCTGCTGCTGGATCTCGGGGGCATTTTGCTGATTATTCAGCCGTGGGACCTGAAGCTGGACATGCTGGGCGTGGCCTACGTTCTGGCCGCGACCCTGCTGTTCGCGCTGTACGGCGTGTGCGGCAAGCGGCAGTGCGCAAAATTCGGCGGCATTGTGGTTACCTGCTTCAGCTTTCTGTTCGGTTCGGCGGAAATGATGGCGCTGGCCGCGCTGACGCATTTTCCGGCCCTGGCCGCCGCGCTGACCGGCGCGGGACTCAGGCAGTTTGCGGACATCCCGTTTTTCAGCGGCTATACGCTCACATCTCTCCCCATCGTCCTGTATGTTTTTATCGGGGTCACCGGCATCGGCTTCACCTGCTACTTCCTTGCCATGGAAACCACTTCCGCGCAGCAGACGTCCCTGGTGTTTTTCTTTAAGCCCGCGCTGGCGCCGATTCTGGCGTTTTTATTCCTGCACGAAACAATTCCCGGCAATATGCTGGCGGGGATCGGACTGATCCTCTGCGGATCTCTTTTGTCGCTTCTGCCGGATCTGCCGGCCGCCCGAAAGGATCCTCTCTGCTGCCGGTAATGTCCGCAAAAAAAGCGGCTCCGAAGTCTGCCGTCCCATTTGGGCGGCATGCCTCGGAGCCGTTCTCTGTTTAATTTTACGCAGGTGCCTCCAACTGGGTCACACAATTTTTTCCAGCAGTTCCGACTCCTGGCTGTCCGTTTTCCGTCTGGTCAGATAGTGGAGAATGCTCTTTCTGGTAACCAGACCGATAAAGTTGCCTAAGTCATCCACCACAGGCACGAAATTCTGGTTCATGGCGCTCTGTACAAGCCTGTCAATCGAAAATGTAATCCGAACCGGAGGACAACTTCCGGGTTTCAGGATATCCCGGATATGCAGCCGCTCCATGTCCTTCATGGAAACCTCTCTGTTGGGATCCCCGGAATTGTCGTCCAGAATCCGCCAGAGAAAATTCCCCTCGCTGACCGTGCCTATGTACTTTCCCTCCCGGGAAATTACCGGAATCGCCGTGTAACCGTGGTGCCGCATCTTTTCCAGTCCCTGCCGGAAAGTACAGTCGTCATATAAAAAAGCGACGTTGGCTTTCGGGATCAGAAAATAAGCAATGTTCACGCGCACGCCCCTCTTTCCTGGTTTGCCGTTTCCAGCTAGTATTCAGTATACCGGATAAAGCGGGCAATTTGGTGAACAAATCTTGAACACAGGCAAAAGATTTTTAACGGGTTTTATCTTTACTTTTAGGAGCTTTCCTGCTATGATGTCGTATATGCAACATTGCAAAAAAAGGGGGATTTTGGATGCTGACACGGGAAGAACTGCAAAAAAGTCCGCTGTTTGAGGGAATCAGCTATGAAAGCTATCTGGCGATGTACGACTGTTTTCACGCGGAATGCCGGAGTTTTCGCGCCGGTAATTTAATCTATGACTTTTCCGGCGACAGCGCGGTGGGGGTTGTGGAGCGCGGCACCGCCATGCTGCTGCGGATTGACGAGGCGGGCGTCTGCACCGTGATGGAGGAACTGGGCACCGGAGGCGTGTTCGGCAAGACGCTGGCTTTTGCCGGAAATCCCAACGACTGCCTGCAGGTCGTCTGCCGGACACCCTGCGACGTTCTGTTTATCGACTATGCCCATATTCTCAAACGCTGTGAGAAGGCCTGCACCCACCACAGTGTGCTGGTCACCAATATGCTCCGGCTGATGGCCGACAAAGCGCAGGCGCTGTCCGAACGGGTGGACGTCCTCTCCCGACGCTCCATCCGCGAAAAACTGTTATGCTATTTTCATCAACTTGCCGCAAAAGGCGGCAGCAGCACGTTCCGCCTGCCCTTTTCCCTGAGCACGCTGGCGGATTACATCGCAACCGATCGCTCGGCAATGATGCGGGAACTGAAACACCTCCGGGAGGATGGAATCGTTTCCACAAGCAGCCGGGAAATCACTTTGCTTTCCAACTGAAACGGGCACACATCTTTTTCCGCATTTTATACAATTTTTTTTGCTAAAAACCGGCAAAATAGCAACTAAAATGAAGTAAAAATTCGTTTGACGCATAAATCAACTTGTGTTAACATGAAAAAGATGTCGTACTATGGGTCTGCTTTGCAGGCCCAAAATTCAGGCATTTGGGAAAGAAGGAAAACTATGTTTCGTATCGTGAGAAAAGAGGCTCTCAAACCCACCGTAATTCTGTATGAGATTGAAGCCCCGATGATCGCCAAGAAGGCTCTGCCCGGCCAGTTCATCATCCTGCGCGTGGATGAAAACGGCGAGCGGATCCCCATTACGATCAATGACAGCGACCCCAAGAAGGGCACCGTCACCATTATTGTTCAGACTGTCGGCGCCACCACCGAGAAGCTGAGCCATATGAAGCAGGGGGATTGTCTGCAGGACTTCGTCGGCCCTCTGGGCAGAGCGACGGTCACCACCGGCAAGAAGAAGGTCTGCGTGGTCGCGGGCGGCGTCGGCTGCGCCATCGGCTATCCCGTCGTCAAGGCGTTCCACAACGCCGGCGCGGAAGTCCATGCTGTGATCGGCTTCAAAAATAAGGATCTCATCATCCTTGAGGACGAGTTCCGGGCAGCCAGCAACGTGCTGAAAGTCTGCACGGACGACGGCTCTTACGGCCAGAAGGGCCTGGTCACGGAAGCGCTGAAGCAGCTCATCGACGCGGGCAACCAATATGACGAGGTGTTCGCCATCGGCCCCATGATCATGATGAAATTCGTCTGCAAAACCACCGAACCTTACAATATCCCCACCACCGTCTCCATGAGCCCCATCATGATTGACGGTACCGGTATGTGCGGTGGCTGCCGGGTGACTGTGGGTGGCGAAACTCTGTACGCCTGTGTTGATGGGCCGGAATTTGGCGGCCACCTGACTTCGACGGCCACAAAGTCGACTGGGATCTGGCTGTCAAACGCAATCAGATGTACAGGGACTTTGAAATGCACAAGCACGAGGAAACCTGCAATCTGTTCAAGCAGGAGGTAAAGTGATCATGGCAAATATGAGTCTGAAAAAGAATCCGATGCCCGCGCAGGAGCCGGACGTCCGCAATAAGAATTTTAAGGAAGTCACGCTGGGCTATACCAAGGAAATGGCTCTGGACGAGGCGCAGCGCTGCCTGAACTGCAAGAATCACCCCTGCATGAAGGGATGCCCGGTTATGATCCACATCCCCGAGTTCATCCAGAAGGTCGCCGCGGGCGAATTTGAACAAGCCTATCAGATCATCGCCCAGACCAGCTCTCTGCCCGCCGTCTGCGGCCGCGTCTGCCCGCAGGAAAATCAGTGCGAGAAGTACTGCATCCGCGGCGTCAAAGGCGAGCCGGTGGGCATCGGCCGTCTGGAGCGCTTCGTAGCCGACTGGCACAACGCCCATTCCACCGCCGCGCCCGAAAAGCCCGCTCCCAACGGCCACAAGGTCGCGGTGGTCGGTTCCGGCCCCTCCGGCCTGACCTGCGCGGGCGACCTTGCCAAAAAGGGCTATGATGTCACTGTGTTCGAGGCCCTGCATCTGGCGGGCGGCGTGATGGTTTACGGCATTCCCGAATTCCGTCTGCCCAAGGCCATCGTCCAGAAGGAAGTAGACGGACTGAAAGCGCTGGGCGTGACCATTGCCACTGACACCGTGGTCGGCCGCACCGTCTCCATTGACGAGCTGATGGACGAGTACAAGTTTGAGGCCGTGTTTATCGGTTCCGGCGCCGGCCTGCCCATGTTTATGGACATTCCCGGCATCAACTACAAGGGCGTCCTGTCCGCCAACGAGTTTTTGACCCGCATCAACCTGATGAAGGCATACAAACCCGAGTCCGACACGCCCGTCATGCATCCGAAAAAGGCTGCCGTCGTCGGCGGCGGCAACGTGGCAATGGACGCCGCCCGGTGCGCCAAGCGTCTGGGCGCGGAAGTTTACGTCGTATACCGCCGCGGCATGGAAGAGCTGCCCGCACGTCACGAGGAAGTGGAGCACGCCGAGGAAGAGGGCATTATCTTCAAGACTCTCAACAACCCCGTTGAGATTCTGGGCGACGAGAACGACAATGTTCGCGCCATCCGCTGCATCAAGATGAAACTGGGCGAGCCGGATGCCTCCGGACGCCGCCGTCCTATCGAAATCCCGGGTTCCGAGTTTGAGATGGACGTAGACTGCGTCATCATGGCGCTGGGCACCTCTCCCAACCCGCTGATCAAGGATACCACAGAGGGTCTGACGATCAACAAGAAGGGCGGCATTATCGTCAACGAGGACGGCCTGACCTCCCGGAAGAGCGTCTATGCCGGCGGCGACGCCGTCACCGGCGCGGCGACCGTCATCCTGGCCATGGGCGCGGGCAAAACCGCCGCTCAGGCAATTGACAAGCAGCTGAGCAAATAAGGTTTCTGATAAGAAACGTGCCGGGTAACTGCCCGGCACGTTTCTTGTTTCGGAAAATCGAATCTCTCGTTGCGCCGATTCGCATTGTATGATACCATGATCGATAAGTCGTAAATTGTTTAAGAAGGGGACGATGCGCAGGTGAGGCAGCGGTCGGCTGTGCTGATGACGGAAGGCTCCATTAAAAGGCAGATTATCACGTTTGCCTTCCCCATTTTCCTGGGGTACTTGTTTCAGCAGCTCTATAATCTGGTAGATGCGCTGGTAGTGGGCAACTTTACGGGAAAAGTCGCCCTTGCCGCGGTTACTTCCTCCTCCAGCCCCATTGAACTGATTGTGGGGCTGATCGCCGGCATTTTTACCGGCGCTGGCGTGGTCATTGCCCGGTATTACGGAGCCGACGATCCGGAACGGGTTTCCAGAGCCGTCCACACAACCGCCGCGTTTGCGCTGTTGGGCGGCGCGGCGCTGACCGTTGTCGGCGTCACGCTTTCCCCCGTAATCCTGCGGGTTATCGGAACACCGGCCAGCGTTCTTCCCAGCTCGCTTATCTACTTCCGGATTTATTTTTCCGGGGTTCTTTTTATCGCTCTTTACAACTGTGCCAACGGCGTATTGCAGGCGGTGGGCGACAGTTTTCATCCCCTGATTTACCTGATTGTGGCGGCGCTGATGAATATCGCGCTGGATCTCCTGTTCGTCGCCGGATTCCGTCTGGGCGTCGCGGGCGCGGGGATTGCCACCGTGATTTCACAGGGGTTCAGCGCCCTGCTGGGCCTGATCCACCTCTGCCGCGCCGCGGGTTCTTTTCGGCTGGTTCCCAGAAAAATCCGGCTGGATCTCCCCATGCTGAGGCTGATTATGCGCGTGGGTATCCCCTCGGGCATCCAGGCCTCCATTATCTCGTTTGCCAACACCGTTATTCAGTTCTATATCAATGCTTTCGGGGAAAACGCCGTGGCGGGCTGCGGCTCCTACAATAAAATCAGCGGCTTCGCCGCGCTGCCCATCATCAGCTTTTCCATGGCGCTGACTACGTTCATCAGCCAGAATCTCGGCGCCGCGCAGTATGACCGCGTGAAAAAAGGCGCGCGGTTCGGCATTCTGGCCGGCACGCTGCTTTCCGAAGCGCTGAGCGTTTTAATCTGTCTGCTGGCGCCGTGGCTGATCTCTCTTTTTAACCGCGATCCCCGGGTTGTCGCCTACGGCGTTTCAGAAACGCGGATCATCATGCCGTTTTTCTTTCTGGTCTGCCTGACCAACTGTTTTGCGGGCATCCTGCGCGGAGCCGGTAAAACCGTGGTTCCCATGGCAGTCACCGTGATCTGCTGGTGCGGGATCCGCGTGCTGTACATCTTTCTTATTTTGCGTGTCATCTATGATATTCGCTGCGTTTTCTGGGCGTACCCCGTGTCCTGGGCTCTGAGCACCGCCGCGCTGGTGGTTTACTTCCGCCGCACGGATTGGATGCACGCCTCGCTGGACGAGAAAGAGCGTCCGAATGCCACCTGAATCTCCCCCATGCGCCGCCCCGCGTCTCACGCTCCGCCGAACGCCCTCGATATCCGCTGGCGCCAGCTCCGATCGGAACGCAGGATCAGTCGCTCCGCCCGGAAGCTTTGAAAAGTCTCGCCCGGCTCCCCCATTCCCGTAGAGGGTGCGGGCCTGTCTGAGCTTAGATCCCGCGCAGTCTCCCGGCTATACAGGCTGAGGATCGGCGGCAGATAGGGTTCCCGGCCGAATAAACCGAGTTGCGTAACGTCCGTCATCCGTTTCCAGTCAGATTTTTCAACTTCAAGCCGGCAAAAAGCGCCCCCGTTGTTTTTCAGCAAGTCCTAGCGCCCTGTTTAAAAAATCGACGTGTTCGGATGATCTGACGAATTTTGCATCGGGCAAGGCGAAGTTCCGCAGGCATCATCGGTTTATGGCAGGGAAATTCAACGAAGCCCGACACAAACTTCGGCGATTAGATGAGTACAGCGATTTTTAAACGGAACCTGGTGCCTAACCGACTTGTAAAACGCGGAATGGGACTCTATTTCCTCCCATTGCGCATAGCGTGATAGCGCTTGAGCGCGTCTCGGTAGGATGTCAGCACCGCCCTGCGGGAAGAACCGCCGTAGCGCCGCTTCAGCTCGTCTTCCAGCCAGGCGTCAATGGCGAGAAAATTCTTGCCCACAAACATCCTGCGGAGGAACTGTTCCGTCAAATCCAGAGTATGCGTGCAGTTAAACTTGAGAACCGTTTCCGTGAGGGCGTCCACTTCAAAGGCAAGATAAAAGGATCCGTAGATACTGGTGATGGCGTTGTCGGCATTTGTGCGGGATTCACCGATGACAAAATAGCTGGAAGAAGATGCATCCCCCGGCACGGAAGTCTGCTTCATACCTGTCCCTCCTTAATCCGATCATTGTCGGCGGAAGCCGCCGGCAAAGCTTTTTCTTCTCTAACGTAAAACCACAAGGAAAAAATGTCAAGTCGTATAAAAAATCTTCTCTTATTTCACATATTGTATATTAAGTACAAAAATTTTACTTCAATTGAAATAAATTTGAAAAATCATACAAATATCTTGACATTTTTCGGAAAGCCTGCTATTTTAAAAAACAAGAATGGCAGAGGTTTTATCTTTTGGGGACAAAACGGAAAACTAAATGATCCGCTGCTTTATTTTGTGTGAGATACGCCCGTATGTCAGGAAGCAAAGTAAAACCCAGCAAAGACCGGAGGTTCTGTTCCGGCCTTTGCTGGGTTTTTTGTTTGAAGAGGGCTGCATGGGATTTCGACGGGGAGGGAGGGCGCTGCAATCCTCCCCGGCGGTGAAGCCGTCCCCCGGCCGGAGAACTGCGAACGACCGGAAGCTCACTTTCGCGGCGCTGCGTGCATGCAGCGCCGCGGGGGGGCGCGGACAGCGCATTGATTCAGATTGACGAGCTGATAAAAACGCGCGGAGCATTGCCGCGGCCATGTATCAGCTGGCAAAATAAAAGGAGGAAAGAACATGAAAATCACACAAGTACGTCTGGGCAAAATTTCCGTTCCCCTGCGGGTGCCGTTTAAGACGGCGCTGCGCAGCGTGGACAGCGTGGAGGATGTGATTGTCGAGCTTCACACCGATGCCGGCGCCGTGGGCTACGGCGAGGCGCCTCCCACCGGCGTTATCACCGGAGACACCACGGGCGCCATCATCGGTGCGGTTCAGGATCACATCGGGAAAAGCATTCTGGGCCGGGACGTGGACGATTTCGAGGATGTGCTGCAGACGGTTCAGAAGTGTATCGTCAAAAACACAAGCGCCAAGGCCGCCGTGGACATGGCGCTGTGGGATCTGTACGGTCAGCTCTACCGCCTTCCCGTCTACAAGCTGATGGGCGGCGCCCGCAAAACCATTGTCACCGATATTACCATCAGCGTCAATTCCCCGGAGGAAATGGCCCGGGACGCGGCGGATGCCGTCCGCCGGGGCTATGACTGCCTGAAGGTCAAGGTGGGGGTCAATCCGTCGCTGGACGTGGCGCGCCTGACGGCCGTCCGCAAGGCGGTGGGCGACGGCATTTGCCTCCGCATCGACGCCAATCAGGCCTGGCAGCCCAAGCAGGCCGTCCGGATTCTCAACCGCATGCAGGAGCAGGGGCTTCAGATCGAATTTGTGGAGCAGCCCGTCCAGGCCCGCGACTTCGAGGGTCTCAAGTACGTCACCGAGCGCAGCTATGTCCCCGTGCTGGCGGACGAGAGCGTATTCTCTCCCGAGGACGCATTGAAGATTATGCAGATGGGTGCCGCCGATCTGGTGAACATCAAGCTGATGAAGTGCGGCGGACTGTACAACGCCCTGAAAATTGTCTCCGCCGCCGAAGTCTACGGCGTGGAGTGCATGATCGGCTGTATGCTGGAGGCGAAGATTTCCGTCAACGCAGCCGTGGAACTGGCCTGCGCCAAGAAGATCATTACCAAGATCGATCTGGACGGCCCCGTACTCTGCCGGGAGGATCCGATTCTCGGCGGCGCGGTGTTCCGGGAAAAGGACATCACGGTTTCGGAGGAGCCGGGGATGGGCATCCGCGGCATTGAACCCGGACATCTGCGCTATATCGATTGAACTTTCTTCCCGGCGCGGGACAGGCAGGGCGGCCTGCCCGGCATGGGGACTGTTTCGGGCCAGAAAACGAGGGGCGGAGCGGTTCGCAAATGCGCTCCGGGAAGCGGAGAAAAAGCGCTCGGCCATAAAAGAGGGCCGACGGCCGAAACCAATTAAGAAAGGTTGAAAAATATGATTACGAACGGCTTTACATACATCGCATTTCTGATGTTCCTGGCGGGCGTTCTGCTGGCTGCGGAAAAATACACCAAGTGGAAAGTGTTTAACTATGTCCCTCCGCTGGTCTGGATTTACGTGCTGAACATGGTGTTCTGCACCATGGGGCTGTACCATTCCGACGCCTGCTCAGCCACGTATTCCGCGCTGAAAAACAACCTGCTGTATGCCATGATCTTCGTCATGCTGCTGCGCTGCGACTTCCGCAAGCTTGCCAAGCTGGGCGGGCGCATGGTGGCGATCTTTTTGGGCTGTTCCGCGACGCTGTTCATCGGGTTTGTGGCAGGCTACCCCATTTTCAAGAGTTTCCTGGGTAAAAACACCTGGGGCGCCGTGGCCTCGCTGTACGCCTCCTGGGTCGGCGGCTCCGCAAACATGGCTGCCATGCAGGCGGCTCTGCATGTGGATGCCGGCGCATACAGCTGCGCGCTGGCTCTGGACACCGTCTGTTATTCCGTCTGGATCGCGCTGCTTTTGCTGGCGGTCCGCTACGCGGGAAAGTGGAACAAAACCGTCAAAGCCGACACCTCCAAGCTGCAGGCCGTGGCTGACGCCGCAAACGTCGAAGTGGCCAAGGAGCACAACAAGGCCAATGCCAGCGATTGGCTCTTCCTGATCGGCCTTTCCCTGATCGTCTCGGCACTGTCCCAGAAAGTGGGCGCGGGCCTGAGCGGCGCCCTTACCTCCGCAGGCGCGGGCATGTTTGACCAGGGAACCATCACCACCGTGTTCGTCACGCTGCTGGGCCTGGCCTGCGCCATGACGCCGCTGGGCAAGCTGCCCGCCGTGGAAGAGCTTTCCAACGTCTACCTCTATGCGGTCGTCTCCCTGCTGGCTTCCACCGCGTCCGTGGTGGATCTGCTCTCCGCCCCCATGTGGGTCGTCTACGGCGTATTCATCCTGGCCATCCATGTGGTGCTGATGTTCCTGCTGTCCAAAACGTTCCACTGGGATCTGTGCATGGTTTCCACCGCGTCTCTGGCCAATATCGGCGGGGCCGCCTCCGCGCCCATTGTCGCCTCGGCGTATGATCCGTCCTATGCCGGCATCGGCGTGCTGATGGGTGTTCTGGGCGCGGCCATCGGCAACTTCTTCGGCCTGGGTGCCGGCGCAATTTTGAAGCTTCTGGCCTGACATCGCTTCCGGGCAGAGGCGCAAATCCCGGCTTCCCCCGCCTGCAAAGCACGGGGGAAGCCGGATCCATATCCGGTGAATAAGGGAGGAAGATCATGGGAATCAACGATAATTTCAGATATCTGAGCATGGGTCTGCCGGAGGATGTTTTGCGCCTGAAATATTACGGCGACTTTGAAAACGCAATCCGCGCCATTGACCGCCATCTGCAGGCGGACAGCACGCCCCAGGCCATGAAAAACTGCCTGACGGCGCAGCGGGAGATCATCCGCCGCCTGCCGGATGATTATCCCTATACAAAAGAGGCGGCACTGGCATTGCTGCGGGAACACGTTCCCGGCTTTCCCGAAGCGGAATTCGACGCGCTGCGGGATGTCCGGAGAATCGATTGGATCTATGTGAGGGGGATTCCTCACTATTTCGGGCGCTTTTTGGAGACGCTGTGCAAAACGGATCCGCTCTTCGCCAAACGTGCGGGTATAGCGTCCGCCGGTGCCGACGGACAGGACGGCGGAACCGGCCGGCTGGACCGCGCGGCCCGGCTGATGCGGGAAAACGGGCAGATGGCGGCCCGCATCCGCTGCCGGGCCAGCGTGAGGATGAAAGACGCGCTCTTCTGCCGCGGCCAGCGGGTGCGGGCATATCTTCCCCTTCCCCGCGCCTGCGCCGCCCAGAGTGCTATCCGAATTTTAAACGTGTTTCCGCAACCCTCCCACATCTCTCCGGAAAATGCCCCGCAGCGGGTGATCTTCTGGGAAGAGGATATGGAGGAAAACCACGCGTTTTCCGTGGAATTTTCTCTCGTGCGCACCGCCCGGTACGCCGACCTGTCCCGCCCCGCCGCTGCCGACGGGGAAACGCCTGCGGCTGATACGGAGGAGCAGCCGCCCCACATCCTGTTTACGCCCTATATTCGGGAACTGACCCGGGTGCTGGGCGAAGGTGCGGAGGGGCCGCTGAAAAAAGCCCGGCGTTTTTACGATTTTATCACGGAAAACGTGCGCTATACCTTTATGCCGGCCTATTTCGGGCTGGAAAACATTCCGGAGCTGGGCGCCAGAAATCTGGCGGGAGACTGCGGTGTGCTGGCGCTGCTGTTTATCACGCTGTGCCGCTGCGCCGGGATTCCCGCCCGCTGGGAAAGCGGCTGGAGCGCCGGGCCGGACTTCTGCGGATCTCATGACTGGGCGCAGTTTTATGCGCCGCCCTACGGGTGGCTGTACGCGGACCCGTCTTTCGGCGCGGGGGCCGTGCGGGAGCGGAACGAGACTCGGAGGCAGCACTACTTTGGAAATCTGGATCCCTACCGCATGGCGGCAAACAGCCTGTTTCAGGGCGAGTTCGACGTGCCAAAAGATCACTGGCGCGCCGATCCGTATGACAATCAGGTGGGCGAGATGGAAACTTCGGATCGGGGCCTGCACTATGACGAGTATGATCGGGCAAAGAAAGTCCTGGAGTTTACGGAGCTGTAACCCGCCGCCGCGGCGGTTCTGGCCCTGATTTCCGTTCCCCTGTCCCGTCGCCTCTGCACCAGTCGGAACCGATAAGCCAAAAAATCAGGGGCAGGCGGGAACTGTCCCCAAAGAGTCAGACGCATATAAAGAACGCAGGCGGAGGGGCCTGCCGCCTGTAAAGAACACAGGCGGCAGGCCCTTTCGTTTTGCCCTGATGCAGGGGATTTGGGGCGGCAATGCCGGCAAGCCCCCGCCTGAAAATGCCATCTGAAGCCAAGGCCCACAAATACAGCACTCCGTTTTGAACGGGCCGGAGGCCCATCAATTCCGGTGGATATTGCCTGTCCGGCATTCCCCCTCGCCACGAAAATGCTTCGCCCGTTTTCCGTTTATCCCTTGGTCAAACAGCCGGGGTGCAGTTCAAAGGCTCTTCCGGGCGGCGTATGTTCTGGTGCTCACTCAGCCAGCGCTGCGTGCAGTCAATAAACGCGCTGCACGCCATGGAGCGGACTCCCTGCCGCTGGGTAGAAATGCCGATGGTGCGCTCATAGTCGTTTTTCAGGGGCAAAACGCACAGATCTTTCCTGTTCTCCTCCAAAATCAGCTTCGGCATGATGGTCACGCCCAGTCCGTTGCGCACCATTGCCAGAGCGGCATAATCGTCATTGACGGAATACCGGTAGGTCATGCTGACCCGCTCCATCTCCAGCATCCGCCCAATATCGTAATTGGACCCCTCCCCCGGCACAATAAACGGTAAAACGGATAATTCCTGCAGCGTTACATAGTCCTGCTTTGCCAGCGGGTGATCCTTCGGAACCACCGCCAGCAGCGGTTCCGACCGCAGCGGTACAAATTCAAAATCCGAACGGGTGCTGCGGCTGGTAAAGCCGCAGTCAATCTCCCCCTCGGCAAGCCATTTTTCCACATCCTGATACAGGCCGTCCCGGAGTACCACGCGGATTTCCGGGTTTTCCCTCTCAAATTTCTGGAGAATATGCGGCAGCCAGTGAACCGCTACGCTGAGAACGGTTCCCACGCGGACGACGCTTCCCGTATGTCCGGACAGACGGTTTGCCCGCTGCAGCAGCTTGTCGTTTTGTGCGATAACCTCCTGCATGGTCTGTACCAGTTGATGCGCCTCGGATGTCAGCAGCACGCCCTGCTTCCGGCGAATTAAGAGGGTCACGCCCAGCTGCTTTTCCAGTTCTGCCACAATATGGCTGACGCCGGACTGCGTGTAGTTCATCCGCTCCGCCGTTTCCGTCAGGTTGTGCGTCCTCGCAATATCCAGAAAAACAATATAATAGTTCAGGTTCATATTTCTCTCTTCCTGTTAAACGATTTCTTGAGTATGAAATTTAAGATATGAAAAAATTTTACGTTATCAATAAAAAACTCGTTCTTTTTATGCCCATCATGACATGTTACAATCAGACTTGCAAGTTCTTTGAACGCTTTTTACAAATTTTTTCTCCGGGGGATCCACGCTCAAAGAATAAATTCGTGTGTATGGAATGGTGAAAAATGAATACTGAAGGATTTACGCTCCGGGCGGAGGTCAAGTCCGTCCCTAAAACCGCTCCGGCTGCCAAGCCCCACAACAAATGGGTGGAGCCCATTTGCTTCGTCGTCATCCTGCTTTTGATGAACTACGCATTCGCAAGCCAGATGGGTCTGGCAAACATGCTGAACACCATGATGAACACCGCCTACCAGCTGCTGCTGAGAACCGCACTCTACATCATGGCAATCGCGGTCATCATGAGCGCATTTTCCGCGCTGCTGACGGAGTTCGGCGTCACGGATCTGGTCAACCACATTCTCTCCCCGCTGATGCGCCCGCTGTACGGCCTGCCCGGCGCGGCGGCGCTGGGGATCGTAACTACTTATCTCTCCGATAACCCCGCAATTCTCGCTCTGGCCGACGACAGAGGCTTTCGTAAATACTTTAAGAAATATCAGCTGCCCGCCCTGACCAACATCGGTACTGCATTTGGTATGGGCCTGATCGTCACCACGTTTATGATCGGCCTGAGCTCCAGAGCAGGCACCAGTCTTGCCAAGGCCGCGCTGATTGGCAATCTGGGCGCGGTAATCGGCAGTATTGTCTCCACCCGCCTGATGCTGCACAATACCAAAAAGATCTACGGAGTGGAAGCGTCCGCAGATCCCGTTCGTGAAACCGCGGACGATGGGCCGCGGGAAAAGAAGGAACACAAAAAGCTGGGCGAGCGAATCCTGACCGCGGCGCTGAGCGGCGGCAAAACCGGTGTCGATCTGGGTCTGGCCATTATCCCCGGCGTTCTGATCATCTGTACCCTGGTTTTAATGCTTACCAACGGCGCTGCCAAGTCCGGCTATACCGGCGCGGCGTATCAGGGCATCGGCCTGCTTCCCTATCTGGCAGCCAAGATTGACTTCCTGCTCAAGCCGCTCTTCGGCTTCACCACCAGCAGCTGCATCGCGGTTCCCATCACCGCGCTGGGATCTGCCGGGGCGGCCATCGGCCTGGTTCCCTCGCTGCTGAGAAACGGCTCCGCCAACGCTCACGACATTGCGGTGTTTACTTCGATGTGCATGTGCTGGAGCGGCTATCTGTCCACCCATGTTTCCATGATGGATGCACTGGGATTCAGCAAGCTGTCCGGCAAAGCCATCGCCTGTCACACGATTGGCGGCATCGCCGCGGGCGTCGCGGCCAACTGGCTGTTCGTACTTTTCTCCATTCTTTAAAAAAACGAGGGGCTTTCCGGAATGCGGAAGGCCCCTTCTTTTTAAAAGGGGGCTCCGGCGTCTGGCGGCACCGGGAGCCCCCGCCACTTACATCTTCTCCGGGGCGTCCACGCCAATCAGGCGCAGGCCGTTCTCCAAAACCACGCGGGTGCAGTCGGCCAACTTCAGACGCGCCTGCGCGATATGGGCTTCCTCTCCCTTGATGCGGCAAACCGTGTAGAAGCGGTGGAAGCAGCCAGCCAGCTCCACAAGGTAGCGGTTGATGTGAGAGGGATCATAGTCCCGGGCAGACAGGCGGATCACCTCGCAGAACTGCGATATCTGGCGCATCAGCGCCTCTTCTGTCTCGCCGGTCAGCAGCGTGAAGTCCACATCCTTCACCTTCGGAACGGCCATCCCCTCGCTCTTCATGTTCCGCAGCAGAGAGCAAATCCGGGCATGGGCGTATTCCACATAGTAAATCGGATTCTCGGAGTCCTCCCGAACGGCGAGGCCCAGATCAAAATCCATCTGCGTGTCCGGCTTGGAGTTAAAAAACCAGCGGGCCGCGTCCACGGGTACCTCGTCCAGGAGATCGGACAGCGAGATCGCCTTGCCGGTACGCTTGGACATTCTGACCACTTCGCCGTCCCGCAGCAGCTTTACCAGCTGCATCAAAACGATGTCCAGCCGCCCGGTTCCGTCCAGTCCCAACGCATCCAGCGCCGCCTTCAGGCGCGCCACATGGCCGTGATGATCCGCGCCCCAGACATTGATGACGCGGTCAAAGCCGCGGATTTCAAACTTGTTGCGGTGATAGGCGATATCCCCCGCAAAATAGGTGTAAAATCCATTGGCACGGCGCAGCACGTCATCCTTCAAATCCAGTTTTTCAATTTCCTTATCGGTCTTGCCCGCCCTGCGGTAAAGCGCGGTCAGGATTTCTGCCGTTTTCAGCCACAGCGCGCCTTCTTTCTCATAGGTATAGCCGCGCGCGGTCAGTTTGTCCACCGTCTCCTTGACAAAGCCGCTCTTGTGCAGCGTAGACTCGAAAAACCACTGATCGTAATGAATCTTGTACCGCTCCAAATCGGACTTCATCTTGGGCAGATTGATATCCAGCCCGAACCGCGCCAGGGTGTCCCGGCGTACCTGGACATCGGCGCCGAGCAGATCCTCACCGTGGCGGTCATAGTACGTCTGCGCCAACTCCCTGATATCGTCGCCCTGATAGCCGTCCTCCGGGAAGGGAACCGCGTCCTTGCCCTTGATAATCTGGAGGTAGCGCGCCTCAATGGACTGGGCAAACTTGTCAATCTGGTGGCCGGCGTCGTTGACATAAAATTCCCGGGTCACATCCGCGCCGCACGCCTGCAGCACGGCGGCCAGCGTGTCGCCCAGCACCCCGCCCCGGGCGTTGCCCATGTGCATGGGGCCGGTGGGGTTGGCGGAGACAAATTCCACCATAATCTTCTGCCCTTTCAGATTGTCGGAAGTACCGTATGCCTCCCCCTCGCTTTCCACCGCCGCCAGTACGTCCCGGTACCAGTCCTTGTTCAGGCGAAAATTCAGAAATCCGGGGCCGGCAATTTCGGCGGAGGCAAAGTAGGAACCGTCCAGCTTCAAATAGTTTAGCAAAATCTGCGCCACATTGCGGGGTGGAATCCGCAGCGCTTTGGTCGCCGCCAGCGCAAAGGTGGTGGTAAAGTCGCCGTTTTTCGGATCCTTCGGGATTTCCACCGGCGCGCGCTGAATATCGGCCTGAGGCAGCTGCCCGTCTGCCACCGCCGCGCGATAGGCGCTCATGGCAAGCTCCGCCGCCTGATCCTCCGCTCTTTGTATCATATGAATCATGATTGAAAATCTCCCTTTTCAATGATTGTACTGGGTATGTGGGTCAATTCCGCATTCCGCTGCTTTTCTCTGACACGGATCTGGAAGCTGCTCTTTCCCGTCACCGTATGCTCCAGCGCGATGGAATAGCGAATTTCCATCAGGCCGCCGTGTTCCGTCATGTTGTGCCGCAGCCGGCTGGTCAGCACGTCAATCGTCATGTCCCCCATGGGGGTTTCATAAAGGGAGGTATGTCGTCGCCCCTCCTCAAAAATCATCTGGGAATTCACCGTGCCTGTGCGGGTCAGCAAAACCTGATCGCCTCTGAGCTCAAAGGTGGTTGTAGTGCCTTCCATGCCGGTCAGCGCGCTCTCCTCATAGGAGAGCAGACAACCTTCCGGTGTCAGGCGCATGGTCCCCTCCGTCATCAGCTCGGTACCGTCTGGCTCCTGCCCCTCGTAATCCTGTTTGCCCTTGACGAACAGGATGACCGGCATGATTTCCGCCTTCGCGGCCTTAGTATTTATCAATTTCAATCCTCCGGGCCGCATGGCGGAGATCCTCCTGCAAAAACAGAGAGGCAATGCGCTCAAAATCCTCCACCCGGTCACTTACATAAAATTCTGCGTCGCCCCGGCGGTTTTCATCCGCGCGGAGATTTTTTGCTTTCAGCATTCGCTTGATCTCAAACGCAGATTCCTCCCCGGAGGAAACCAGCGTCACATTCGGCCCCATCACATCGCCGATAATATCCCACAGCAGCGGATAGTGAGTACAGCCGAGAATCAGCGTGTCAATTCCGGTGTCCCGCAGCGGCTCCAGATACTCCCGGGCCACGGTTTCAATCACAATATCCCCCCGTCGGATCCTTCCGTTTTCCACCAGCGGCACAAACAGCGGGCAGGATTTGGAAATCACTCTGATTTCCGGATCCAGCTCGGCAATCCGCTTTTCATAGGCGCCGGATCGGACGGAAGCCTGCGTAGCAATCATGCCTACCCGCTTATTGCGGGTCAGGGCCGCCGCGCGGGTACAGGCGGGATCCACCACCCCCACAAGGGGCAGATCGTTTTCCTGGCGCAGGGTGGGCAGAGAGGTAGTCGTCATTGTACCGCAGGCAATCAGCGCGGCTTTGAGATCAAAGGTCCGCAGAAACCGCAAATCCTGCCGCGCATATTTTACAATGGTCTCCCGGGACCGGCCGCCGTAGGGTACCCGCGCCGTATCGCCGAAGTAAATGAGATTCTCCTCCGGCAGGATCTGCCGCAGAGAGCGCATGGCAGTCAGTCCGCCCAGTCCCGAATCAAAAACGCCGATAGGCCGATTATCCATAAAGTCTCTCCTCAATTTATTCACACGGACAGCATCCGTCCGCGCCAAAATCCGTGCCAAAAAAAATCAGCCGGATTGATAAAAAAAGTTGTTCGGTGGATATTATACTATGAGAGTTTGTACGCTGCAAGCTGCTTTTTTCGGTTTTCAAGCGATTTTTCAGTTTTAATCTATTTTTTCAGGTAGATTTCCCTGAAACGGTTTGCTATAATGTACGGGTTAGCAATGGACTTCGATGGAACGACTGGATCGGAGGTGTCAAATCCATGAACATTGAGCTGACGGAAAAGCAGTATCGCTATCTTCTTGATCTTGTTTATATCGGAAACTGGGTGCTGAATTCCACAAGAGGCAGCGACCGCATTCAGGAATATGACGACGTGGAGAGCCGGATTTTTTCTCATTGCCCCGCTCACGGGATGGAGAATCTCGTACAGAGAACGGACGGGGAACTGATTCCCTCCCGCGCATTTGCGGACGGCGGCATCCACGATGCCATTGAGAATTACGAGGACGTCACGTTCTATGAAATTCTGGCGGAGGAGCTGGCTCTGCGGGACATGGACGGCGAGCCCATGACGCGGGAAAACTACAATCAGCTTCTGGAACGGATGGACACTTATCTCAACGAGTTTGACACATACGGCACCGATCATGTCTCCGTGGATCTGGACAATCACTGACGCCTAAAATATACAATATATACAATATGATATTACGGGGAGGATACGCAGATGAGTAAAAAAGCTGCCGTTTATTTTGCGGATTTTCGTACGCCCGACTATCGGGAAAGCCAGCAGCAGCGGCTGACTCGCCTTTTGAAAACCGCGGGCATGGACAAAATTGATTTTCAAAACAAATATACCGCCATCAAGATGCACTTCGGCGAGCCGGGCAATCTGGCGTTCCTGCGTCCCAACTGGGCGCGCACGGTGGTGGATTTCGTGAAAGAGCGCGGCGGAAAGCCCTTCCTGACGGACTGCAACACGCTGTATGTCGGCGGGCGCAAAAACGCGCTGGATCATCTGGATTCCGCCTATAAGAACGGTTTCACGCCCTATGCCACCGGCTGCCAGATTCTGATTGCCGACGGCCTGAAGGGCACGGATGAGACGATGGTTCCCGTGCAGGGCGGCCAATATGTCAAAGAGGCAAAAATCGGCCAGGCGGTGATGGACGCGGACGTGTTTATTTCCCTGACGCATTTCAAGGGCCACGAGTCCACCGGCTTCGGCGGCACGCTGAAAAACATCGGAATGGGCTGCGGCTCCCGCGCGGGAAAAATGGAGCAGCACAGCGCCGGAAAGCCCACCGTAAACACGGAGAAATGCATCGGCTGCGGCACCTGCGCCCGCTGGTGCGCTCACGACGCCGCAAAAGTGACCAACCGCAAGGCCTCTATCGACCACACAAAATGCGTGGGCTGCGGCCGCTGCCTGGGACACTGCCCGGCGGATGCTATCCAGCCCGCAAGCGACGAGTCCAACGACATCCTCAACTGCAAAATCGCGGAATACACCAAGGCGGTTGTGGACGGCCGCCCCTGCTTCCACATTTCACTGGTCATCGACGTCTCCCCCACCTGCGACTGTTACCCCATGAACGACGTCCCCATCGTGCCGAATCTGGGTATGTTTGCCTCCTTCGATCCCATCGCGCTGGATCAGGCCTGTGCGGACGCGGTAATGGCGCAGGCGCCTCTGCCCGGCTCCGTCCTGACGGACGAGGGGCACAGCTGCGCCCATCGCGATCATTTTCACGATATGCACCCGGACACCAATTGGGAATCCGCACTGATTCACGGCGAAAAACTGGGACTTGGCACCCGGCAGTACGAGCTGATCAAAATCTGACAAAATTGGGAGAAACTTTGAAATGCGCGACATTGAAATCCGAACTGCGCAGCCGGGAGACGCGGCACAGTTGGCGCAAATTCAGACAGAATCCTGGAAGGCGGCGTTCGGCGGCATTCTCACAGCGGAAACGCTGCGCCGCTGCACGGATCTGCCCCGCTGCACGAGAGAAATCTGGGCGGCGTACTGACATCCCGCTGCGGCACGTTCTATCTGGCGCTGCTGGAGGGCACGCCCTGCGGCGAGCTTTTCTGGCGGGAGGATCCCGATCGTCCGGCCGCCGCGGAGATTGTGGCGCTGCACTCCCTGCGGGAATCGTGGGGCAGCGGCGTGGGACGCGCCCTGATGGATCGGGCTCCGGCGGATATCACCGCCCTGGGAAAGCGCCGCGTATTTCTCTGGGTTTTTCAGGAAAACCGCCGCGCCCGCCGGTTCTACGAAAAGTGCGGCTTTCTCCCCGGCGGGGAATGCCATGGGGAGCGGTTCGGTGACGCTGTGGAAACCCGTTATGAACAACAGCTCTGATTTTACACAGCAGGGAGTGCGGCGGAACGGTTCCGCCGCACTCCTTTTTTTCGGTTTCTCAGGCGATTCAGCGTTCCCGCCGGTTCCCGGGGATTCAGATTCCCCTCTTGCCGGGAAATCGGCTCTCCGCCTCCATGGAAGGCGGAGTCCGCCGCGGGGGAGTATCCCTCGCAGCGGGAAAATCCCGGACATCCGGCGTCGGCTCAGCACCGCCGCGCGTTTCCGGTTTATTCTTTCAGCGCCTTGAGCTCCCACCGGCGGCCTCGATAGCGGCGGATAAAGAAAAACATCCGCACCATCCAATCAATATACATGGAATACCAGATGCTCAGCACGCCGAAGCCGCAGATTCTGGCAAATATCACCCCCAGAATCACGCGGAACGTCCACATGGACGCCGATGACACAACCATGGTAAACCGGGTATCCCCCGCCGCCCGGAGCGTCTGCGGCAGCTGAAACGCCGCCGGCCAAACCGCCGCGCCGAAGCAGCCGTGGGTCAGAATGATGATTCGCGCGAAGTGCGTTGCCTCATGGGAGAGGCCGTACACCCGCAGCAAAAGCGGCATTGCCAGAAACAGGGCCCCCACCGAAAGTGCCATGGTCGCATAGCCCCAGCGCATCAGCTTGCGGGTATAATAGCGCGCCTGTGCAAAATCTCCCGCGCCGGCGCACTGGGAAACCACCGTGACCATGCCGAGGCCGATGGACTGCGGCGCCAGAATCTGGAAAGAGCAAAGCGTGTTCCCCACGGCGTTGGCCGCAACGGAAGCCGTGCCAAACGCCGTCACAACGGAGAGCAGCAGGATTTTCCCAAGCTGGAACATGCTGCCCTCCACTCCGTTTGGAACGCCGATTTTCAGGATGTTGCGGATCATCAGCTTTTCATGCCGAAATCTGAACGGCCTTGTCAAATGCAGCAAGAAATCTTTTCGGTACAGCAGCGCCACCATCATTACGGCGGCGACACCCTTGGAAACCAGCGTGGGGATCGCCACACCGGCCACCCCCATGTGAAAGCCAAACACCAGCGCGGCATTGCCCGCAATGTTAATGGCGTTCATAACCAGAGAGACTTTCATGGAGATCTGTGAGTTGCCCATTACCCGAAACAGCGCCGCGCCAACGCTGTAAATTGCCAAAAAAAATGTGGACGCCTCCACAATCATGAAGTACGTATTGGAATATGCCGCCACATCCGGCGCAATGGATCCGAACACCACATGGAGAATAAAGTGCTTCAGCGCATACAGCAGCACCGTCACGCCAACGGCGCATTCGCCCATGAACAGCAGAAGCTGCTGGGCGGAGCGGCATGCCCTGTCCGTCTCCCGACACCCAAGATACTGTCCCGCCACCACCGCGCCGCCGGTGGCCAGCGCCGCGAACGCATTTTGCAGCAGCACGTTCACCGCGTCCACCAAAGACACGGCAGAAACCGCCGCCTCACCGACCCGCGCCACCATCATGGAATCCGCAAGGCCCACCGTGATGGCCAGCAGCTGCTCAATTACCATCGGGATAATCAGCCTCTTTAAATCCTGATTGGAAAATCTCAGGGAAAATAACGACTCCATTTTATTCTTCCCTCGGTCGCTCCGCTCCCTGAAGTTCCCGGGGGCTGACGTGAAAGGTGCTCTGAAATGCGCGCAGGAACGTGGAATATTCCCGGAAGCCCGCCTGCTCGGCTGCTTTCATCACCGGCGTCCCCGCGCGAATCAGCTCACCTGCCGCCAGCAGGCGTTTCTGGCTGATATACTGATGCACGGAATACCCCGTCACCGCCTTGAAGCGGTGCATCAAATAATAGCGGGACAGATAGAAGTGCTTTGCCAGAGAGCCTACATCCAGTTCCTCCGGCAAATGCGCGCCGATATACCGCAGGATTTCCTCCATCTTCGGATCCACCCGGTAGCTGTCCTTCTCTTCCTGTGCGGTGCGGTTTTTCAGAACGTCCCGGTTCACCGCCAGTAAAAACTGCTGGCAGCATAAATCCGCCATTTGCGCGTGACCGTATTCCTGAGAGCGCAGCGTCTCCTCCAGCTCCTGAATCAGACGCATATAGACAAGACGGCGCTCGGGTGTGCCGCGCAGCAGGTGAAAATTATGCTCCCGCGCCCAATCAAAGCACGCCGACAGCGGCGCCTCCGGATTGCTCCGGGCGGCCATCCACCGATCCCCCAGCCAGATGACAATGCGCTCATACGGTTCCGACGGGTCAATCAGCGGCTTGTGAATCTGATTGTGCTGCACCATCAGGATGTCCCACGGCTTGAGGTAATAAGTGACGCCCTCCACCACGTAGGATACCTTTCCGCTGAGCAGCAAAATGATCTTATCAAACTCGTGATAGTGGAAATCCAGCTTCTGCGCCCGGCTGTCCTTCAGGTGAAACAGGCGGAAATCCTCATTCAGGTAGCCCCGTTTGCCCGCCCCGCTGCAATCCGGCATTTGCCCACCTCCTGCCATTTTTAGTTTCAGCATAACGCACTTTTTACATGATTACAACCGCAGCCGGCACTTTTTTCTGCCAATCCTGCGATTTTCTCTTTCGGCCGTTTTCTTCCCTGCCGCCGGCGTTCAGAGGGCAGCCCCGGGAACACGCCGGCGGACGCCGCAATGATTGACATTGAATTTCCGGTGTGATTTTGCTATACTTGGACAGGATGAATAATAAGGACAGGAGGCGCATTGATGAGCCGCGCAGATGAAGTTTTTATTCAAAACTGCCGGGAAATTCTGGATACCGGCGTCTGGGACACCGATCGGGAGGTCCGGCCCCGCTGGGAAGACGGAACCCCCGCCCATACCGTGAAAAAGTTCGGTCTGGTTAACCGCTACAACCTGCAAAAAGAATTCCCGATTCTGACTATCCGCCGCACCTACTGGAAAACGGCCGTCGATGAGCTGCTGTGGATCTGGCAGAAAAAGTCCAACAATGTCCGGGAGCTCAACGCCCACATTTGGGATCAATGGGCGGATAAAAACGGTTCCATCGGCAAGGCATACGGCTATCAGCTGGGCATCCGGCACAAATACCCGGAAGGTGAATTCGATCAGGTGGATCGCGTGCTGTACGATCTGCGCCACAATCCCGCATCCCGACGGATTCTCACCAGCCTTTATAATTTTGAAGATCTCCATGAGATGAATCTCTATCCCTGTGCATGGTCCGTGACTTTCAATGTCTCCGGCAACACCCTGAACGCCATTTTGAATCAGCGATCCCAGGATATGCTGGCCGCCAACAACTGGAACGTCGTGCAGTACGCCGTGCTGGTGCACATGATGGCGCGCGCCTCCGGCCTGCAGGCCGGAGAACTCGTTCACGTCATTGCCGACGCCCATATTTATGACCGGCACGTTCCAATCATCCGGAAAATGCTGGCTGCGCCGCAGTCCGCCGCTCCCGCGTTTGCCATTGACCCGGCGGTAACCGATTTTTACGCCTTTACACGGGACAGTTTCTCCCTCTCCGGCTACACGCCGGCGCCCTTTGAAGAAAAAATCCCCATTGCGATTTAAGAAGGAGCAGGAATGAATGTCATTGTTGTTGTAGATCAAAACTGGGCCATCGGCAAAGAGGGGAAACTGCTGTTTCACCTGCGGGGTGACATGAGGCGCTTCCGGCGGATGACCACGGGAAAAACCGTCCTGCTGGGACGGAAAACACTGGAGTCCTTTCCCGGTGAAAAGCCGCTGCCCAACCGCCGCAATGTCGTGCTGACCTCCGGAAACCGGCAGCAGCCGGGCGCGGAAATTGTCCATACCATCAAAGAACTGGCGGACGCCGCATCCCCCGATCCGGAGGACGACGTGTTTGTCATCGGCGGCGGAAGCGTTTACGCCGCGCTGCTCTCGCGCTGCCGCCGCGCTTACATTACCCGTGTGGAGGCCGTGGATCGGGAAGCCGACACTTTTTTCCCCAATCTGGATAAGCTGCCCGGGTGGGAAGTTGAACGGACAAGCGAGCCTGTCACAGAAAACGGAATCACTTACCGTTTTGTGGATTACATCAATCGAACCCCTCTGTAGGGAAAAGGCCGGCGGACAGTTTGTCCGCCGGCCTTTTCCACGCTTTCCGTATCAGCCGCCCGGCGGCGGGGCGGCGTCAGAAATTGCTCCTTGTATGCCGTATCTGACTTCAAACGTCCCGCCGCCGTATTTTTCCAACGCATAAGTTTCCCCCGCGGGACAGCGGCAGGATTTCGGCTCCTCTTTTAAATTCTCAGGGGTTTCCGCGTCCGCCCGCCAGCGGCCGCAAATCAGCGCAGCATCCGCCTCGCTACGAACAGAGGCACGGTTCAAAACACAGGTTTTCCCCGCGCTCCTTTTGCGCGCCTCTGAAAGCGTTGGCAGCGCCAGCGCAACAAGGATCAAAATCAACGCTGCGGTGATTAGGACTTCCATCTGCGTAAAACCGCCGTCTTTTCTTCTTCGGGCCGCCATCTTTGTTTCCCCCCTGTAACGATTCCGCAAAAAGCTGCAAAACACGCAGCGCACAAAAGGTGGCCTGCCGCGCTGTCGTCGGAGCACGGGCCTGCGGCCCGCAATCCCGCCGGAAAGGCAGGAGCGCTCCTGTTTGCATCTCACCATCCTGCGCCGCTTCCTTTTTCGTATTTCTCTGCGGAGTACCGTCATCTGACTACTCCCCCGCCGGACAACAGATTTTTACCCAGCGGATGAAATTTTCAAAGCCGTTCCCGGTGTCCTCCGGCAACGAACCCTTCTGTGTCCAAACCGGAGTAAAGCACACTTTTTTTACGTACTCGTTTTCCCGCAGCGCCAGAGTCAGATTCATGCCGTCCACCACCGCCGCGCCGTTTTGACAGACGCCGCAGTTCACGCGCCAATCTGCGGCAGGCACGGAAGTTCCGCAGCCGGCGCTGCCGCGGCACAGAAAATACAGCGGATTATAAAGATTCCGCCGGACTTCCGCGTTTCCGCCCAGCTCGCCGGCCTTTTCCAAATCGGCGGCATATTCCGCCGGGTAGGAGGCCTTCCAGCCGGAAAGCGCCGCATAACCGCTCTGATGCTCCGCCAGCAACGCCGACATCACCGCGTCAAAATGAAGCGCCTCCCCGCCGCTTCCGGCAAACGCCTGATTTTCCGGCGTCCCGCGTTTCAAGCCGTCAAACGCGCCGACCGCTTTCAAGGTTCCGGCACAACGGCGCGCGAACCCGCCCAAATCCGAAATTTGCACGGTGCCCGCGCCCCCGTCACAGGAGATCCAGCCCTCTTTCCCGTTCAGCGCCGCAACATAGTCCCCTGCGGTTTTGCAGCGCGCTGTCTTTCCAGCGATCTCCGCCACACAGGGAAATTTTGTGTCCTTCAGATACCGGTTCAGCGATTGCCCCAGCAGCGACCGCAATTCGTCCGCGTATCCGCCGGCCGTCCAGGCGCCGTTCCGCGTGGCCTCCAGCGTCAGGGCGTTTCCCGCTTCATCTTTCAGGCCCATGCGATTGATCTGGCCTGCAAATGCGGACGCCAAATCGCGGGAAAACGCGGCGGTCCAGTTGCCCTTTGCCCGGCTTCCCTCCCCGGAATACTGTCCCAGCATCCACTCATAGGCGCTGTCCGCCGTGTCCGGCGCGGGAAAAGGGTTCCAGCACATCACACCGCGCACCGCGTCGGAAATTGCCGCGCCTTTTTCATCATACAGAGCCGCGCCCGCGCCGTCCAGATACGGCAGGTATGCCGCACTGTCCCCGGACGCGCCCAGAACCGCGCTCAGCGCGCCGCCAGCGCCTGTGCCGAAGGCAAAAATCCGATCGGGATCGCCGGGCAGCCGCTCCATGTTCAGCCGCAGGAACCGTACCGCCGCTTTCAAATCCGCCGCGCCCCACGGCGCACCCTCTGGATTTTTACCGCCCGTTCCCCGCAGCCCCGGCGAAACATACACCATCCCGGCTTTCAGGCAGCGCATCATTGCCGTGCCGTGATCGGACGCGGGCGCCGTTTTTGCCTCGTATCCAGCGGTGTTCACCGCCAGCAGCATCGGTGCGGTAGCGGCGGTGTAGCCGTTGATTTTCGCGGAATAATCGATGGAACAGGCATAAGTGCCGTCGCTGTTCTTCTTCCCGTGAAAATAGCTTCCCGGGACGAACACGGACAGCGTCTCGTGAACCGCGTCCCGGGGCGCAGAACAGTATGCCGCGCCGGACTGCCAGTAAATATCCTGTGCCCTGTCGTACTGCCACACGCCGTCATCCAGCCGCAGTTTTTTTAAGTCGGCCTTTTGGGAAGGCCGCGTATCCTGGATTTTCCCGGAGCCGGCGCCGTCCGATTTCGGCACGGCAGCGCAGGAGCAGAGCGCCGCCAGCAGCGCCGCCGCACAGCATAGTGCGGCGGCGCGCCTTGCGATTTTCATAGATCACCTCCGGCCTTATAGTTCCATTTTCAAATATTCCGGGACAAACTCCCGCAGAAAATTCACGCAGACATGCAGCATGGCCTCGCCGTACTCCCGGGTTGCCTCCCGCGGATCCATGGGGCCAAACCAGCCACTGGGCGCAATTTCCTTTGTATCCCGGGGCAGGCGGATGCTGCCGCCATGAAAATTTACCGCCTGAATATACTGCGCCTTGATTTCCGCCGTGGGATTCTGGGGATTCATGTCCTTTGCCAGCGTCAAATCCACACAGTCGGGATCAATGGCCAGCATGGCGG
>JBFLFX010000003.1:0-44259 GCA_041859815.1 Dysosmobacter sp. | reverse complement strand
ATATCGGGATCCTGACGCAGAATGGAACGCAGTCCGCCGGCAAACGTCATGCCGATTTTTTCATTGATCTGCACCTGACTGATGCCGGGAATGTTGTATTCCACCGGGTCTTCCAGCGTTACCAGATTCACCTTTTCGGTGTTCAGTTCCTGAATCATATTGTACATGGTGGAGGATTTTCCGCTTCCCGTCGGACCGACAATCAGCACCATGCCGGAAGGGCGGTGGATTAGCTCCAGATACTTGTTCAAATCGTCGCCGTTCAATCCGATGCTCTCCCTGGTCAGGAGCTGGGTTGCCCTGTCCAGCAGGCGAATCACAAATTTCTCTCCGAAGATAGTCGGCAGCGTGGACATCCGCAAATCCACATTTCTGGATTTCACCCGCACGCCGGCACGGCCGTCCTGCGGGATGCGGCGCTCCGTAACATCCATCCCGCCCATCACCTTCAGACGGGAAACCACGGACGCCTGAAGCGCTTTCGGCACCGTCATCAGGCTGTGCATCACGCCGTCAATCCGCATCCGGACGCGGACCTCCTGCTCATAGGGCTCAATGTGAATGTCGCTGGCGTGCTCCAGAATGGCGCGTTCAAGAATGGAATTCACCAAACGCACCGTGGGCGCGGTGGAATTTTCTTCTTTACCGCCGATGCTGCTGGCGGCAAAATTTTCTGCCGTCCCCTGTTTCTGCCCCCCCGCGGCAATCTCCCGCTTCATATCGGCAATGGCGCGTGCCGCGCCCTCGCTGCCGTACAGGCTGGCAATAGCGTGGTCAATGGCATCGGTTGTGGCAATCATCGGCACCACATGCTTGCGGGTGGCGGTTTTGACTTCTTCCTGCGCCATAAAATTCAGGGGATCGCTCATCGCCAGATACAGCGTGTCACCATTCAGCCGCACCGGTACCACGCCGTTCTTCTTGGCAATGTTCTTCGGAAGGAGCTCTGCCATCTGCGGTTTGATGAACATTGAGGACAAATCGACAAATTCAATGCCAAGCTGCATGCGCAGCGCGTCAATCAGCTGCTGCTCCGTAATAATCTTCTCATTAATCAGCTCCTGCCCCAGGCGCTGTTTAGTGGCCTTCTGGCGCTGCAGCGCCCGATCCAGCTGCTCTTTGCTAATCAGTCCGACCGACAGCAGCAAATCTCCCAAACGCGTGTATCTCATATGGTCTCACCCTCCTTCAAAACAGCTAACCGGCAATTTGCGCCGTCACGGAATTCACGTCCCGGAACAAAAAGGAATATGTCCCGGACAGCCGCTTGTCGATCGGATCATACAGCTGATACCCTCCGGAAAATGTATGCGTCGAATTGTTGTAAGTCAGCTTAAAATTGGAAGAATACGGCGCTCCCGGGCTGAAATTCTCCGGCACAACCACCAGATGGGAATAACTGGCAGCATTCAGCAGCAACTTGCCGGAGGCCAGATAAATAAGCCCCAAATCACCGGCGCTCCCCTGGTTGACGCCAACCGTAACCGCGCCGTCGGCAATCCGATAATTGGGGTTGGAATAAGCCGTCACATTTCCGTCGCCGTCCACCGTAATGTCCGTCGCATAGCGCAGCGGGTCGGACAGCGCCGTGTCAATCGTGTCCGAGACTGTCTGGCATTCCGCCGCAAAGCTGCTTTTCCGCGCGGACAGCACGGCAGCCTGTGCGCCAATGAGGATGATGGAGGACAGCAGCGCCAGAATTGCAATTGCCGCCAGCGTTTCCACCAGTGTCATTCCGCCGTGCCCGCAGAGTTTATGCCCCGCGGCGCCTCTCATGGCGCACTTCCTGCGGAATAGGACGTCAGCGAGCGATCCCCCGTACCGCCGCCGTAGTATTCCACGGGAACGGTATACTCGCCGTCTGCTCCGCCGATGGTCACCGTACCGCTCCCCCTGGAGGTTTTTTCTCCCTCTGCCGCAGCCAGTGCGGACGAAAACATTTTGTCGGCTTTCCCGGATTCCACGTCAATTTGACAGCCGGTAATCACCATCTGCACCAACACCACGCTGGCAAGCGTGACGATCAGGATGGAGATCAATGTTTCAATCAGCGTTTCCCCGGCGCAATTCTTCAGCTTACGCATTGGAATTTGCCCCCTTTGTAATGGTGCCGCCGTCCCAGTAAATGCCGAACTGCCCGAGTTCGTCCGGTGCGGTGGACGTGGCGCAAAAGACGACTCTCATGGAATACCGCTGCGTTTTCGCATCCGTCAGGAGAAACGTCGCCTTTTTCGTGGAAGAATCCATCGTATAGGTCACGTTCACCCGCAGGCCGTCAGCGCTGTCCCCGGCACCGTCTGCCGCCACCGTATAGCTTCCGGTGGCAGAAGGATCCGTTGATCCGCTTTCAAGAATATTGTCCGTCAGCAGATTTCCGCCGGACGGAGAAACCGCCGTCTCCGTGCGGTATTTCCAGATTTCATTGCCGTCCGCGTCTTTTTTCCCCGTATCATACGGCACCGCCGTCACAACATAGGACGATCCGCTCAGCTGCTTTTTCAGAAGCCGCGCTGCCGACGAAACCGCCAGATATGCCTGCTGCTCCTGATATCGGTTTCTCTCCTTTGCCGCGCTGGCGGTAGCGGAAGTCAGCACAATTGCGCCGGCCGTCAGACAAATCAAGAAAAAAAAGAGCGCTATCAGCATGGAAGTCCCCCCGGCACTATGCAGTTTTGCAGAGAATTTTCGCATTTCTGTTCCTCCGTGCCGAATCAGCCTATATACGTAAAAACGCCGTCGGAATTTGTGAAAGTGTAGGTCTCCCCGGTAGGCGTGTAAGTAAACACAATCTCATGGACTTCCGTTGAGCGGGACGAACCCAGAAAGCCGCCGCCGATTAGGAAATAATAAATACGAACGCCGTCGTCGGTGCGATCCGAATAGACGTACCGGCTGCTCATAAAGTCCGCAAGGGAATCCGTTTCGCTGCCTGTTCCCCGCGAGGTGCCGCCCCAAGCATCCGGATCCGTATCGTTTACGGTGACGGTCCAATTCGCGGAATCGCCCGCAATCGAATCGTCAATCAGAATGCCGCAGCCTATCGGCGATCCGGAATGAGAATAGGTTCTGTCCGCCGCCTGTTCCGATAAGTCGATCAGACTGCCGGAAATGCCGCAAGAAGAAGATCCGTCATCCCAATCATAGGCAAATGCGCCCAGCTTCCCGACTCTGCTGCCAACCGGCCAGTCGCCGTAATGATCCAGCGCCGCAAGCCGCGGATACGGATAGCTGCCGGTCAGGGCATTCGGGTGCGTATGCGATTGGTTGTCCATCGTCCAAACAAGATTTCCGTTTCCATCGTTCATCTTGGCAAAATAGGAGTCCAGCGTCAAAAGGCCGCGGAGCTTCCGTAATGGGCAGGCGGTTCCGGCGCCGCCGGAAACCGACGCGTTTACCCCGGCCTCCTTTGCCCAGTAGCAGTTGGTGACACTCATGTAATACGCAGAGTCCGCAAATCCGAACGTCTTATATCCCTTCTTGACCTGCGCAACCGCGTAACAGCCGTCAACGGCGCCGTTGTAATTTCCATGAATGCAGAAGCCGGCCGCCGTGTCGCCGTAGGAATTTCCCGCGCTGACCGTGCCATCAGAATAGCAACCGTAAATGGAAACCCCGCTCTGGACGCTGGCGCAGAACCCCGCCGCATCCGCATTGGAGGAGGTCACCGCATTATTGGCATAGCACGATTTGACCGTCCCGCCGCGTACATAGGAAACCAGCCCGGACGCCGCGCCGTTGCCGGATTGAACGGTGCAGTTTGCGGAATAGCAATCCACGGTATAGACGCCGTCCGATTCTCCAATCAGGCCGGACGCCGACGCCGCATAGCTGCCGGCACTTCCATTTTCCGCAATCTTCGCGTTTACAACCTCGCAATTCTTTACGGTTCCCTGTGCCGCGCCAATCAGGCCCGCCACAACGCCGCCCGCCCTGACGGTAACGCCGCTGACCCCGCAATTCGTGACAACCGCGCCGCTGTAAGTGAGCGCAATCAGTCCGGCTGCCGTCCCGCCCGCCGAACCGCTGACCGTCCCGGAAATCACCCGGCAGTTCGTGACGCTCGCTTGAGCCGTCAGCGCCAGCGCCGCAGACGAATCGGAACGGTTGATCTTCACATTCCGCAAAATCACATTTTCCACCGAAGTGGTGCTGCCCAACACATAAAACAGTGGCTGAGTCAGT
Organism: Dysosmobacter sp.; assembly: GCA_041859815.1. Classification (GTDB taxonomy): domain Bacteria; phylum Bacillota; class Clostridia; order Oscillospirales; family Oscillospiraceae; genus Oscillibacter. Next base: position 40,077 of record JBFLFX010000003.1, on the reverse strand, counting down.
CCGGAAATGGAATTTTCACCGCCGTCATAGGTAAACTGATGGCCGTTGCCGTCAATCATTCCCGTGGCGGCATCCGCCGTGATATCGTGCGTCTGCTTGAGATAATATTGCGGGGAATAGGATTGTACTTTTCCTATATTTTCCAGTTGTTCCGCCGTCCTGACCTGCAGCACCGGGTTGCTCTCCAAATCGCCCAGCGGGACATTGTTCAGGGAGATGGAGGTTCCAAAGCCGGGATTCAGATACACCGTCCGATCGGAAAACGTATCGAAAATTTCCCGCAGCGCATATCCGCCGCTCCACACCTTAAAATCGTCAACTGCGGTGGTCCATGGGTACAGGTCAATTCCTAAAGAACGAATCTCTGTTTTACGGCTCAGCGTAAAATTACCGCCCCAGCCCTGATTCGGCCCGGAAACGTCCTCCGTTCCCGACGGAGCCGCCACGCCGTAACCGCAGGTGCCGGAAATCATCTTTGCATTGGCGTAATCAAGGGTATTGATCAGAAGGCCCCGCCTGTCATATCCGTAAAATCCCCATGAGCCGTCAGTGTATTTTTCGTAATAGCACAGGCCATAGGGGACATTCGCCGCCGCAGGCTTAATTTCCTCCGGCCAGTCGCCGTAATAAGGCATTGTCACCGTTGTTCCATTGAGCGTGTACGTCAAAAAAGCGAAGGGAAATACGCCGGCGGAGAGATACGGATTCGTGCTTCCCCCGCCTTCCGCTTTAAATGCGCTGAATTCCCTTACGGCCACACCGGCCTCGTAATGATTCGCCGCAGAAGTATTCCCGCTCTGATACAGCCCTGCGCAGTCCGTCACCGACGCGTCTCCGCTTCCGGCCAGCGGACCGTAGGCGGACGTCCCGTCCGCAATCACAAGCCCATAGGCCGTGCAGCCGCTGAACACCGCGCCGTCCGCAAGGTACCCGGCCAATGCGCCCGCGCAGGAATCTGACCGAACGTCAGATGTTGTAAAGTAATTGTCTTTTACAGTTAAGCTTCCCGAGGTCACTGCACCTACCGCGCCGCCAGCGCCGGTCTCCGCGGCGGTGACATCGCCGGAAGCAAAACTGTTGCCGATTGCCGCGCTTCCCGCGGAGAGCGTGCCGAGGATTCCGCCCGCGTCGTATTCCGCCGAAACCGGAAGCGCGGAGAGGGAGTTTTCCACGTGCAGGCTTTCTCCGGAAACCCGGCCAACCAACCCGCCCGCCATGCCGCCGGAAGCGCGCACGGTATGCGAGGCCATCCATGCTTTCATCGCGGACTCCGTACTCTGCCGCGTCAGGTAGACCCGGCAGTTGGAAATCTCCGTCCTGCCGCTGAGCGCGCCCGCCAGCGCGCCGGCCTCCTCCGTCCCGGAAACAGTTGGATCCACAACCCGGAGATTCTCCACGGTCAGCGGGCAGGTACAAAATCCAATCAAGCCGGAATATCCGGCTCCGGCAATTTTGAAATTTTTCAGCTCATATCCGCCGCCGTTCAGAACAATGCCGGAGGTATCCCCGTCAATCTTCTCAGGCGCATAACTTCTCACCGCCGTATTCTCCGGCATCATCAGGCCGCCGGCAATCTTTTGGCTGTCCGACAGCGATGCAAAATCAATATCCTGCATCTGGCGCAGTGTAAACGGCGCGTCCTCCCTCCGGTCAGCGGATACATCGCAGTATGCGGCGAGATTATGCAGCTGGCGGACATAACCGTAAGTCGCCGTTACCGCGCCGTTTTCCGCGGACTTTGTCTCAAACAGGCTGTTTACTTTTGCGAACGTCCGGTGGGTAAAAACTGTCTCACCGTTACAGCGCAGGGTCAGCGACAGTGTCAGATCGTCCCCGGGAACCAAATCCGGATACAGTTCGGCAAAAGACTTTCCGGCCGCCATGCTGTCCAGCAGAAGATACAGGTTGTATGTACCGTCGGCATCCGTCCAGGCGTGAATATTTCCCGTATCGCCCAGGCTTTCCGACCCGCCGGCGGTGAGGGTTCTGCTCGCCCGCGACGTAGTGCCGCCGACGGTATGCGTCTCTCCCTCTATCTGAACGGAAGCCGAAATCAAGGGATCGCCCGCAGAATTTTCAGCCAGTTTTGGAACCGTCAGCTTGACATAAAGATCTTCCCTGTTGATCACGGTGCATTCCGGTTCCGGCGTGTCCGCCGATCCGCCGTTCCCGGCGGATTCGCCCCCCCCGCCGTAATAACCGATGCCCGCAGCATACCGCACCCGATCGTTCTGTGTTGAACTGACAGACCGGGTGTTCACCAGACTGCTCAGCATAGAATCAACGGCTCCGTCGGTTAATTCTGCAGATTCTGAATAATAGACGTCCAGCACATCGCCGGTAAGCAGGTTCAGTTTCAACACAAAGCTTCCCCCCGTGGTCGAGAGCAAGATACGCGTCTGCGGAAAATAATTCTGCGTTTCATTGGATGCGGAGAGCAGCGTAATCGTCGTGGAGGTCACCGACTCGCTGCTCTCTTTTTGTGCCAGCCGATCCAAAAGACCGGCGGCCTTTATTTCAGACGTCTCATTCTGGGCGGACAGAAAAATTTCCCTTGCCGTTTCATCCCACTTTGTGAGCTTGGCGGAGCGCCAGCCGCTGACCAGCGAGGGAGCTGCCAGAGCTGCGACAATGGCAAGGACGGCGACCACCACCAGCATCTCGGCCAGTGTAAATCCGCCGTCATACGCTTTTTTCTCTCTTCCGCACATTGCGCGACTCCTCCGTGGAAAAAGGCTGTCGTCAATGACGACAGCCCCTGCACAGGTGTAGAGATATTCTCCACGCGAGATAAATCCCGTGGCAGCTGGCTATCGTAAATACATGACGATCCTCTAGCTTTGCGCCGCCGGCTTTCACCGGGTTTGCCCCTCTCACTTTTCTTTTATCTCCTTGCCATGATAGCATGATTTTTTAGAAATAGCAAGGAAAAATCGACTTTGCGGGGAATTTCGCCGAATCCTGTCACCTCTGGCCAATCTGCCGATCCAGCCGGCTGAGCAGATAGGCGAGAAAAAAACCCGCGGCACAGCAGACAGCCGACAGGAAAATTTCGCCGATGCTTCGGTAGGACACGGGGATGATGACAAGCGTAGAGGCGGCCACGATTCCCAAAATTCCATAAAATGCCTGGGGATAATACTTTTGAAAGATCCAGTTGGCGGCATGCGCCAGCGCGGCAATCGTCAGCAGCATGCTGGGAATAACCGCCAGTAAAATAGAAAATTGCATCTTGGAAAGGCCGTCCATCAGCGGCTGATATAAATCCAGCGCCATTAAAATGGAGGCTGTGGTCATGCCGGGAACCACCACGCTCGCGCCCCACAGAGCGCCGCAGAAGCTGTACCACCCAAAGCCCGGATTCACATCCAAAGCCCGGATTCACATGCATCCCGGCAACATGGCTGATGTAAAACAGTGAAAAAAACATTGCGGCCCCGCAAAGCACAAAGCTGATCCACGCGCTGCGCGGGCGTCCCTCTTTTCCCGCTTCGTGAAAAAGCTGCGGTACAGTCCCCACAATCAACCCGATAAAGAGCCAGGTGGTAACGGATACGGAATACTCCATTGCCAGTGCAATCCCCTTTGCAAACAGCAAAAAGCCCGCCGCCCATCCAATTCCCAGCGGCAGAATCCATCGCCAATATTTCGGAATTGACAGCTTCGGATGTGTCAGCATCTCCATCAGCGGACGGTAAATTCCAAAAACTACCGCCAACACGCCGCCGGATACGCCCGGCAGAATCGCGCCCGCGCCTATCAAAATTCCGCACAGCAGATTCCTGAGCCAGTGCAGCCATACACTTCTCTTTTTCACGCCGCTTCTCCTTTTTTCTCAAAATGCTGGTATTTATCTTAACAGTTTTGCCGGTTCAGCACAATCCGATACTGGTATTTTTTAAGCGGCATTTTTATTTATTTTAATAAATTTTGTGTTTTTGTATAAATTATCTAATTTTTAAAATCATTATTTGTGGCATTTGTTAATTGACAGATCGGCCATTTTCCCGTAAACTGCAATTTAACAATTAAATCACGGAAAGACAATGAAGAGAAGAGTAGGCGCGGAGATACGGCACAGAGAATCCCGGGTGGTGAGAAGGGATGCGGAAGGCCCTGCCAAACATGGTCTCGGAGTCGCGCACCGACGGCGGATTTTGCCTAGGCTGCGACGGGAGCGCCCGTCATCGCGCAGGAGTGTGTTGGCACTCTCAAAGGCCGGTTTCGTGAGGAATCGGTGAACCAAGGTGGTACCACGATTTACAATCGTCCTTGATGCAGTTTGCATCAGGGGCGATTTTTTTATGTCCCGTGCGGAATCTTTGCCGCGCGGCGGCAGCAAATGAAGGGAGTGTAAAAAACGGTGAGCGAACCCATGATCCGAATTCAAAATCTGACAAAGATCTTCGGTACCGGAGACAGCGCCGTCACCGCGCTGGACGGAATCAGTCTCTCCATTCAGGCAGGGGAAATTTTTGGAATTATCGGCCTGTCCGGTGCGGGCAAATCCACACTGGTACGCTGCATGAACCTGTTGGAACGGCCCACCAGCGGCAGCATTCTGGTAAACGGCCTGGACATGACCGCTCTGAACGCGCGGGATCTGCGAAAGGCCCGGCGCTCTATCGGCATGATCTTTCAGAGCTTCAACCTCCTGATGCAGCGGACGGCACTGGGAAATGTCTGTTTTCCCCTGGAACTGGCCGGCATCGGCAAAACCGAGGCGCGGGCAAAGGCACGGGAACTTTTGCAGCTGGTTGGCCTGGGTAACCGGGAAAAAGCCTACCCCGCGCAACTTTCCGGCGGGCAGAAACAGCGGGTTGCCATTGCCCGGGCACTGGCGGCACACCCCAAAGTCCTCCTGTGCGACGAAGCCACCTCCGCTTTGGATCCCACCACCACCCTTTCCATATTGTCCCTGCTGAGGGATCTGAATGAAAAGCTGGGCATTACCGTGGTGGTAATCACCCATGAGATGCGGGTCATTGAAGAGATCTGCAGCCGGGTGGCCATTATTGCCGACAGTCAAATTGTGGAAAGCGGTACGGTGGAAGAAGTGTTCCGCCATCCCCGGACGGAGGCCGCCCGCCGTTTGATTGCCCCCAGCGGCCCGGGGGTCACGGCATTCAGCGGTACCGGCAGGCTCTTCCGCCTTGCCTTTGACGGGCAGACCACAGATCAGCCTATCGTTTCCAACATGGTCCTCGCCTGCGGTCAGCCGTTCAACATCGTCTACGCGGATACCAAAACCATTCAGGGAAAAATCACCGGACATATGATTCTCCGGTTTCCGGAGGATCCGGCGATCACAAAAAAAATGCTCGCCTATCTCAGGGAGAAAAACATCGCGTACACGGAGGAGGTATTAAAAAATGGAGATTGCTAAATGGCTGCCTGTCATCGGGCAGGGAACGCTGGAGACGCTGTATATGACGCTGATCTCTTCCCTGATGGCCTATGCCATCGGAATGCCCATTGGATTCTGGCTCACCGTTACCGCGCCGGACGGCATTCGCCCCAGCGCGCCGGTTTACCGGATTGTGGGCAATCTTGTCAACGCCCTGCGCTCGGCGCCGTTCCTGATTTTGCTGATGGCGCTGATGCCCTTGACAAAATTCTTCACCGGCACCTCCATCGGCCCCGACGCCATGATCCCGCCGCTGGTGATTGCCGCGTTCCCCTTTATTGCCCGCATGGTGGAATCTTCCGCCCGGGAAGTGGATCGCGGTGTTATTGAAGCCGCGCTGTCCATGGGCGCAACGCCGCTGCAAATCATCTGCAAGGTCATTCTGCCGGAATCGCGCTCTTCGCTGATTTCCGGCGCGGCCATTGCCGTGACCACCATTCTCGGATATTCCGCCATGGCCGGCATCGTCGGCGGCGGCGGACTGGGCGGTATTGCCATCAACTACGGTTACTACCGCGGACAGTCCGGCATTATGTGGGTCATGGTCATCCTGCTGATTGTCATTGTTCAGATCTTTCAGGAGATTGGGAACTTCGCAGCATTTCGTGCCGATAAACGAATTCGCTCAAAATAGAAAACACAGAAAGGGAACTTATGATGAAAAAGAATTTGATCGCACTGACTCTGTCGCTTGCCCTTGTCCTGCTCGCCGCCACAGGTTGCGGCTCCAAATCCGCAGCATCTTCCCAGACTTCCTCCGCCGCCAAATCCGGCGGAACCGTCACGCTGACCGTCGGCGCCAGCCCCACGCCTCACGCGGAAATTCTGAAGCAATGCGTGGAACCCTTGAAAAAAGAGGGCGTCAACCTGGAAATTGTGGAATTTACCGATTACGTACAGCCCAATACCGCGCTGGAATCCGGCGATTTGGATGCCAACTACTTCCAACACACACCGTATCTGAAAGACTTCAACAAAAAACACGGCACCCATCTGGTAGCGCTTGCCAAGATCCACTACGAACCCTTCGGCATCTATGCCGGCAAGACCACTTCCCTCAAGCAGCTGCCCGACGGCGCGAAAATCTCCGTTCCCAACGATGGGACCAACGAAGCCCGGGCCCTGCTGCTGCTGGAAAAGCAGGGGATTCTCAAACTAAGGGACGGCGCGGGCTTTGACGCCACCAAGCTGGATATCCAGAAAAATCCCAAACACGTTGAAATTGTTGAGATGGAAGCAGCCCAGCTGGTAAAATCCCGTTCCGACGTCAATTTGGCGGTTATTAACGGCAACTATGCTCTTCAGGGCGGCCTAAACGCCACAAAAGACGCGCTGGCTACCGAAGCGGCGGACTCCGATTCCGCGCAGACCTATGCCAATGTTATCGCCGTGAAAAAGGGCAACGAGAAAAATGAAGCCGTGAAAAAGCTGATTGAGGTTCTGCACAGCAAAACCATTCAGAATTATATCACCGACCATTTCGACGGGGCCGTCGTTCCCATTCAGTAACTTCGGCAAGACATAACGACATCGCTCACCGCGGGAATTGCGGTGAGCGATGCCGGATCAGTTCAGCGTATCGGCGTTTTGCCGGAAAAGCTCTTCCACCCGCGCGGCCACGGCGGGGCAGCCGGAAAGCTCCGGATCCACCCGTAAAAGTCCCTCAGCGGCAGTCTGCGCTTCCTGCAAAAGCGGCGTATCGCAGCCCAAATCCGCAATCTTCAGCCCCGGCAGGCCGTGCTGCCGTTCTCCGAAGAAATCGCCCGGGCCGCGCAGACGCAGATCCTCTTCCGCGATTTTAAATCCGTCCCCGGTCTGCGTCATAATCTTCAGCCGCCAGCGGGCGTCCTCGTTTCGGTTGTCCGAAATCAGAATGCAATAGGATTTGTGCGTTCCGCGCCCCACGCGGCCCCGCAGCTGGTGCAGTTGGCTCAGGCCAAAACGCTCCGCGTTTTCAATCACCATCACCGCGGCATTGGGAACATCCACGCCCACCTCAATCACCGTGGTAGATACCAGAATGTCCGTCTCTCCGGCGGCAAACGCCGCCATCACCGCGTCTTTCTCTTTCGCCTTCATTTTCCCATGGACGCACGCCACCTTTAAATCCGGCAAAATCCGCTCCTGCAGGTTTTTCGCATACTCCGTCACCGCTTTGCGCTCATCCGGCACATCCCCGTTCTCATCCACCAGAGGGCAGACGATATAGGCCTGCCGCCCCTCCCCGGCCAGTTTTTGGAGGAACGCATAGATGCGGGGGCGGTAGCTGCCCGGCACGGCAAAGGTATCAATGGGCTGACGGCCCGGCGGAAGCTCATCGAGAACGGACACGTCCAAATCGCCGTAAAGGATCAGCGCCAGCGTCCGGGGAATCGGCGTGGCGGACATCACCAGCATATGGGGCGAGTCCCCCTTTTCAGACAGCGCCGCCCGCTGCGCCACACCGAAGCGGTGCTGTTCGTCGGTCACCACTATCCCCAGATTCGCATATTCCACATCCGCGGAAATCAGAGCATGGGTGCCGATAAGGAATTCAATTTCTCCCGCCCTCAGGCGGGCAAGCAGTTCCCTCCGTGCCTTCCCCTTTGTGGATCCGGTCAGCAGCGCACAGCGAATGCCCAGGGATTCCATCAGCGGAGCAAGTCCCTCAAAGTGCTGCCGCGCCAAAATTTCCGTCGGTGCCATCAGGGCCGCCTGCCGTCCATTCCGTACCATAAAGTATACGCAGGCAGCTGCCACCACGGTTTTACCGGAACCAACGTCTCCCTGGCAGAGCCGGTTCATCACATGCCCCGTCAGCATATCGCCTGTAGCCTCCCCTATGCACCTTCGCTGCGCCCCGGTCAGTTGAAACGGCAGCGCATGATAAAACGGCCGCATTTCCACCGTGTGGCAGGGCGGCACACTCGTTCTGTCTCTTCTGCCCCGCAACCGTTTCAACCCAATCGTAAAAAGGAACAATTCCTCAAATACCAGCCGCCGCCTAGCAATGTTCAGCGCTTCCGCGCTTTCCGGAAAGTGGATATTCTCATAGGCATAGCCAATTCGGCACAGCGTATGGCTCTGGCGGATTTCGTCCGGTAAAATGTCCGGCAGGATTGTCTCGCAGGCGTCCAGTCCCTGCCGTACGGAACGGGACAGAATCAGCTGGGAAACACCGGCGGTCAGCGGATACACCGGGACAATCCGCCCGGTAAACTCGCGCCTCCCCTCCGCCTCCACAATGGGATTTGTCATCCGGCGGCGCAGCGGAGTCCCCTCTGCCCTGCCGCAAAACACATAGACCTTTCCTTGCTGCAAGCTGTTTAGAAGCCATGTCTGATTAAAAAAAGTCACATCCAGTGTGCCGGTTTCATCCACCGCCCGCAGCTTTACCAAATCCAGCCCCTTACGAATATGGGACAGTTGCGGCGGCGCCGCCACCATTGCCGCAACACATGCGGTTTCTTCAGGCCGCAGCTCCGCAATCTTACAGGTTTCGGTGCGATCCTCATATCGCCTGGGAAAGTAAGAGATCAGATCCCGCAGCGTGGAAATGCCAAGACGGCTCAGCGCTTTTGCCCGCTGCTCTCCAATTCCTCTGATATATCGGACATCCGTTTGTAAATCCGCCACGGTTTTCCCTCCCCGCTCTCATGTGAATGATTATAGAATACTTGTTTTAAAAAGGCAAGGCGGCGCCGAAGCCGCTTTCTATAGCGCAAGGCAGAGGCACGAAAAAATCGCGTCTCTGCCCTGTTGGTTTATTCACGGGAAGAACTTCTTCCGAAAAACCTGCTTTTTTTACCTTGCAACCTTGGCGGCGTGGATTGCCTCCGTCAGCATCGGCGTTACTTTGAACAGATCGCCGCAGATGCCGTAATCGGCAACTTCAAAAATCGGAGCGGTCTCATTCTTGTTGACGGCGATGATGCACTCGGAATCCTGCATGCCGGCCTTATGCTGAATGGCGCCGGAAATACCCAGCGCAACATAGATCTTCGGATGCACGGTCTTGCCGGTCTGACCGACCTGGTGATCGGCGGAAATCCAGCCGTTGTCAACCACCGCGCGGGAGGCCCCCACAACGCCGCCCAGCTCGTCGGCCAAATCCTGCGCCAGTTTCATGCCCTTGTCCACATCCTTGCTGATGCCGCGGCCGACGGAAACAATAAAGTCCGCGCCGATAAGGTCGACCAGCTTTTTGGCAGCCTTGGCAATTTCGATCACTTCGGTCTGGATATCGGACTCAGACAGCGCAACCGTCGCCTTCTCAATCTGGCAGGCATCCGCCTTTGCCTGATCAAACGGTGCCTTCTCCATCACGCCCGGACGCACCGTAGCCATGCAGGGGCGAAAACGCGGACAGATAATGGAAGCCATCAAATGACCGCCGAAAGCCGGACGGGTCATCTTCAGATCGCGGGAAACGTCGTGATCTTCACCCCGTACTCTCGCATTTTTCAGACCGTCAATGCGCTCGGGGGGCAGCGTGGAACTGCTGTGCAGGAAGTCGCGGTAAATGTCCATGTCCACGTCCAAGTGCGTGCAGTCGGCGCACAGTCCGGTGTGCAGGCGCGCGGCGCAGCGGGGGGCCAAATCGCGGCCGATGGTAGTCGCGCCAAAGAGCACAATCTCGGGCTTCTTTTCTTCAATTACGTCACACATCACTTTGGCGTATGCCCCAGTGGTATAATTCTTCAGCAGCGGATTCTCGCAGACAATCACCTTGTCCGCGCCGTAGCCGCCCAGTTTCTTGGCAATGCCCTCGACCTTGTCGCCCAGCAGCACTCCGCAGAGATGGACGCCCAACTCATCAGCCAGCGTGCGGCCCTTGGAGATCAGCTCGAAATCGGTGGGCATCAGTTTGCCCTGACGCTGCTCGCAGAAAACCCATACATCTTTGAAAGCAGCGAGATCGGTATTATTAAATGTAGCCATGTTCGTCTATCCCCTTTCTCAGATGATGTGCTTTTCAAGCAGGGTACTTGCCAGCTTCTCACAAGTGGACTTGTCACTGCCTTCCAGCATGACGCCCGCGCCCTTCTGGGGCGGCGTGAAGGATGCCAGAATATTGGTGGGAGAGCCGGCCAGCCCGATGGTGCCGGAGTCAATGAGGGGATCATTTTTCAGAGCCTCGTAATCAAACACCTGCAGGGGCTTGCTGTAAGCCTCGAAAATGCCGGGAACGTTCATATAGCGGGGATGATTCAGTTCTTTGATGCAGGTCAGCAGGCAGGGCGTTTTCACCTTAATGGTCATATAGCCGTCCTCCAGCATCCGCTTGCAGGTGATGGTATCGCCGGTTTTGTGCATCTCGGCAACATAGGTCACCTGCGGCAGATGCAGCTTTTCCGCAATCTGAGGGCCAACCTGCGCGGTGTCGCCGTCGATAGCCTGACGGCCGCACATCACGACGTCATCCTTCTCCACGCCGATCTTATTGACGGCGGCAGCAAGGATCTGAGAAGTCGCGTATGTATCGGAACCGCCGAACTCACGGCTGGAAACCAAAACGGCTTCATCCGCGCCCATGGCCAGCAGCTCACGGAGCATCCCCTCTGCGGGAGGCGGACCCATGGTGACAACCGTAACTTTGCAGCCGGTCTCGTCACGCATTTTCAGCGCCGCTTCCACCGCATTCAGATCGTCGGGGTTCGTAATGGTCTCCATGGACGCGCGATTCAATGTACCGTCCGGGTTAACCGCCACCTTGCCGGAGGTATCGGGAACCTGCTTTACACAAACGATAATTTTCATTTCTGCCTTACCTCCTAACTTATTTCACGCCCAGATGGCCGGAGATCACCATACGCTGAACTTCAGACGTACCCTCGTAGATCTCAGTGATCTTTGCATCGCGCATCATGCGCTCCACAGGATACTCACGGGTGTAGCCATAGCCTCCGAACAGCTGCACGGCACGGCGGGTCACATCGGATGCGGCCTCCGCCGCAAACAGCTTCGCCATAGCGGCATCCATGGAGAACGGCTCACGGTTCTGCTTTTTCATCGCCGCGGAATACACCAGATACTTGGCAGCCTCCATGCGGGTATGCATATCCGCAATCTGGAACTGCGTGTTTTGGAACTGGCTGATGCGTCTGCCAAACTGAACCCGCTCTTTGGTGTATTTAATTGTCTCGTCGATAGCGCCTTCGCCAAGGCCCAGAGCCTGCGCGGCAATGCCGATACGGCCGCCGTCCAGCGTCATCATGGCAATCTTGAAGCCCTTGCCTTCCTTGCCCAGCAGATTCTCTTTCGGAACAATGCAGTCCTCGAAAATCAAATCGCAGGTGGAGGATCCGCGAATGCCCATCTTCTTTTCATGCTTGCCCTGGCTGAAGCCGGGGAAGCCCTTCTCGACAATAAACGCGGAAATACCGCGGGTTCCCTGCTTCTTATCGGTCATGGCAATCACCACATAGGTGTCCGCCACATGGCCGTTGGTGATAAAGCACTTGGATCCGTTGAGAACGTAATGATCGCCGTCCAGAACCGCAATGGTCTGCTGGCCGGAAGCGTCCGTGCCGGCGCCGGGTTCTGTCATGCCGAACGCTCCCAGCTTGCGGCCGCTGAGCAGATCGGGCAGATACTTTCTCTTCTGCTCCTCGGTGCCGAACTCAAAAATAGGATTGCAGCAAAGGGAGGTGTGTGCGGACAGCATGACCGACGTCGTCCCGCAGACCTTTGCCAGCTCCTCCACCGCGATGACGTAGGACAGCACATCGCCGCCGGCGCCGCCGTATTCCTTCGGAAAATAAATGCCCATCATCCCGAGATCCGCCATTTTTTTGACGGTCTCTGCGGGAAAGCGCTCCTCTTCGTCGACTTCCTGTGCAATCGGTTTTACCTCATTCTCGGCGAAGTCACGGAACAGCTTCTGGAGCATCTGCTGCTCTTTTGTCAGATGAAAATCCATACCATTTACTCCTTTACCGAAAAATTACTTCCGGGTATAATCGTAAAAGCCCTTGCCGGTCTTTCTTCCCAGAAGGCCGCCGCGCACCATCTTCCGCATCAGGGGATGCGCGCGGTACTTGGGATCGTGCGTCTCATTATAAAGAACATCCATGATATTCAGGCAGATGTCCCAGCCAATCAGATCGCCCAGCGCCAACGGGCCCATGGGGTGATTCGCGCCCAGCTTCATCGCGGTGTCGATGTCTTCCGCAGAGGCGATGCCCTCGGCATAGATGCTGACGCCCTCGTTGCACAGCGGGATCAGGATTCTGTTCACAACAAAGCCCGGTGCCTCCTGAATCTCAACGGGGGTCTTGCCCAGCTCTTCCGCCAGCGCTTTGATGGTGTTGTAAGTCTCATCGGAGGTATGTGCGCCGCGGATGACTTCCACCAGCTTCATAATCGTGGCGGGGTTAAAGAAATGCATGCCGATGCACTTGTCGGGCCGCTTGGTGGCACTGGCAATTTCGGTGATGGACAGGGAGGATGTATTGGAGGCAAAAATCGTCTCCGGCTTGCAGATTCCGTCCAGCTCGCCGAACGTGCTCTTCTTGATGTCCATTCTCTCCAGAATGGCCTCAACAACCAGATCCACGTCTGCCAGGCACTTCATATCCACTGTGAACTTCATATGGTCGAGGATGTTCTTCTTGGCAGCCTCGTCCATTTTGCCCTTGGCAACCAGCTTGTCCAGATCCTTATTCAGACGCTTTTCGGCATTCGTGATAATCTCGTCGTTGATATCACGTACAGTCACGTCATACCCCTTGCGAGCAAAGGTCTGCGCGATTGCGAGTCCCATAGTGCCTGCACCCATTACACATACTTTTTTCATAACAACGGAACCTCCTAAATAAAATTTTTAAATTCTCTTTTAAATCCCGTTTTCGCTAAAAGAACCCGATTATTGATTCCGGAACACTTTTGCGGGTTTTTCCTTATTTTTATCCAGGAAATAATTCATGCCGTATTTCTGATCCTCCGTCGCAAAGCAGACGGCAAACGACTGCGCTTCAAACGCAGCGCCGGTCGCAATATCGCACTGCATCCCATGACGGATGGCGCCCTTACTCTGCCGAACGGCAATCTGCGCGTTGGAGGCAATCCGCTCCGCCAGCTTGATCGCCGCGGGCATCAGTTCCTCCAGCGGATAAACTTCATTCACAAGCCCGATCGCCTTGGCCTGCGGTGCCTTCACATTTTTAGCGGTCAGGATCATTTCCATGGCGCGGCCGGTGCCGACAATGCGCGCCAGACGCTGCGTGCCGCCAAACCCGGGCGTAATGCCAAGGCCAACCTCCGGCTGCCCGAACAGCGCGTTTTCACTGGCCAGACGAATGTCGCAGCACATAGCCAGCTCGTTGCCGCCGCCCAAGGCAAACCCATTCACTGCGGCAATAATCGGCTTGCTCATATTTTCAATCTTCAGAAACAGCCGATTGCCAACCTCAGAGAATTCTTTTGCCTCCACAGAATTAAATGTACTCATCTCAGCGATATCCGCGCCAGCCACAAAGGACTTCTCCCCTGCGCCGGTAATTACCGCCACCAGGATTTCATCGTCGCATTCGACCTGATCGATGACCGTATTCAGCTCATTCAGCGTCTCCGTATTCAACGCGTTCAAAGCCTTCGGACGGTTCATGGTAATAATGCCAACGTTTCCCTGTTTGCCAAGTTCAACATTTGCCATAAGACAATCCTCCTATCTGATGCTTTCCGCTGTATTTTGCGTGGAGTTGCAAACATTGCTAATTTCCTCACAAAGTCCATTATAGGTGCTTCCATGCAAATGATCAAGTGAAAAAGCACATTCCCTCCTTCCCTCACACATAATGTACACTTCGCGCAAAATGACGCTCATTTTTTATACAGTATTGTTAAAGTGTTAACAGAACTGTGGTAAATTTTCCGTCTGGTCGGACTTTTAATTTACACCGTCCCCTCCTTATGGTAAAATATTTCCCGTTCAAATGGCTTCCCCGCGAAAGGGATGCCACATAGCTTGGAGGGATTCATTCATGCGAATGCGAAAAAAGAAAAATCTGGCTCCCCGCATGGAGCGCTGTCGGGATCGTCTGATCGCGGATCCGTATGCGATGCCCGGCAGATGGCGTTCTCTGATGCCGGAAGCGCGCGAACTGCGCGTAGAGCTCGGCTGCGGAAAGGGGCGCTTCACGGCGGGGATTGCACAGGCGGAACCCGACGTGCTGTTTATTGCGGTGGAGAAAGTCCCCGATGCCATGATCACTGCTGTGGAGCGTGTCAAGGGTGCCGGACTTACCAACGTCTATTTTATCACCGCCGACGCGGATCAACTGCCTTTTTTCTTTCAGGCCGGCGAAATTGACCGTATTTATATCAATTTCTGCGACCCGTGGCCAACAAAACGGCATGCCAAACGCCGCCTGACACACGGCAATTTTCTGCAGCTCTACCGCAGGGTTTTAAAAGACGGCGCGCAGATTCATTTCAAGACGGACAACCTGGGGCTGTTCGAGTTCTCCGAGGAGGAATTCCCACAGTATGGTTTTTCCCTGTCAGAAGTTACCAGAAACCTGCACAAAAACGGCCCCGTTGGAATTATGACGGATTACGAAGCAAAATTCTACGAACAGGGACAGCCCATCAACCGCTGTGTCGCTACAATGGAGCCCTGGACGCCGCCTGAAAAGGAAACCGATGCGGCTGCCGGCGCGGAATCTCCGGAGAACACTTCCGGGAAGCATACTTTTTGATCTTTTTTATTATACTTCATTTCTCAGCAAAGAGCAAAAAATCCCTGAACAAATGTTCAGGGATTTTCCTATCCGTCTCACCCGCTCAGGCAGCGGCCTTCTTGGCAATCTCAGTCAGCTGGGTAAACGCCGCAGCATCGCTGATAGCCATCTCGGAGAGCATCTTGCGGTTAATGGTAACACCCGCCAGCTTCAGGCCGTGCATGAATGTGGAATAATTCACGCCGTTCATCTTGCAGGCTGCGGAAATGCGGGTAATCCACAGAGAGCGGAAGTCGCGCTTTTTCAGGCGACGGCCGGTATAAGCATAGGACAGGGACTTCATGACAGCCTCGTTGGCAATTCTGAAATGCTTGGACTTGTCGCCCCAGTAACCCTTTGCCAGCTTCAGTGTCTTATTTCTTCTCTTGCGCGTCATCATCGCGCCCTTAACTCTTGCCATAGTTGGTTAGCCTCCTCATTCAAAACGTGTCGATATCTTACTTATAGGGGATCATCTTGCGGATGGTATCCGCATTGGTCTTGTCCGCATAGGTCGCGGTGCGGAGGCCTCTGAGGCGCTTAGTGTCTTTCTTGGTCAGGATATGGCTCTTAAAAGCCTTTGCGCGCTTAACCTTACCGGTCTTGGTCAGGTTGAATCTCTTTTTGGATCCAGTATGAGTTTTCAGCTTCGGCATAATTGCAATCTCCTTCCGTGTGTGTAAAACGATCCGGCTACCGGATTATTTACCTGATTTTGGTGAGAGGAACATAGACATATTTCTGCCCTCCAGTTTGGCAGATTTGTCCACTGTCGCTGTTTCGGCACATTGTTCGGCAAACTTGTCCAGCAGCGTCCTGCCAATATCGGTGTGGGACATTTCACGTCCGCGGAACCGCACCGTCACTTTGACACGATCGCCGCCGGCAATGAACTTCTGAGCATTGCGAAGTTTCGTGTTAAAGTCTCCGATGTCGATTCCCGGAGACATGCGAACTTCCTTAACCTCGACCACATGCTGGTTTTTCCTGGCCTCTTTTTCCCGTTTTCCCTGCTCAAACTTGAACTTGCCATAGTTCATCAGCTTGCAGACAGGCGGAACAGCCTGCGGTGAAATCTTGACCAGATCCAGTCCCTGTTCTTCGGCCATTTTCAGCGCTTCACCCGGATTCACAATGCCAAGCTGCTCGCCGCCTGCACCGATCAGTCGGATCTCTTTGTCACGGATTTCCTCATTCAGTTCATGCATCAACTTGCTAATAGTCGAAACACCTCCGTTCAAAATAGCAAAACGCGGACACCATCCAGGCATCCGCGCAACAATCATGGCAACATGCTCTCGCAGAGTCCTGCGAACCGCAGTCACCAGCAGGCCGTCCTCACGGCCTAAATGCATAATCATAAACCCCTTTGCAAATGCTGGAGGTGAGGCGGATGCTGTCAGCCTTCTTTGTTTTGTCTATTTATTGTAGCAGGCTTTTTACACCCTGTCAACCATCCCTCGTAAAAAAGCGGGGGAATTTTTTCTTTTTACGGCCGGCTGCGGATGGAAGCCGCTATGACCGCCGTTCCCGGCTCCCCAATCAGCCGCAGCGGTTCCGGATCCCGACACAGCAGCAGCTCACCCGCAGCAACGCGCAGTCCCGTCGCCGGGGCGGCAAAAGCTCCCCCGGCACAGTAAAGAGCCAGAAATCCCTGCGGAAATTTTTCGTTTGCGGGCAGCGCAGACGTAGCCGTCCTGTCCGTTTTTCCGTCAAACCGCAGCGCGTGCATTTCCCCCTCGCAGCTGCTCCTGCGGATCATCAGATTGAAATCCGTGCAAATGCCCCAAGATTCCACCCGGTCGCCGCCGCTGAACGCACGAACCTCCAGGTGCTGCAGCGGCACCCGATCCCCACATCCGATTTTTAAATTCAGCGTTCCCCGCAGCACGGTGAGAAAACGATGATAGTCCGGCAGCGGAGTGAAAACGGAAGTTGCCTGCTCCACTTTCGCGGAGCTGAGCCGCCAAAGAAAATCCCGGTTTGCATACGCCGCCGTCACCGGATAAATCGCCAGTTGGGTAGTAGTTCCGCCCGACCAACTGCTGGTCGTATACTGTGTGGGGGTCAGCAAGTTCCATACCATGTCGGTTCTCCTCCCTCGCCTCCGCCCGTTCCGGAAAGGCGGCGCCCTCCCGGAACGGACGGGCCTTTACAGCTGTTCCAGAATCTTTTGATAAATCTGTTCGGACAGGGGCAAGCCCTTGGCCAGCAACGCTTCGCCCTTTCTGCGGTACTCCTCCGCAAACGCCTGATCCTTTAAGCTGCCGATGTTAATCAGCACATTCAGCCACGCGCCGCGCAGGGCCGCCCCCAGAGACAGGGCGGAAACGCCCAGATCGCTGAGCGCCGAGGCGTTGGACTTTCCAAGAATAGAATCGGTCAGCTCCAGCGTTTCCGCCGCCAGCTCCATCATCTCCATGGGCGTTTTCGTACAGTGCTTCAACGCATCCTGAATGGCCGCAGAACGGGCAGTTTTCTGAACGTCGGAGTCCTTGGGCATTCCGTAAGCCGCGCTGACCGCGTCGAACGCCTCGGTGTCCCGATCCATCACATCGATCAAGCGTACCTTCAGGGCTTCCGCCTTGGACTGTGCCTCTTTTACCAGTTCCTGAGAATCGGCGTACTTCTTTTTTCCTATGGTCAGTCCGCAGACCATGGCGGTCAGCGCGGCACCCAGCGCGCCCTCCAGCGCGGCGGTGGAACCGCCCCCCGGGGCCGGCGCATCGGAGGAAAGGATGTTTGCAAACTCGTTTACTTTCAGTTCAGCCAGTTTCATCTTTTTTCTCCTTACTCCATATCGATGAGGTGATACTCCATTACCTGTTTGCGGCAGTCAAAATTTTCAATCTTTAAATAGTATTCCGCGCAGTCAATCAGCGCCTTGGCAGGAGTCAGACCCACAACCTCGGTACCGATGATGCGGACGCCGTAGCGATCGGCCAGTGCGCGCACCATTTCATAAGTGTAGTACAGCGGCGTCCCCTCGTAATTCACCATGTTCATGGAAACCTGCGCGATCTTGCGCTCCTCCAACAGAATGCCGATGGCTTTGCAGTACTTGAAGCCGCCGGAAGATGCGCGGATGGCCTTGGCAATCTTCTTGGCGATCTCCAAATCGGAGGTATCCAGATTGATATTGAAAGCTACCAGCGGCATCCGGGCACCGATGGCGGTGATGCCCGCGGTGGGATGGATCCTGCGCTCACCGTAATCCGGCGCCCACTCCGGCTGAAGCAGTTTTTCGGGCATCCCCTCAAACTGCCCCTTGCGGATCTTGGCCAGGTTTACGCGGTCGGGAGAAGTAGCGGAATCCTCATACAGGAAAGAGGGAACCCGCAGCTCATCCCAAATCCGCTGCGCCACGCGCTTGGACATCTCCACGCACTCCTGAACGGTCATATCCATGGTGGGCACAAAGGGAATCACATCCGTGGCGCCCATGCGTGGATGCTGTCCCTCATGTTTGGTCATGTCAATCGTCTCGGTCGCCTTCCTGCACAGCTGAAACGCGGCCTCCTCGATTCCCTCCGGGGAACCTACCAGCGTAAACACGCAGCGGTTGTGGTTGCCGTCGGACTGGACGTCCATCAGCGTACACCCGGCCGCGGACTTCGCCACGTCCACCAGGCCCTGGAATACCGGTTCGTCCTTTTCCCTGCTGACACTGAAATTGGGAATACATTCCACTAGCTTTGCCATGATACTCTCCTCCGTTAATTACAGTTTACTCATCCGTCCCCTGCTCGGGGAAGTTCTTGGTTTCAAAATAGGTCCTCAGTTCAATGGAAGTCTGGGAATCTCCATAGTGCTTCACGGAAGACAGGAGTTCATCCAATTCCCGTGTGCCGCGCACCGCGAACCGCAGCAGCGCGTTAAATACTCCAATTACATGGTAATGGCTGATAATTGCCGGATTTTCCCGACAGAATCCACAGAAAACGTCATATTTTTCCGGCGGAAGAGCTACCAGAATGAACCCGGAAACCGCGCAGTGCAGCAATTCCCGGTTGACAACAGCACGGTAACCCCGGATAATTCCCCGCTCCTCCATACGGCGTACCCGCTCGGAAACAGCCGGCGCGGTGAGGCCAACCTGATCGCCGACGCTCTTCAGTGTCGTCCGGCAGTCCTCCTGCAAAAGGTTCAGGATCCGGTAATCGGTTTGATCCATAGCCCTCCCCTTCCGCGCTCAGACAACCCTGCCGTGCTTGATGACCGTCCGGGCAAGGTTGCTGCCCATACGATAGCAGAGATACTCCAAATCCGGCGCGTCCCAAATCACCAGATCTCCCGCCTTGCCGGGCTCCGCAGTCCCGATCTGACCCGCCAGCCCAATGGCCGCCGCGCCGTTGAGCGTCACGGCCGTCAGCACTTCTTCCGGCGTCAGCCGGTACTTCAGGCAGCCCAGGTTGATCACCAGCTGCAAATTCAGGCAGGGACAGGAGCCGGGATTAAAGTCGCTGGCCAGCGCCACCGGCACTCCCGCGCTGATCAGATCCCGGGCGGGCGCAAAGGCAGAGCCCAGATAGAAGCTGGTGGCAGGCAGCAGGCACGCCACCGTGCCGCCCTTCGCCATACTGGCAATTCCCTCCGGCGGGCAGACAATCAGATGCTCGGCGGAAACCGCGCCGATTTCTCCCGCCAGCTGGGATCCGCCAATAGGGTCAATTTCATCGGCGTGGATTTTGGGGAGCAGGCCGTACTTTTTGCCCTGCTCCAGAATCCGCCGGGATTCCTCCGCGGTAAAAACGCCGGTTTCGCAGAATACGTCGCAGTATTTCGCAAGTCCCTGCTCCGCCACGGCGGGAATCATCTCCTCACAGAGAATCCGAAGGTATTTCTCCCGATCGTCTTTGTACTCCGTGGGCAGCGCGTGGGCGCCCAAGAAGGTCGGCACCAGATCGACGGCATGGCGGCGATTCAGCTCCCGGATAACCCGGAGCTGCTTGAGTTCCTCATCCAGCGCCAGGCCGTAGCCGCTCTTTGCCTCACAGGTGGTAGTACCGAAACGGAGCATTTCGTCCAGCGCCGAAGCCGCCTTCTCCGTCAGCGCCTCCTCCGTCGCCTCCCGGGTGCTTTTCACGGTGGACAAAATGCCGCCGCCGGAGGCGAGAATCTCCAGATAAGTCGCGCCGTGGAGCTTCCGTCCCAGTTCGTTCTGCCGCCAGCCGCCGAAAATCAGATGCGTGTGCGCATCCACCAGCCCCGGCGTCACCAGCCTGCCGCCGGCATCAAGAATTTTCGCGTTCTGCCGGTCGGAAGCGTTCGGTATTCCGGTTCCCACTCCGGAAATCACGCCGTCCTGAACCGAAACCCATGCATTTTTTAAAATCCGGACCTCGCCCTGTGCCTTGCCGCGTTTGGCGGCGCCGCCCTGCGCCGTGGCAAGCGTTCCGATATTGGTAATCAGTAATTTTTCCATCATGTGATCCTTTCCGGGAGGGCGGTTTGCCGCCCTCCCGAAATTTCAATCAGCCTTCCACGCTGTGAAGCGCCTCGGCAACCACACCGTCGTCCGCCACATAGGGCAGCGTAATGTGATCCTGGCCCTCGTACAGTTTGTTGTATTCCGCCGCGGTGGTCAGCGCGTGCTCGTTCCGCGCCCATGCGCGGCGGGAAACGCCCACCATTGTGTCCCACGGAATGGACATCCGCAAAATGGTGTCCACCCGCTCGGAGCCGTCCAACACCATGCCGAAGCCGCCGTTGACGGCTCTGCCGATGCCGGTGCCGCCGCCGTTGTGCAACGACACCATGCTCATGCCGCGGGCCGCGTTGCCCGCGTAGCACTGCACCGCCATGTCCGCCATAATATTGGATCCGTCCTTGATATTGGAAGTCTCGCGGAAGGGGGAGTCCGTTCCGCCGGTATCGTGATGGTCACGGCCCAGCATGACGGGGCCGATTTCGCCGGAACGAACCATCTCGTTGAATTTCAGTGCGATGTTCATACGGCCCATGGCGTCCTGATACAGAATGCGGCACTGGGTGCCCACCACCAGCTTGTTCTTCTTGGCGTCGCGGACCCAGACGTAGTTGTCATAGTCCTGATAGCGGCGGTTGTGCGCCAGAATGTATTCCGCGGCCGCCGCGTCGGTCTTGTCCAGATCTTCGGGATTGCGGGACAGGCAGCACCAGCGGAAGGGGCCGTAGCCGTAGTCAAACAAACAGGGGCCGAGAATATCCTCCACATAGGACGGGAACACAAAGCCGTCCAGATCGTTTTCCCCGTTGCGGCAAATGCTCTTCACCCCGGCGTCATACACGGCCTTCAGGAAGCTGTTTCCGTAGTCGAAGAAATAGGTGCCCTTCTCATGCAGTTTGCAGATCATCTCATAGTGATGCCGCAGGGATTGATCCACCAGCACATGGAAGCCGTCCGGGTCTTTGTCCAGCATTTCGGTGCGCTGGGCAAAGGTCAGCCCCTGGGGACAGTAACCGCCGTCATAGGTGACGTGGCAGGAAGTCTGATCGCTGAGCAGATCCACATGGATGTTTTTGTTGTAGAGATATTCCAGCAAATCCACCACATTGCCGTGATAGGCAACGGCGCAGGGCTTTTTCGCCGCCATATGCTCCTGTGCGATTTTCAGCGCCTCATCCAGGCTGTCGGTCTTGTGTGTCACCCAGCCCTGCGTGTAGCGGGTCATAATGCGGGACTCGTCCACCTCGGCAATGATGGAGGCCGCGCCGGCAATCACCGCCGCCTTGCCCTGTGCGCCGCTCATGCCGCCGAGGCCGGAGGAGACGAACAGCCGTCCGCCCAAATTTCCGTCCTCGGGAATGCCCAGCTTCAGCCGTCCGGCGTTCAGCAACGTGTTGAAGGTGCCGTGGACAATGCCCTGCGGGCCGATGTACATCCAGCCGCCCGCGGTCATCTGGCCATAATTTGCCACGCCCAGCGCGGCGGCGCGGTTGAAGTTCTGCTGATCGTCAAATTCCCCCACCATCAATCCGTTGGTAATGACCACGCGGGGCGCCAGCTTATGAGAGTGGAACAGGCCCAGCGGATGGCCGGACATCATCACCAGCGTCTGATTGTCCCGCAGAGCTTCCAGATACTTTTTTATCAGACGATACTGCATCCAGTTCTGGCAGACCTGACCCGTCTCACCGTAGGTTACCAGCTCATATGGATACAGCGCCACGTCAAAGTCCAAATTGTTGTCAATCATCACCTGAAAGGCCTTGCCCTCGATGCAGTTGCCCTTGTACTGATCGATGGGTTTGCCGAACAGTTTTCCGGCGGGGCGGAAGCGGTAACCGTAAATCCGACCGTGCTCTTTCAGTTCCTGTGCAAATTCCCTGGCCATCTGCTCGTGATGGTCGGGATGAATGTAGCGAAGCGCATTCTTGATTGCCAGCGCTTTGTCCGCCTCGGTCAGGTGCGACTCGCGGCGGGGCGCGCGGCGGTATCCCTCTTCAAAAGCAGGATACTCCGGCAATTCATAGTCCAGCTTGATGGTCATGGCATCGTTTGCGTTGAATTTCATACCGGGAACCTCCATTATCAAAAATTTGGATTGTTCTTTCCAGTCCGGAAATTTCGACCATTCTCCACAGAGATCAGCCTGTATTTGGCCTTCTATCCAAATTATAATGGTGTACTCCCTGTTCTTCAAGGCATTTTGCACGATTGCCGCGCCCACTTCTCCCGCTCATTACATCTCTACTTTATTATGTTACCGTATCGAATTGCTGTTCTTCCCCCCGCTCTCCGCTTCTTCAAAAAATCCGGAAATCACGCCGCCGTCACCCGTCCCGGTTTTTCCGCCGCCGGAAACTTCTCTTTGCACATTTTGATTCTACCCCGCACCACCGTAATCGTAAACAGTTTCCATTTTGTCTTTTTTCGCCGCCGCTTTCTTTTTCAAAGCAGATATGCCCCGCCGCCAAAAAAATGAAACTGCCGCTCCGTGCAGGAAAAGGCGCCGCCCTCAGGCGGCGCCGGCAACGTGTTGAATCTATTCTTTTGCGCTCTCTGGTTTTTCCGCCGCTTTTTCCCGGGCAAGGCGCTCCAGCACCATCTGATATCCCCCCGCGCCGTAATGCAGCTCCGTGTTAATCCGGGTAATGGTAGAGCTGCTGACCGAAACCTGCCTTTCGATGGCTTCGTACGTATTGCCCTTTGAAAGCAGTCCCGCTACCTGCAGGCGCTGTGCAAAGGTGGCCAGCTCCTGCACCGTAAGCAAATCGCTGAAAAACGTATAACACTCGTCCACACTTTCCAAGGTAAGAACTCCACGAAACAACTCGTCGATCAAAGAATTGCTGATATGATTCAAATGCGACATAGCGAACCCTCCCATAAATAATTAGCGGCGTCATACTCACAGAAACTTTCACGTGCTGAATTACTGATTTGTCGATGTACCGTTACCATAACGTACAAAACAGCGCGCTTCATTTTCACTTTTTTTATTTATTTTAGCTAAAACGCATGATATGATATTTTTAATCGTCGGAACCCTCGTGTCCTGATAAAACCGGGCAGGTTTGACACGCGGTACCTGCCGTCCTTTAATTTTATTCAATCGGAAGGAGAAACACGGCAATGAAAAACCCCGAAGAAATCAAGCATATTGTTCTGGACGGGCATAGCCTGACCCTGGAGGAATTTGTTGCAGCTGCCCGTTTCCACGCCAGCGTTGAAATTGCGGACTCCGCCATGGAAGCCATGAAAAAATCCCGCGCGCTGACCGAAAAGATTGCCGCCGAAAAGCGGGTTGCCTACGGCATTACCACCGGCTTTGGCGACTTTGCCACCGTAGCGGTTCCCGAAGAAATGAGCAACCAGCTCTCCACCAACCTGCTTTTAAGCCACTGTACCGGCACTGGAGAACCCTATGCGGATGAAGTGGTGCGCGGCATGATGCTGCTCCGCGCCAATGCCATCTGCGTGGGCGTCAGCGGCGTCCGTCCTCTGTTGGTCGAGATGCTGGTGGAGATGCTGAATAAAAGTGTGACGCCCGTCGTTCCCCAGAAGGGTTCTCTGGGGGCCTCCGGCGACCTTGCGCCGCTGTCCCACATGGGCTTGGTGCTTCTTGGCCGGGGCGAGGCCATGTACCATGGCGAAAAATTGTCCGGCTCCGAAGCCATGAAACGCGCCGGGATCCAAACGGTAGAAACACTGGTCTGCAAGGAAGGTCTGGGCATTACCAACGGCACCTGCGCCATGACCAGCGTGGGTGCGCTGAATCTGTACGACACGCTGCGCGCCGCTCAGCTGGCGGATCTGATCGCCTCCATGACGCTCACTGCGCTGACCGGGCAACTGGACGCTTTTCAGGAGCGGATGCACACTGTCCGCGGTCACGCCGGGCAGGTGCTGGTTGCCCGCAACATCCGAAATCTCACCGCGGGCTGTGAAATTTTGAAAAACAGTCAGGGAGATCGCGTGCAGGATGCTTACGCGCTGCGCTGCATCCCGCAGGTTCACGGCGCCGTCCGTGACGCTTTGGACTATGTCAAATCCAAAGTGGACATCGAGCTCAACGCCGTTACCGACAATCCCCTGATTTTCCCCGAGGATGAAGCGGTCATTTCCGGCGGCAACTTCCACGGCGAACCCATGGCTCTGGCGTTTGATTTTCTGGGCATTGCCTGCTCGGAACTGGCGGATATTTCCGAACGCCGCACGGAGCGGATGGTGAATGCTGCGCTGTCCAACGGGCTGACACCGTTTCTGACCACGCAGCCCGGCGTCAACAGCGGCTTCATGATTGTCCAGTATTCCGCCGCGTCCATGGTTTCCGAGAACAAAGTGCTGGCGCACCCCGCCTCCGTGGACTCCATTCCCTCCTCCGCAAATCAGGAGGATATGGTTTCCATGGGCACCACCGCCGCACGAAAAGCCGGCTGGATTCTGCAAAATACGCTGTCTGTTCTGGCGTTTGAACTGCTGACAGCCTGTCAGGCCATCGACATCCGCCGCCGTGAGGGAACGCATGGCAAGGGCCTGTCCCCCGTCCAGGAAGCCGTCTACGAGCACGTCCGGGAAAAGGTTGCCTTTTATGAAATCGATCGGGAAATCTGGCCGGACATCAAGTCGGTGGAAGCCATGGTTCGTACCGGCGAAATTCTGAAAATTGCGCAGCACAAGGTCCCCGATTTTAAATAATCAAATTTTGATATCCCTGCCCGCGAAAACGGGCAGGGATTTTTTGTAAAAAGGAAAAGCAGAGTCTGGGGCAGCAAAGAATTCCATTTTTTAAATTAAATTTTATGTTATCATAGCATACGCTTTTTCCCGAATCAACACTATATTTAAAAAAGCCATGCCGTTTTATGGTTATCTTATTTTCTTTTTCAAAAATCTGCGAATAAAACAGCGCGCTGCGGCAACAATAGGCTTTGTACTCAGTTCTATAAAAGGAGGTGCGTTTCATGCCGCAGAACAACTATCCGGATCCTCGTGAAAACCGCAAGCCCCGTCAGGATAATCAGAATACCAATCAGGCTGACGAGCAGCGTCGTCAGCGCGACACGCATAAGCAGAACGACCAGCGCTGATTCATGAACAATAGAGGAAAGCGGCGGAGAGGTCTCCGCCGCTTTCCTCTATTATGTCATCCGAGCGGTCATCCGGTAATCAGCCAGTTCTGCAGACGGCTAATCTCCAGCGCCGCCTGTCCCCGCACGCCGTCAAAGTCCACATAGGGATTATAGACAGCCTCCAGCGCGTCGTGATACTGCTTCGCGTCCTGCAGCGCCTCAATTCCGTCCTTCCGCAGCATCGCAGTCATTCGCGTTTCAAAGCGCAGCCGCGCACGGTTTTCCAAATGCGTCATGGCGTCTATCCGGATTCTCCGGCAAACTTTTCCGGAGTATGTCATGCCCGGCCTGGAAGTTACAAACGCCAGCCCCAGTCCCGGAATCAGCAGGTGTTCCACCCGCTTCGGATTTTCAGGGCACGGGCATACAATTGTGTCCCACCCCTTTTCCGATGCGGTATCGGCAAGCCGCTGAAAAATTTCCCCCGCAAGGCCGTAGCTGTCGGCAAACACATAGACCTTCGGGCAAAGCGCCTCCACGGAGTCAAACCGCCAGATGTATCCCTGGTGAGTCACGCTGCCCAGAAAGCGTTTTTGCATATGTCCCTGTTCCCTGCCTTTTTCGCGAAGCTCCCGTGCGAGAATGCCGTGCATGCGCCGCTCCGCACGACGACGGTCAAAAGTCTGCTGGGCCGCGGATTCCGTGTCCAGTTCCACCTGCCGCGCCGCTTTCAGGCTGTGATAGGCCCGGGCATAAGCACGGTGATTTTCCTCCGTCAGCCGAATAATTTCCTCACGGGATTCTTTTGCCGCTGTCAAATCGTAAAAGCGTCCCAAGTCCACATACCGCTGCACCGCCGCGGGATAGGGCGGCTCCAGAACATGCGGCGCGGTGCCGTCCGCCACGGCGCAGCGCAGCTCCGGCATAAAAATGCCGTCCAACGAATCCGGATCGCCGGAGCACCATAAATATTCCACCGGGGTTCCGGCGTCCTCCATTGCCTTCCCAATCTGCTTCATAAACGTGGATTTGCCGACGCCTGGCCCGCCCTTGAGAATTATCAGATCCCGCAGGGATTGATCCTCCGTCAGCTGTGGAAAAAGATTTTGAAAACCGTCGCCGCTATTGGCGCCCAGAAAAAAGTTTGTAACCACCATACCGTTTTCCTCCATGCACTGAATTTACTTTAGGCTATGCTGGAAACGGCCGCCTTGACAGTCTTTTCTGCGTCGAACCGGCAAAACATGCGGGAACGGCGCTTCCAATGGAAGCGCCGTTCCCGCATGAAAAGCTTATGCCTCTTTCATTTCAATCATATGTTTAATCAACTCCACGGAGCCGTCAATTCCAAACACGCT
This sequence comes from Dysosmobacter sp., assembly GCA_041859815.1. Taxonomy (GTDB): domain Bacteria; phylum Bacillota; class Clostridia; order Oscillospirales; family Oscillospiraceae; genus Oscillibacter. The sequence continues at coordinate 13,114 of JBFLFX010000003.1, read as the reverse complement.
GGAGTCCAGGCAGAAATCATAGCTGTTCACGCCGCCCCATTTCTGGGAAGAATAATACTCGTAATACGCAGCCCTGTGCTTATCTGTCCGGGCAATCAGGGCTTTCGCCTTTTCAGGGGAGAGATTTTCGCGCGTCTCCACAGTCTTCAGCCGCGCCTCCATCGGCGCGTCGATAAACAGCTTCAGCGTTTTGGGATGATCCGCCAGCGCATAGTCGGCGCAGCGCCCGATAATCACGCAGGGGCCCTGATCCGCAATCCGGCGAATCGTATTGTAGGTGGCAAGATATACCTGCTGCTCCAGCGATTCTCCCGCATTGGTGCCAGGTACGGCAAACATATAGGAATCCATCACAATCGAATAGAGAACGCTCTTGGGTTTCTCATCAAAGTTGTCAAAAATTTTCTCGCACAGTCCGCTTTCCTCCGCCGCCTTTTGCAGCAGTTCCTTATCATAAAACGGGATGTTCAGTTCTTTTGCCAGCCGGATGCCGATTTCGTGTCCGCCGCTGCCAAACTGACGGCCAATTGTAGTAACTGTTTTCATGGAGATCCCTCCTCCGTTTTGTTGGTCCTATTATAAATCCGATTCCAGAATTCGTCAAACAAAAAAGTAGAGGCGGAACGTATCTTCCTGTTCCGCCTCCGCCTTTTTAATTCGCTTCCTCCGGTATGGGTTTGCCCAACCGACGGTACATGGTTTTTTTCACTGCCCGCAGAATGTTTTCATATCCGGTGCAGCGGCACAGATGGCCGGAGAGCAGCTTGCGCAGCTCTGCATCCGAATACTCTTTTCCGCTCTCCAGAATTTCCACGGCAGTCAGAATAAACCCCGGCGTGCAGAAGCCGCACTGGATGGCGGCCTCGTCCACAAATGCCTGCTGAATATCGCTGAGTTCCCCGTTGGGGCCGAGCAGCCCCTCCAGCGTGCGGATGTGTTTGCCCTCCGCCCAGACCGCCAAATAAATACAGGAGTTAAATGCCTCGCCGTCGATGAGGACGTTGCAGGCGCCGCACTCGCCTACTTCACAGCCTTTTTTCACGGAGGTCATGCGAAAATCGTTTCGGAGCATATCCGTCAGGGACGCCCGGACATCCACCGACCGCTCCACATCTTTTCCGTTCAAATTAAAATGAACGGTTTTATACTGCATCTGATGAACTTCAGCCATTACAGCGCACCTCCCGCCAGTTTCACCGCTTCTTCAAACGCGCGCTTTGCACTCTCCACCGCAATGTGCTGTCGGAATGCCTTCGAGGCGCGCCAGCTGTCCCGCGGGTTGATGTCCTCCAGCACCGTATCGGAGAATTTTTCCGCCAGTTCTTTGGAAACCGGCTGTCCGTTGGCGACCGCTTCCGCACGCTCCGCCCGCATGGGAACAGGGCCTGCGACGCCAAAGGCGATGCGGCAGCGCTCCACCGTTTTCTTGTCCGGGGAAAGCCGCACATTGACGGAAGTCCCCAGCGTGGCAATATCCATTGCATTTCGCATGGCATACTTGATATAGTGACCGAACGTGTTGTCATAGCTCGCCTTTGGGATGAGAATCGCCGTCTGAATCTCGCCCGGGCGGATGTCCACCTGGCCGGCTCTGATATAGAAATCGTGAATTGCCTCCCGGCGGACGCCGTCCGGACCGGTCAGCTCGATGATGGCTTCATAGGCGTGAAGCGTGGACGCGGAATCTGCGGAGGTTACGCCGTTGCAGGTGTTGCCGCCGATGGTGCCGATATTGCGGATTTGCGGGCCGCCCACCTGATCCACCGCCTCGCCCAAAACGTTGAGATATTTCTGGATCAGCGGGTCGCGGGTAATATGGGAAAAGCTGGTCAGGGAGCCGATGCGGAGATTATCCTCCGCGTCCAGGCTGACGCCGCGCATCTCGTCGATGCCGTAAATGGAAATCAATTCTTTTCCGGCGCGTTTTCCAGCCCGCATCTGCACCAGAACATCGGAACCGCCCGCAATAATCTGGGCTTCCGGGTGCGCCAGACGCAGATTCACCGCGTCGGCAATGCTGGAGGCCTCGTAGAGTGCTTTCATATCATACATAATGTTTTTTCCCCTCCTTATTCCCCAACCAGGCCGGCCTCTTTGAACTTTTCAAACAGGACGTGCGGCGTAATGGGGCAGCGGTCAATCGCCACACCGGTTGCCTGCAGAATCGCGTTGCGGATGGCCGGCGCGCCGGAGCAGGCGGGCGGTTCGCCCAATGCCTTTGTGCCAAAAGGACTCGTCGGTTCGTAATTTTCCACAAATTCCGCCTGCAGCGTAGGATGATCCATAGCGGTGGACAGTTTATAGTCCAGCAGGTTATCATTCAGCACTCTGCCCGTCTTGGGATCAAACTTCAATTCCTCGGAAAGTCCGTAGCCGATGGCCATGCTCATGCCGCCGTGAACCTGCGCCTCCGCCAGCGCGGGGTTAATCAGCCTGCCGCAGTCATGCACGTTCACCATATTCAGCAGCTTCACCTTGCACATGGGAATGTCCACTTCCACCTCGGCAAAGGAGCAGCCGAAAGAATAGGCGTTGGATTTAATCTGCGCAGTGGTCTCCGCGGTGATATGCTGGCTGTGTTCTCTGGAATACAGGCTTTCGGTCGCCAGATCCCCCAGCGTTTTCAGCACCCGCCCGTCCGACTTGCGGACGATTTTTCCCTCCGCCAGATCCAGATTGGAGACTGGCATTCTGGTCTGTTCGTGGGCGATCTGCAGGATCTTCTCCCGCAGCGCCTTCGCAGTCTGGACAATGGAGAACCCGCCGATGTAAGTCTGCCGGGACGCATAGGCGCCGGTGCCGTAGGGCGTCACGTCCGTATCCTGCTTGGACATCACATGGACATCCTCAAACGGAATGCCCACAGCGTCCGCCACCATCTGGGAATAGGCCGTATCGCAGCCCTGCCCGATCTCTGTTTCGCCCGTTTGGAACTGCAGGGAGCCGTCCTGATTCAGGATCATCCGGCAGGACGAGGATTCCAGAGCTATCGGCCAGACTGCCGTGTTGTACCAGAACACCGCCAAGCCGACGCCGCGGCGCACCGGGCCGGTTTGATGCTGATACGCTTCAAACTTGCGCTGGAAATCGATGGCTTTCATTCCCTTGTCCATGCACTGATTGAACGTATTGGAATAGAGCTCGTTTTTGGAAAAGCCGTCCACATAGCCCACCGGCATCAGATGCTCGCGCCGGAATTCCACGGGATCGGCGCCAAGTGCCCTGCAAACGTCGTCGATATGGCTCTCGCCCGCGAACATGGCCTGCGGAATGCCATAGCCGCGCATTGCGCCGGCCGCCGGGCGGTTGGTATAAACGGTGTAGGCGTCGCCGTCCACATTGGGGCATGGATACAGCTGCGGAAATGCGCCCATTCCCTTGGCGCATACACCATGTCCGTGGGACGCATACGCGCCCTGATTGGAAAAGCACTCGATTTTTCGGGCGGCAAAAGTGCCGTCGGGGCGCACCCAGCTGATAATATGCGTGCGGATTGCGTGGCGCACGCGGTTGGAGACAAATGTCTCCTCCCGGCTGCACTCCAGCTTCACCAGCCGGCCGCCCACCTGCGTGGAACACCACGCGCACAGCGGCTCATAAAGCGCGTCCTGCTTATTGCCGAACCCGCCGCCGATGTACGGCTTGATAATGCGTACCTTGCCCCAGGGAATTCCCAGCGCCTGTCCCACCACGCGGCGGATAATATGCGGAATCTGCGTAGAGGTAACCACCACAACGCGCCCCGCCTCCTCATAGGCGAAGCAGCCGTGATTTTCAATGTGGCAATGCTGGACGGTAGGCGTATCGTACCAGCCCTCCACCTTAATCAGTCCAGGCTCCTGCGAGGCCCTCTCATAATCGCCGTTGCGGATGCTGGTGTGCGCCAGAATATTATGATCGTATTTCTCGTGAAGCTGCGGCGCGCCGTCCTTCATGGCCTCCTGCACATCCAACACGAAAGGCAGCTCCTCGTATTCCACCTTCAACGCACGGACGGCCTGCACGGCGGCGATTTCGTTTTCCGCAATCACTGCCGCCACATCGTCGCCGTAATAACGGACATGTCGGTTCAGCAGCATTCTGTCCGCCACATCCTGATGCTCCGGCTCGGTGGACCACGGATGCCCCGCCGTGGGGAACGGGCGGTCCGGCGCGTCAAAGCAGGTCAGAATCTTTACGACGCCCGGGATTTTTTCCGCATCGGATGTGTCAATGGATTTCACAAAGCCATGGGCAATGGTGGAGTGAAGAATTTTGACAATCAGTGCGCTGGCGTCGCACAGATCGTCCGTATATTTCGCCCGCCCGGTCGCCTTTTCATAGGCGTCCACACGGATCTTCTTTTTGCCGACACTTGTGCTCATCAGATATTGCCTCCTTCTAATACCGTGCTTTCACGGTTGACGAATCTCCTGAAAATCGGATATACTCTATGCGAGGTGATTGATATGAAATCTACCGAAAAGAATTGGAAAGTCGGCTGTGTGGTGATGGCGGCGGGAAATGCCCGGCGCTTCGGCGCTAACAAGTTAAACGCCAAGCTGGAGGGGCAGCCGTTATTTCTCCGCACCCTGCGGGCAATCTCCACCGAGCAGCTGGATGCTGTCGCCGTGGTGACTCAGTACCCTGAAATTTTGCAAGCCGCAGAAGCGTTCCACTTTATCGCACTGCGGAATGAACATCCGGAACTGGGAGTCAGCCGTACGATTGCGCTGGGACTGAACGCACTGGCGGACTGCGACGGTATTCTCTTTCAGGTCTCCGATCAGCCGCTGCTGCGGCGGGAGAGCGTTGCCGCGCTGGTGTCGCTTTGGCGGGGACATCCCGATTCCATCGCCGCGCTTTCCCACGGCGGCCGGCGGGGCAACCCCTGTCTGTTCCCCGCCCGGTTTTTCCCGGAGCTTCTGGCTCTGACGGGTGACCGGGGCGGCAGCGCGGTCATTCGGAATCACCCGGACGATCTGCTCTTACTGGAAGTTCCGGCAGAAGAACTCTCGGATGTGGATACGCCGGAAGCCATGGAAAAGCTGATTTCTCACACTTGACTTTTTACGTACGGATCCCGCGGTACGCCCGCGTTTTTTTCTTGCCGGTACATCATCCCCTGGAAAAATTGAGACGCGTCCGTTGTCTTATTTTCTGCTGTACGGCGTGTCCGCCAGCGGCAGAGCCGTGCGGAATTTTCCGTCATAGCGGTAATAGGCATCCGCGATGGCGGGCGCCGTGGGAATGGAGGTGATCTCGCCGATGCCGATGGCGCCGCAAGCCACGTTTAATCCCGCCTTCTCAACAATGATCGGCTGAATTTCGGGAACCTGGTTGGCGCGGAACAGTCCCAGCGTCCCGAACTTCGCCGTGGGCTTACAGTCTACCAACGGATAGCGCTCCGTCAGCGCGTAACCCATGGACATCACGACGCCGCCCTGAATCTGCCCCTCCAGAGAGGTGGGATTCACCGCCTTGCCCACATCATGTGCCGCAACAATTTTTTTCAGTCTGCCCTCGTCGTCCAGAATGCAAATCTGGGTGGCATAGCCGTAAGCGACGTGGCTTACGGGGTTGGGAACATCCGCGCCCAGCGGGTCGGTTTTGCCCAGATATTCCCCGTAATATTCCTGCCCCTCAAGCTCTTTAAGAGATTTGTCCTGAAGCGCCGCTTTTAATCCCTGACAGGCCCTGCGGCACGCCTCCCCGGTAAACAGCGTCTGGCGGGAGCCGGAGGTAGTGCCGGAATCCGGCGCGCAGTAAGTATTGGCGCGCTCATAAACAATAGCCGTGTGGCTGACGCCGGTCTGCTCCACAATCATCTGCGTCAGCACTGTGCCAAGGCCCTGTCCAATGCAGGAAGCGCCTGCAAAAATATGGATTTTACCGTCCTGCACCACCAGCCGTACCCGTCCGGTATCCGGGATGCCGACGCCCACGCCGGCGTTTTTCATGGCACAGGCAATGCCGACATACTTTGCAGAATCATAATAGGGCTTGATGGCCTTCAATGTCTCCACAAGGCCCGTGGATTCGTCCACGATCTGCCCGTTGGGCAGCTCCTGTCCCGGGCGGATGGCATTGCGCATCCGAATCTCCCAGGTGGAAATTCCCACTTTGTCCGCCATCTGGTTCATCAGGCTCTCAATGCAGAAGCAAGTCTGCGTCACGCCAAATCCCCGGAACGCGCCGGCAGGCGGATTGTTGGTGTACCACGCCCAGCCGTCAATCTCAAAGTTCTGATAGTTGTAGGGTCCCGCCGCGTGCGTGCAGGCGCGCTCCAGTACCGGCCCGCCCAGCGACGCATACGCGCCGGTATCGGTAACCACGGATGCTTTTACGCCTTGAATAATGCCGTTTTCGTCACACCCCAGCGTGAATTCCATCTCCATGGGGTGTCGCTTGGGGTGAATCAGGATGCTCTCCTGACGGCTCAGCTTCACTTTGACCGGCCGCTTGGAGAGATGCGCAATCAGCGCCGCATGATGCTGCACCGTCACGTCCTCCTTGCCGCCGAAGCCGCCGCCTACCAGCATATTCTTCACTTTGACCTGCTCTGCCGGCAGCCCCAGCATTCCCATAGTCTCATGCTGGGTGTCATAGGCACTCTGGTCGGAGGAGAGAACCATCACGCCGTCCCCGTCAGGGTACGCCACCGCGCATTCGGGTTCCAAAAACGCGTGCTCCGTCCACGGGGTAGAAAATTTCTGCTTTAAAACATACTTCGACTTGGCAATCGCCTCTGTGGGATTGCCCCGCTTAACGTGTTTGTGTGTCAGCAGATTGCCGGAGGAATGTACCAGCGGTGCGTTTTCCGCCTGCGCCTCCTGCGGATTCCGCACCGGCTGAAGCGGCTCATAGTCCACTTTCACCAGTGCTTTAGCCTGTTCCAGGATCTCGCGGCTCTCAGCGGCTACCAGGCAGATTGCGTCGCCCAGATAGTGTGTGATGCCGCCCACGGGAATCATGGTGTCCCAGTCTTTGACCAGATGTCCCACTTTGTTCTTGCCGGGCACATCCGCCGCCGTCCAGACGCCCACCACGCCCGGCAGGGCCCTGGCCTCCTCCGCATGGATTGCCAGCACCCTTGCCCGGGGATACGCGCTGCGAACAGCGCTGCCGTAAATCATGCCGGGCAGGTAAACGTCATCGGGATACTGTCCCACGCCGGTGACTTTTTCCCGCACGTCCACCCGCGGGACGCGCGCGCCAAGCCGCCAGTCCATCTGTTCTTCCGGAATTTTGCCCTCGCGGAATACCTTGGCCGCCAGCAAAATTGCGTCAATGATCTTCACATACCCGGTACAGCGGCAGATATTGTTGCGGATGGCAAACGCCGCCTCCTCCCGGGTGGGGTTTGGATTTGTGTCCAGCAGTCCCTTGGCGGAAATCACCATGCCGGGAATGCAGAAACCGCACTGTACCGCTCCCGCCTTGCCAAATGCATAGGTATAAACATCCTTTTCAAAGTCGGACAGCCCCTCTACCGTAACAATTGTCTTGCCATCCAGCTTATCGGTCTGCGGAATGCACGATTTGGTCGGCTTGCCGTCAATCAATACCGTACAGGTGCCGCAGGCACCCTCACTGCACCCGTCCTTTACAGACGTCAGATGCAGCGTATCCCGGAGATAGCGGATCAGCCTCTGATTTTTTTCAACCGTCACGCTGATTCCGTTTACTGTAAAAGTAGCCATGGAAAAGCCTCCTCAGCCGCCGTGCCCGCTTCGGTCCCACGGTCCATGCCCTGTTTGAAAAATCACTGCGCCCGTCTTTCGCCGAATTTTATGCCGCACTGCGTTTAATTTCCCGCCATCAGCCAATAATGCCTGCGGAATTTCGCCCTGCCCGGCAGAAAATTCGTCGGAAAATTCAAATACCTCAATCTTTCAAACAGGCCTGACAATTTTTGAAGTTAAAATAGGTCAACCTTTAGGTGCATTATACAATACTCCGTTCCGTAACGCAACTGCCTTCGTTATTCTACTCAAAGAATACTGTCACCCAGCGGCGGCAGTTCCCAGCCGACAATCAGTTCCCCGTTCCGGACGGTAATCCGCGCCTCTTCTCCGGTGATATGATTGCTGACACCCAGGGGTTGGCTGGCGCTCAGAGAGGCGTTTTTAAGAAAATACTGCATCCCCTCTTCGTAGATTCCCTGTGCCTCCGCGCCAAAACAGAACACGGACACCAGCCCCCACTCCACCTTTTTGCGAATGGTCAGCGTTTCGTTTCGGACAGCCGTATAGACGAAGTCATCGTCGTAAAGATAGCCGCGCGCGCTATGCCGACGCAGCCAGAGCAGCGTCTGGAGATTTGCCAAGGTATGATCCAGACGTTTTCCGCCGGTGGCGCCGTAAAAATAAAATTCTCTGCAGCCGCGGCGCAGCCCCTCCTGCGCCGCCAGCATGGTATCGGTATCGTCCTTTTCCACAGGGACCCGCAGAACGTTGGCAAAATTTTGCGGCTGCTCCATGGAATCAAAGTCTCCCAGCAATACATCGGGCACGACGCCCGCTCTCAGGCAGGTTCGATATCCCGCGTCTGCGGCAATCCTTAAATCCCCGTCCCCCGGCAGCTCCCGCATGCCGAAAAAAGTTCCGGCGGAAAAAATAAAGCAGCGTTTCATATAAATGCCTCCCGGTCTTTTCTTGGGGAAAGTCTACCACATTCGCCGCCGCTTGACAAACGGATCATCTCTTGGTAAAATTGAGATACAATTCCAAGGGGTGCTGGCGCGAAACTGGCTGAGACGGACAATAGTGTTTGTCCGATCCCTCGAACCTGATCCGGGTAATGCCGGCGTAGGAATGCGAGTGATAGGGTCTTTTGAAACCGCATTGCGAACGCCGCAGTGCGGTTTTCTTCTTGCCTGCGGCCGGGTGCATGGGATTGAATTTTTACAGCAGAAAGGAAATTTTCATGAAACATGCACGTGTAAAAATGCTCTGCGAGGCCGCTATGCTGATTGCGCTGGCGCAAATTCTCAGCTATGTCAAGCTGTTTGAATTTCCCAACGGCGGCTCGGTGGACTGCGCCATGCTGCCTATTATCCTCTTCGCCGTCCGCTACGGCTGGGGCTGGGGGACCGGCGTGGGACTGGTCTACGGCGCGCTTCAGTATTTTCTCGCCAACGGCATTTCCATTGACTGGACAACCATTCTCTCCGATTACTTTATCGCTTTCGCCCTGCTGGGGCTGGGTGCCGGGCTGTTCTGCGGCAAAAAAGGCGGCGTTTATTTCGGCACGCTCGTCGGCGGTTTTCTGCGCTTTATGGCGCATTTTGTCGTCGGCGCGCTGGTCTGGGGCAAGTATATGCCGGATAAATTTTTCGGTATGACCATGACGAACGAATGGTTTTATTCGTTCCTCTACAATATTTCCTATATGCTGCCGGACATCGCCATCTGTTTGCTGCTGTTCCTGCTGCTCTCCCGTTCCCATGTCATGCGAAAATATTTTACACGGGCGGATCTGCAGTCCGTCGCCAACTGAAATTCGTTCCCTTCATTGAAAAGAAAGGATCCGGGAGAGAGGCTTCTCCCGGATCCTTTTTGTCGAAAAACCGCCCCGGCGCCGAAAATACAGCGGCGCCGGGGCTTTGGGGTTTACATGATGTGTTCTTCGCAGCAGTTGTCCAGCACACGGACTCCCATCTCTCCGCGATTTGCTACGGGGAAAAGTGCGATGCCCACGCTGTCAAACTGCGGACACAGCCGCGTCTGCGGATTGAGTCTTGGATCCACCTGCACGGCCGGTTCTGCTTTCTGCCGTTCTTTCATCAGATTCACCCCGCATGCAGTATGTGCGGAATCCGGTTTTGACATGCAGGAAAATTATAGAAAAATATTCCGCCGAAAATCGGCGGAATATTTTTTGCTGTTCAGCCTTTGTCCATCAGCCGGATGCTGTCTTTTTTGTCGCCTGCGATAATCAGATGGGATTTCGGGGCAAACTTATAATCCGCGTTCAGCAGCGGCTCAATCTCATCGCCCATCTTAACGCCCAGAATATTCACATTGTAGCGCTGGCGCACGTCTACCTGCGACACGGTTTTGCCGACCCACTCATCCGGCGTCTCAATTTCGAGGATTGCATATTTCGGCGTCAGTTCAAAATAATCAAACGCGTTGCTGGCGGAAAACCGCATGGCCACGCGAACCGCCATATCCATTTCGGTATGGACCACATAATCGGCGCCGATCTTCTTCAGAAATTTTGTCTGCTTCTCCCGATCCGCGCGGGCAACAACGCACTTGGCGCCCAGCTCTTTCAAAGTCGCGGTGACCTCCAGCGAGCACTGAAAGTCGTCGCTGACGCAGACAAAGCAGACATCATAATTGCTGACACCCAGAGCCGCCACTACGTTTTCATCCTGACAGTCGCCCACGCAAGTGGCGGTAGCGATGTTGGCAAGCCGCGCCACGCGATCCTCGTCCCGGTCAACCACCATTACCTCGTCGCCCAATTCAATCAGCTTCTCGGTCAGATGGCGGCCGAAGCGACCCAGGCCAATTACTAAAAATGACTTCATGCCATGCACACTCCTTTATTAACCAATCAGAATTTCTTCCGTAACATTGTGAATATGGGGCCGCTGGCGGGTTCCCGTCATGGCAAGCGCCACAGATAGGCTTCCCAGCCGGCCGGAGAACATCAGCAGAATAATCACAAGTTTAGACAGCACCGGCAGCAGCGGCGTAATGCCGCGGGTCAGGCCAACCGTACCCATTGCGGAGAATACCTCAAAGACGGCATCCTCAATGTGGAACCCCTGAAAGCAGAGCACCATGCAGCCAATCAGGCACGCGGTCAGATAAAGGCCGGCCGCGGAATACGCCTTGTAAATAGTCTCCTTGCTGATCCGGCGGTGGAATATGTTCACACCGTCCTCCTGGCGCGCATAGGCAAGAACGCCGAGGAGCATCGCGGCAAACGTGTTAATTTTGATGCCGCCTCCGGTAGATCCGGAACCCGCGCCCACGAACATCAGCAAAATCGTCAGGAGTGTGCTGCCCTCGCTCAGCTTTCGCAGATTCACGGTATTGAATCCCGCCGTTCTGGGCGTCACAGATTGAAATGCGGCCATCAGCCATTTTTGGCCGTTGGGATAAGCGGCAAACGCGTGATTCCGTTCCAGCAGGTAAAACAGGATTGTACCGCTGACAATGGCGATTGCGGTGCCGCTGAGCACGATTTTCGTATGCAGCCGGTACTGTTTGAAATGCAGCTTATGCGTGGAAAGATCATCCCACAGATAGAACCCCAGACCGCCGGTAACAATCAGCAGCATAATCGTAAGATTGATCACCGGCACGCCCGCCGCGGTAACAAACGAACTTCCGGGCGCACGGATTCCCATAATGTCAAATCCGGCGTTGCAGAACGCGGAAACGGAGTGGAAAATTCCCATCCAAACGCCCTGCCAGAACCCGAAGCGCGGGCAGAACCAAAACGACATTATCAGTGCGCCGCAGCTTTCAATCACGGCGGTAACTTTCAGCGTCCGCTTGGTCAGGCGGATGATGCCGCCAATCTGAAGGCCGCCCACGGACTCCATCAAAATCGAACGCTCATGCAGGCCAATCCGCCTGCCCAGCAGCAGCGACACCAGACTGGCAATCATCATAAACCCCAGGCCGCCGACCTGAATCAGCAACGCAATCACAACCTGTCCAAACAGTGTAAACCGGCTGTACGTATCATACAGTACCAGACCTGTCACACAAGAAGCGGACGTAGATGTAAAGAGCGCGTTCAAAAACGGAACCGGCGCTCCCTTTGAAGCGATCGGCAGCGACAGAAGGATCCCCCCCGTCAGAATGACCAATGCCAAACCCAGCGCCAATGACTGGAAGGCGTTGAGCCGAAAAGGACGTTTCATGAAATACCTCCTTGGGAACCGCAGGCTGAATTTACCCGCGCCGTGCCGGGCGCAGGCAAATAAATTACCGGCTGCTGCCGGCAAAGGCGGAGCTGCTGACTTCGTATCTGCCCAAAATCGTCAATGGCACGATTATACTGCAAGTACGCTGTAAAAAGAAAGCTCTATCTGCGGGATTTTTACACCTTTCGCAAATTTTTAGCGATTTCTAAACGCGAAAAAACAATTATATAAGATAAAAAAGAGACATACCTTTGCAGAATGTCTCTTTTCTGGCAGCGGGTGAAGGATTCGAACCCTCACAGACGGAGTCAGAGTCCGGCGTGCTACCATTACACAAACCCGCTATTTCCATTCACCGCCTGCAGCGAACAGATATTATTATACCGAAAAGGAGAAAAATGTCAAGTATTTTCTGCAAAACTATTTTTCCTTTTTTACTCCCTGTTTTTTGGGCTTCCAGATATTTTCGTCTTCATCCTCCGGCTGCCCCAGCAAGTCATAGTAATCCAACAGCGAATAGCGCTTTCCATGAAACTTACAGCCGGGCAGCGTATCCAGCTGCACATCGTGAATCGCGGCAAAAATGCTCTTCTCGATGTTTGGGTTCGTCTCCCGCAGCTTTCGAATCAGCCGCTTCACTTCCTGCCGCTTGCTGGTGCCCACGCCGTCCGCTGCCCCGTCCCGTGCCTCGGTAAAGCGGCAGGCGCACTGCAAAAAGTGCAGATGATTGTAGTTCTTCCATGCGATAATCGCCTCTTCATTGACGCAGTACAGCGGGCGAATCAGCTCCATGCCCGGGAAATTTCTGCTGTGCAGCTTAGGCGGCATAGACTGCATCTGCGCGCCGTAAAAAAGCCCCAGCAGCGTCGTTTCAATCACATCGGAGAGATGGTGCCCCAACGCAATCTTGTTGCAGCCCAGTTCCCGCGCCTTGGCATAGAGGAATCCCCTGCGCATTTTTGCACACAGGTAGCACGGATTGCGCTCCACAACGGTTGTCACTTCAAAAATATTGCTCTCAAAAATTGAAACGGGAATTTCCAGCTTCCGGGCATTCTCCTCCAGCAGACAGCGGTTTTCCGGGTTGTATCCGGGATCCATCGCCAGAAACACCAGCTCAAAGGGGCGTTCCGTGTGCCGCCGCAGCTCCTGCATCAGTTTGGCCAAAACCATCGAATCCTTGCCGCCGGAAATACAGACGGCAATCCGATCGCCCGGCATCACCAGTTCATAGCGCTTGAT
>JBFLFX010000002.1:0-46716 GCA_041859815.1 Dysosmobacter sp. | reverse complement strand
CAAGGTGGCGCTCTACCAGATGAGCTACGCCCGCGAAACAAATCGTATTTTAGCAGAGATTTTCCAAATTGTCAACCCCCGGGCGTTTGATTTTTATCTCCGGAACCGGTGAGGGCCTGCGCGCTGCTTTTCAATGAAAATTCGATGATGCCCACGTTTCCGGACGCGGGGTAATAAATGACGCGCCACGGTTTGGCGGCGTTCAATTTCCAAATATCCCTCACTCTGGCGATTGCTTTTTGGACTTCGGCTTTGCTGTCCGGCGTCCAGTAACCAATACGGACGGTCAGAGATTCTCTTCCGTCCCGCACGGCTTCACTCAGCAGATCCGGAATCGCAGAGACGCTGGTGGCGTTTACAATGTTCCGCACCTGATCGGCGGTGCGGCGATAACTGATGTGGATGGCGACTTCAAAATAGCCGTGCTGGGAGTTGCTGCCGGACGTAATATATTCCACGGCATAGGCGCCCAGAGCGGTTTGCTGCTGGACCTCGGTTGTGGCCTGCTCCAGTGTGCCGGCCACAACCGAGCTGTCCTCATAGTTATAAAGGCGCAGGCTGGCGTTTTCAGTGTGCCGGCCAATCAACAGCATCAGATCATTGACAATATCCTGATAATTTTCCGCGCGCAGCGTGTCCTCGGAGCCGCTCTCCCAGTATTTGCTGGTATGCTCCGTCACGGTGCTGTACTGTCGGTTGAGCAGGGAGGAACAGCCTGTCAAAAGCATGCAGAGAACTGCCGCCAGAGCAAAAATACGCCGTTTCAAGCTGTTGCCCCCTCCCTTAACATTGGAACCGGGTTAATAGCCCAGATCTTCGTCAATCAGCAGAACTTCCATCTGTACGCCCATCATGGGTTCCCAGAGAACCGCCAGTCCCCGGCAGATGCGCTGGGGGCTTTTGCAGTCATAACAGCGATCGCCCTTGACGGCACAGGGCGTGGCAATTTTCAGGCGCTGGGCGTTTTTAGGCGCGGCAATATTCCTCGCGCGCCACAGCGCCTTGTCGAAAGTGGGCGCCAGCTTGTTTCGCCCCACCACGAAGAACACGCGCTGATGACCGTAAAGTGTGGAGGCGATCCGGTTCCCGGAACCGTCGATATTGAGAATTTCACCGGTTTCCGCCAGACCGTTGGCGGAGGTGAGATAAACCTCCGCCTCCATGGCGGCTTTCCGGGCCTCCGTACCCTGCTTCCAGTGCCAGTATACGGTGTTATGGGTGCTCAGCGTGTCATAAATCCCCATTTCGTCCAGCGTGACGGAACCGCCGCAGCCCACCCGCGTGCCGTCGATCACCCGGTTCAGATAGTCGGACGCCGCCTGCGCGGTGGGGAAGATCTGCGCGGAAAAGCCCCGGGACTCCAGTGCGCTTTTTGCCTTTTCCAAATCAGCCATCATCTGTTTCTCCTTTCAAAATATTTCCGTTTATGTATCAGATATTTTCCTGCTGGAATTCGCCGAACCCCTCGCCCAGCACCTCATGTGCGTCACAGACGATGCAAAACGCCGCCGGATCCGCCTCATGGACGGTTTTGCGGATCTGAACGATTTCCTTCTGCTTAAAGGCCACCATCAAAACCCGCTTCTCATTGCCGGTAAATGCGCCCTCGGCGTGTAAAATGGTAACGCCGCGCTCCAGAGAGAGAATCGCGTCGCTGATCTCCCGCCAGTTGTCCGTAATGACATAGGCGACCTTGGAGGTATCCATTCCGTAGAGGACCAGATCCAGGACTTTGGAGGAGACATACAGCGCAATCAGACCGTACAGGGCGGCCTCCACCTTATGAAACGTCAGAGCTACCAGAGAGAGGATGATGAAGTCCGGCACCAGAATGAGATTGCCGACGGGAAGCCAGGGCAGCTTTAGTTTCAGCAGCCGGGCGACGATGTCGCTGCCGCCGGTGGTGGCGCCCTCGGCAAAGACGATCCCCATGCCCAGTCCCATCATGGCTCCGCCCACCACGCTGGCCAACATGGGATCCATGGGCTGAAACGGAATCAGCGCGGCGAAAAGGTCGATGGTGACGGAAGTGACCAGCATGGAGAACAGGGAGGATGCCAGCAGATGAAAACCAATGAAAATCCAGCCGGAAATAAACAGGGGAATGTTCAGCAGAATTTCCAGCGTACCGATAGTCAGCTTCGGAAACAGGTGGTTGATAATCTGGGACAGACCGGTGACGCCGCCCACGCCGACTGTGTTGGGCGCAAAGAACCAGTCAAAAGACAGAGAAAAGATCAGGCATCCGACTGTGATCGTGGCATAGCAGCGCAGGAGCTGCTTCCAGTTGGGCTTTTTCAAAGCGGGCACAAGGCGCGTTTTATTCACATCAGGTTGTTTCAAACGAGATCCTCCTTTGGCATTTACACACACGCATACTATTGATTTTTAAAACAGATCCCGGGGGATTAAGAGTCGTGTTTCTCCGTCAGAGATCCAATTTCCAGCTGCTGTTCCCCGGAATCTTCTTCTTTCAGCAGAGCGCCGGCGGCGGGAATGGATCGCACCCGATAGCGATCCAGATTGACAATGGGGGTTTCTTTCGGTGCGCGGACGGCTTCCACGCGGCGGTTTTTCTTCAAATTCATGACCTGTACGCCCTGGGCGGAGCGCGTAGCCTTCGGCGCCAGCAGCGCGGTATGGAAAATCAGGACCCGCGGCTCGCTGGAATAAACCGCCAGCTCTTCGTCCTCATCCACGCGGCGGATACAGATCAGCGGCGATTTATCCGAATACGAACCGGTGAGCTTTCTGCGGTTGGACGAGGTTTGATAGGCATCCAGACCCACCCGGGCAACCTTGCCGTTTTCAAAGAAGAACAGCAGGCCGCCGGCGTAATCTCCCGGCAGCACGGCATAGATCACGTTTTCTCCGGCGTCCATGCCCAGCTTGGCCGGCAGATAATCGCCCAGCACGGAGGCTTTGGCATCGTCAAACTCGCCGAGATGAATTTTGTACACCTGGCGCTTGTCCGTGAAGAACATGATTTCCGCGTTGCTGGTGGTTTCAAAGCTCTGGCTTGGGCCGTCGCCGTCTTTATACTTCTGCTCGCCGCCCATCCGCAGGGACAGCGGCGTGATTTTCTTGAAGTAGCCCTCCCGGGACACAAAGACGTTCACCGCGTATTCTTCCGCTTCCTCCGCCTCGCCTTCCGCGGCCGGATCCACATCATACAGAATGGCGGTGCGCCGCGGCTCCGCGTACTTTGTCTTGACCTGCGTCAGTTCGCCGATGATGACCTTGCGGACGCGGAATGGATTGTGCACCAAATCCTCCAGATCGGAGATTTCACTCTCCAGGGCGGCGGTTTCGTTGACCCGTTTGAGGATGTACTCCTGATTGATGTTCCGCAGCTTAATCTCCGCCACGAATTCCGCCTGTCCCTGATCGATGCCGAAGCCAATCATCAGGTTGGGGATAACCTCGGCTTCCTCTCTGGTTTCCCGGATAATTTGAATGGCTTTGTCAATGTCCAGCAAAATTCGCTTGAGCCCTTTCAGCAGGTGCAGCTTGTCCTTCTTCCTGCCGAGGACATAGTAGACCCGCCGCCGCACGGATTCCGTGCGCCACGCCGTCCACTCCTCCAGGATTCGGCGCACGCCCAGCACCTGCGGCGTACCGCCGATGAGGACGTTGAAATTGCAGCTGAAAGAGTCGCACAGCGTAGTCTGGCGAAACAGGCGGTTCATCAGTTTTTCCGGGTCGGCGCCGCGCTTGAGGTCGATGGTCAGCTTCAGGCCGGACAGATCCGTCTCGTCGCGCATATCGGAAATTTCCTTGATTTTGCCGGATTTGATAAGATCCGCCACCTTGTCCAGAATTGCCTCGATGGTGGTGGAGTAGGGGATTTCATAAATTTCAATCAGGTTTTGCTCTTTCAGATAGCGGTACTTTGCGCGGACCTTTACGGAGCCGTGACCGGTTTCATAAATCTCCCGGATGGCGTCCGCGTTGTAGAGCAGCTCGCCGCCGGTGGGAAAATCCGGCGCCAGCAGCGTTCCGTACAGGTCGCACGCCGGATTTTTGAGATAGGCGATGGCGGTGTCGCACACCTCTCCCAGATTGAACCCGCAGAACTGGGAGGCCATGCCCACGGCGATGCCGGAGTTGGCGGACACCAGAATATTGGGAAACGTGGTGGGCAGCAGGGACGGCTCCTTGGTGGTATTGTCATAGTTGTCCACAAAATCCACGGTGTCGGAATCGATGTCCCGGAACAGTTCCGCGCAGATGGGGGCGAGCTTTGCCTCCGTATAGCGGGACGCGGCGCAGGCCATGTCCCGGGAGTAAGCCTTTCCGAAGTTGCCCTTGGAGTCCACAAACGGCGTCAGCAATGCGCCATAGCCCTTGGAAAGACGCACCATCGTGTCGTAAATTGCGGCATCCCCGTGGGGGTTCAGGTGCATGGTCTGACCGACGATGTTGGCGGATTTTGTCCGTCCGCCGGTAAGAAGCCCCATTTTGTACATGGTGTACAGCAGTTTCCGGTGGGACGGCTTGAAGCCGTCAATTTCCGGAATGGCGCGGGACACGATGACGCTCATGGCGTAGGGCATATAATTCACTTCCAGCGTGTCGGTAATGGGCTGCTCCACCACTTCGGCATGGAGTCCCAGCACGTTGGGATTCACCGGTTTATTCTGATTTTCCTGAAGCTGCTTTTTTTTAGGCATACGTGGTTTCTTCCTTATTCTTCTGATTCATTCGGAGGTGTGCCCGGAGAAGCTTGTCCGGGAGAGAAAAACAGGCCGGCCTCCCGCATCGGAAGCTCGCCTCCCCTTCTCTTGCGGCGGAATACGGGGAAAACCGCGGGAGCGGCGCGGCCGCTCCCGCGAAATTGAATCAGGCTGCGAGGGATGTCTGACTTGTGCCCGCAATGCCCCTGAGAGCCGTGCCGGCATTGACAATCTTTGCTCCGGCAGGCGGCTGCGTGCTAGGCGTGTCGGAGGTTTTCTCCATTGTGAGATTGATCTGCAAGGAGATCGTCCCCGTCTTGTCCGAGGTCAGCTTCACGGAAAGCTGTTCGCCGGAAGAGGTGACATCCAGACTGCCGCCGGCGCTCATGGCGCTGTTGCCCGCGGCGGCGATATTGAATACGCAGCGGAGCTCGCCGCTGTCCGTGACAGTGAGCGTCACGTCAAAGGTCTTGAAGTTTTTGGAACCGACGGCGGAAATTTTAGCCAGCTTGGTGAGATCCATCGTCCAAGTGGTGGAGGATCCGGACTTCACACCGGCGCCGTCACCCAGCAGCGCTGCGAGCACATTGCCGGTTTCCGCGACATTGTCGTACAGTTTGGCGGTATTTTTCCCGTTTTGCTTTGCCAGAGAATAGTAAACCGAATAGAGCAGATAGCCGACGGAGGGCTTTACGCCGGAGACTGCAGCCGCACTGCCCGTATCCAGCGGAATCTGATACCATGTGTTCAGGCTGTCGGTCAGAGAAGCGCCGCCGGTCAGCGCGGTCAGCAGCGGCATTTTGAAATAGGCGGTTTCCTTCTCAAGATTGAGAATCATGTCGAAGGAGACGGCGGACAGCGAGCTGCGGAGCAATGCCGCCTGGGCGGCGGACATGGAGCCGTTCTTTACGGCTTCGTCCAAGTTCATTGCCGCCGCCAGAGAGGACGCGTCTGCCGTGCCGCTCAGCTCCACGCAGGAGGCATTGGAGATCATGGACAGATTGTACTTTATGGAACCGGCGATCTTCTGTGAATTCTCCGTCAGGTCCAGATCCATCTGGCAGGTGGCAGTGGATTTGTAGTTTGCGGCGGGGTCGCTCTGCAGCTTTTGCAGCGCGGCATTCAGCACGCTGAAGTTTTGATCCACTTTTTCAATCAGGGCCTGCCGGTCAAGCAGTACGGCGGAACGGGTGGAGGAATCCCACAGTACGTCATAGCCCAGCGCCTCGGCAAAGAAGCGGACGGGAACATAGGTCCGGCCTTTGGAATAGGCGGCGGGAACATCCATCTCAATCGTCTTGGCCTGTGTGGCGGTGGTGATGGTGACTTCTTTTTCATCCAGCTTGAAGCTCAGTTTGGTGTCACCAAGCTGGCAGGTAATGAAACCGTCGCCGCCGTAGTTCACCGTGCCGCCCAGCGTTTCCATCAGCGCCCGGAAGGGAACCAGCGTCCGGCCGTTTCTCAAAACGGGAACGGCATCGGAGAAGGAGACCTTCCTGCCGTTCAGAATAACCCCGACGGAGGAGGTTTTTGCGGAGGGTTTGGCAGCGGTCTTACCTGCAGCGGGTGGCGCCGCAAACGCAGGGACTGCCAACGCCAGAGATAAGACGAGGGACAGGACCACCGAGACGAATTTTTTCATAGTGTGCTCCTTTTCAATTTTTTGGATGAGTGCGTCAGCGTCTATGTGAAATCACAGGCATCCGCCTGTGGGGATACTGCTGCGCCGCCGTAAATGCGGAGCGGAAAAAGCGGCGCTCCGGAAATAGACATGCACGGCCGCGGACTCCTATGAAATATCGGCCATTTCCAGATACCTGTATCCGTTTTCCGCGATGTGCTTCTTACGTCCCTGCAGGTTATCGCCCAGCAGGAGATCGAACATCCGGGCAGTCTCCTCCACGTCGGAGGAATTGACCTTGATGAGCCGGCGGGTTTTCGGGTTCATTGTGGTCAGCCACATCATGTCCGGGTCATTTTCGCCCAGTCCCTTGGAGCGATCCACCCGGATTTTTTTCCCGTCCAGACTCTTGAGAATCTCCGCTTTTTCCCGGTCGGAATAGGCAAACCACGTCTTGTCGCCGGAGCTGATCTCAAAAAGCGGCGTCTCGGCGATGTAGACGCGGCCCTTTTTAATCAGGGTCGGGCAGAGCCGATAAATCATGGTCAGAATCAGCGTGCGGATCTGAAAGCCGTCCACATCGCCGTCGGTGCAGATAATAATCTTATTCCAGCGCAGGTTGTCCATATCAAAGGCGCTCAGATTCTTATTCTGTTTACTCTGCACCTCCACACCGCAACCCAGCACTTTCATTAAATCGGTGATAATTTCACTTTTGAAAATCCGGGTATAATCCGCCTTCAGGCAGTTGAGAATCTTGCCGCGGACGGGCATAATTCCCTGATACTCCGCGTCCCGGCTCAGCTTGACGCTGCCCAATGCGGAATCGCCCTCCACAATGTAGATTTCGCGTTTGTCCACATCCCGGGAGCGGCAGTCCACGAATTTCTGCACGCGGTTGGCGATGTCGATATTGCCCGAGAGCTTTTTTTTGATGTTCAGGCGCGCCTTTTCCGCGCTCTCCCGGGAGCGCTTGTTGATCAGGACCTGCTCGGCAATCTTGTCCGCGTCAAAGCGGTTTTCGATAAAGTAGATCTCCAGATTGGAGCGCAGGAAATCCGTCATGGCCTCCTGCACGAATTTGTTGGTGATGGCTTTTTTTGTCTGGTTTTCGTAGGAGGTCCGGGTGGAAAAGTTGTTGCTCACCAGTATCAGGCAGTCTTCGATGTCGTTCCAGGTGACTTTGCTCTCATTTTTTTGATATTTGCTGTTCTGGCGCAAATAGACGTCAATGGCGGAGACAAAAGCGGACTTGGCCGCTTTTTCCGGAGCTCCGCCGTGCTCCAGCCAGCTGGAATTGTGGTAGTGCTCCACAACATGAATCTGATTGGAAAAACAGAAAGAGACGCTGAGCTTGACCTTGTATTCCGGCTTATCCGCCCGATCCCGGCCCTTCCGCTCGCCCTGCCAGAACACCGGGGCGGTGAGGGGATTTTTCCCCGCCAGCTCTCTCACATAATCCGCAATGCCGTTTTCATAGCGGAATTCCTGCGTGTCGAAGGAGTTTCCCGCCTGGCTGCGGAAGCGGAACGTGATGCCGGCATTGACCACTGCCTGACGTTTGCAGACGTCGGTGAAGAACGCCGGCGGGATGTCGGTATCCGTGAATACATCCAGATCCGGCAGCCAGCGGTGCCGGGTGCCGGTTTTCCTGAGCTGGCTTTTGGGCAGGGGCGTTTTCTGCATCTCCCCTACCAGCTCGCCGCGTTCAAAATGGAGCTTGTATTCAAACCCGTCCCGCCAGACGGTCACATCCATATAACGGGAGGCGTACTGCGTGGCGCACGCGCCGAGGCCGTTCAGCCCCAGAGAGTACTCGTAGTTGTTGCCTTCCAGATTGTCGTATTTGCCGCCGGCGTACAGCTCGCAGTATACCAGCTCCCAGTTAAAACGCTGTTCCTTGGGGTTCCAGTCCACAGGACAGCCGCGGCCGGCATCCTCCACCTCTACGGAGTGATCGGCGTAACGCGTGACGGTAATGATCTCCCCGTGCCCCTCGCGGGCCTCGTCAATCGAATTGGAGAGGATTTCAAAAACCGCATGTTCGCAGCCGTCCAGACCGTCCGAGCCAAAAATGACGCCCGGACGTTTCCGGACGCGATCGGCTCCCTTCAGAGTGGAGATGCTCTCATTGCCGTAACTCTTTTTCCTTGCTGCCATCCGATGTCCTCCGATTTTGCCTTTGGGCGCAACCCGCCCGGATTCTTGTAATATTCACATCATATCACAAGCTTTTCATCAGTTCAAGGGGGCGCGTTTTTCCCCGAAACAGCGGCGACCCTGTGGGAAAAGTTCGGGAGAGGAAATTTTTCATAATGGGAAAGTTACCTTCATAATCTGTTCATTTTTAAGGGTTATAAACATTATCCACAGACTTATCCACACTGTTATGTAAACAGAGATTTCTTTAAAAAAATACAGGTTCCGTTTTAAGACGACGGGCGGAGAGGGGGGCGGCAGGTACAAAACGGGGGGCACACGCCTAAAAAGCGCGGAAAAAAGGCTGCGGAGCGCCGTCTTTGGCGCTCCGCAGCGGAGTTCAGTACAGATGGAAGAGCATGAGCACGGTCCCGTAAATTACGCTGGCCAGCGTGCCGAACACGATGACCGGCCCGGCGATGAGAAACATTTTGGCGGCCATGCCGGTGATAAAGCCTTCGCTGCGGAAGTCGATGGCGGGAGAGACTACGGCGTTGGCAAACCCCGTGATGGGGACCAGCGTGCCCGCTCCGCCGAAGCGGGCGATTTTATTGTAGAGGTTCAGCCCCGTGAGCAGCGCGGAGAGAAACACCAGGGAGATGGAGGCTGCGGTGGAGGCGTCCTCTTTTCCCAGCCCCGCCATGCCCCAGAGCGACATAATCAGCTGTCCCAGAACGCAGATGGCGCCGCCGATGATAAAAGCCAGCGCCATGTCCCGCAGCAGGGGAGAGTTTGCCGACACCTTCTTCACATATGCCTGATATTCCTTGGGCGTCATTTTCATATGAAATGCATCCTTTCCGGGCAAAATAGCTTTGCCCATAGTATTCCCCGCTTTTTCGGAATGATTCGCCTTGCAATGCGCGGGGAAAAGGGCTAAAATCATCCGTGATCAAAAAATAAGCAGAACGGGGAGTCTTCCATGGACACAGAGAAAAAGACGCTGGGGATCTACGTACACGTCCCCTTTTGCAAATCAAAATGCGCGTACTGCGACTTCTATTCCCTGCCCAACGCGGAGGGACGGATGGATGAATATATGAAGGCGGTTGCCGTGCACCTGACGGAAACGGCGCCCCGGGCGGAGAAACACCTTGTGGACACGGTGTACTTCGGCGGCGGCACGCCGACCCTGCTGGGCGGCAGGCGGCTGAAAGAGCTGCTGAATGTGATTCAGAAGAGATACCATCTTGCGAAGGACGCGGAGATTACGTTTGAGGCGAATCCGGATACCGCCCGGGACTGGAAGGAGCTGCGGCTGCTCCGCCGGGCGGGTTTCAACCGCGTTTCGCTGGGAATGCAGTCCGCCTGTGACGCGGAGCTGCGGGAAATCGGCCGGATTCACACCTTTGAAGAGGTGCGGGAGGCGGTAGAGGCCATCCGGAAGGCGAAAATCGAGAATCTGTCGCTGGATCTGATTTACGGCCTCCCCGGTCAGACCATGGAGCGCTGGACGGAAAACCTGAAGGCCGCCATACAGCTTGCGCCGCAGCATATTTCCTGCTACGGGCTTCAGGTGGAGGAGGGGACGCCGCTCTACGCGCGGCGGGAAACCGCCAACCTGCCGGGGGACGAGGCGCAGGCGGATATGTACCTTTCGGCGGTGGATTTCCTGCGGCACTACGGGTACAATCAGTATGAGATTTCCAATTTTGCCCGCACGGGCTTTGCGTCCCGGCACAATCTGAAATACTGGACGCTTCAGGAATACGCGGGGTTCGGCCCCGGCGCGCATTCCGATTTCGGCGGCGTGCGCTACGCGTATGCGCGGGATCTGGATACCTATATTTCCGGCGTCCTGACCGGAGCGCCCATGCTGTCTGAAAACGAGCGAATTCCCCAACTGAACCGGGACACGGAATACATCATGCTGGGACTGCGGACAGTGCGCGGGCTGCGGCCGCGTGAATTTGAGAACCGTTACCGCCGCCGCTTCGACTGCATGACGCCGTTTTTGCAGAAATGCGCGGACAGCAACTACGCCGTGTGCATGCCGGACGGCAGCTGGCACCTGACGCCGGAGGGCTTTCTGGTGTCGAACCGGATTATCCGCGGGGTGCTGGATGCGCTGGCGGAGGATAAAAAGCGCCGGGCGGCGGCTACCGCCCGGGGGGACTTCCGGGTGAATCCGGACTGAAAAAGAGCCGCGGCTTGAAGGAGAAGGAAGAACGGGGGAAATCCCCTCGATTGGCCCTGAAGCAGGAAAACGGCAGATTTATCAGAAAACGCAGGAAGCCCTGCCCTTCAGGGAGTCCTGCGCTTCCTTCCATAAGCGCCCCTGATGATTGTGTGAGAGCTGCTTGCCGGTTGGAGCTTCTCATTTCCGTGAACCCGCCGGCCGGGGAGACTGTTTTGGGTTATCAGAATGCTCTGTGGTTTTAGGGTTTGCAGCCGCAAGGCCGCGCCGACGGGCGTATGCCCGGAGGAGCCTGACTGCACTTCCGCTCGCTGGCTCCCGACCGGTTAACAGCTGTAAAATGGAGAGAATCCCCCTGACATTGTTGAATCCAATAAATGTTGCTTACTCCCAGTACCGTCTATATTGAGGGGAAGGTGTTGCTCCGGTATCAACGATTGACCTGATGCCTCTGCGCGTTTATCGCAAATCTTCAAGCGCATGGATTCTCAAACCGGACTGAAGATGGTGGAGCAGCTCCGCGAACATCTCACCGTCGGGCGAGAAAGCGTGAAAGATCATCTGAAGCCGGGGCATAAAGAGCCCTTTTACGCGGTGGCCGTCATTGAGCTGTATCTCAAACTGTACGGCGTGTTATGTGATTGGATAGAGAGATTCGGGGAGGAATACATTATGCGCAGGGCCGGCGTGACGTATGTCACGCCGGCCCTGCTGAAATGCCGACTTCCGGGCTGCCGCCGTATGCTGCGGCCCTCTTTTCGCGCCGGGCGCGGAGCTTCGTTATTCCTCGGAAATTGCGTTGACCGGGCAGCTCTCTATGGCATTTTTCGCGTCGGCCTCGTGAGAGGCGTCGGGCTGGGCGATAACCTTGGATACGCCGTCCTGCATCTCAAAGACGCCCTCGGCGATTCCGGTGCACAGGCCGCAGCCGATGCAGGTGTTTTCGTCTACCTTGACTTTCATGGCACATGTTCTCCTTTCCTGCGTTCAGTTGATAAATAGTATTCCATAAAAACGGAATTTCAATCTTGGACGGAATGCTTTTGGGCAGGGCGGCGCTTCTCAGCCGCCCATCAGAAAGTCCAGAATATCCCAGCCGGCGGAGTTCTTCGCCTTGTAAATTTCAGTGTAGCCGCAGTTGGTACAGGAGACGGTGATAAATTTCTTGTTCTGTACGTCGAAAATCTTGGCAAAATTACCGCCGGTAGCCTGAAACTGATCGTGTTCATAGCTGCGGCAGCCGCATTTGGGACAGACATACTGCATTTTCTCGTTCATAAAAGGCACCTCCGTTTGCCCTATCATACCACTGCGCGCACCGGAAGGAAAGTGCGATTTTGCGTTGCTGCCGTACAGCTTTGTTTCCTGTTTGTAATTTACTTGTAATGGAATGTGTGCTATCCTGAAGCCGTTGTTTCGTCGGATTTTCTATAGAATCGGAGGTTATCATGAGAAAAATACTGCGCAGGACCTTATCCCTGCTGCTGGCGCTGATCGTGCCGGCAACCCTTATGATTTCCGCGGCGGCGTCTGAGGCGCTGGGCGAGGATCTCACAAAAAAAGACACCTTGATCAATGAATCTACCACGCTTTCCTCTAATGTGTTCTGGAGCAGCAGCTACTCCGATTTCCGAACGGAAAATTTAATTACATACCAGCCCAACGGCGCGGTGCATCCGCTGGTTACTTCCTGCGGCGCGATGACAAGCTGCTCCACCGTTTCTGCGGCGGCAAAGTCGCTGGAAGCCAGCGGCTATCGCGTGGTTGCCGGGCTGAACGGTGATTTTTACAACACCTCCACCGGCCTGCCCTGCGGCATCGTCGTTTCCCAGGGGGAACTGAAGAGCAGCGACGCGGGCTATTACGCCATTGGCTTCAGGGCGGACGGAAGCGCCGTTCTGGGCAAGCCCCATGTCAAGGTCAGCGCGGATTTGGGCTATGCCGTTACCGACGCGGATAACTATTCCACGCAAGTGGTGCGCCAGCTTTCCGCGGTCAATAAGACGCGGACGTCCACAGGCGGCATCTACCTCTATACTTATGATTTCAACTCCCGCCATACCACCGGCAACACGGAGGAGGGCGTGGACGTCGTCTGCACGATTGAAAGCGGCGCCCTCTCCATCGGCGGCACCGTGACGGCGCGGATTGACAAAATCGTACAGACCTCCTCCGCCACACCGATTGCAGAGAATCAGATTGTTCTCTCCGCCAACGCCAAAAGCACGGCGTATTACACTTCCGCGCTGCTGAACGCCCCGCTGGGCGGGACCGTTACCCTGAAAGTCACCGCGGACGAGGGCTGGGACGGCGTGCAAAACGCCATTGGCGCGCTGTATGCCCTGGTACAGAACGGATCTGTGGTTTCCGGACTGCCTTCCGGCGCGAATCCCCGCACCGCCGTGGGCCAGAAGGCGGACGGCACGCTGGTGTTTTATACCATTGACGGGCGCCAGTCCGGCTACTCCATCGGCGCAACCATGACACAGATTGCCAGCCGCCTGGTGGAACTGGGCTGCGTGAGCGGCCTCTGCCTGGACGGCGGCGGGTCCACTACCCTGACCGTGACCCAGCCGGACGCCACGGCGGCCAAAACGGTAAACAGGCCTTCCGGTGGCAGCGAACGCGCGGTGTCCAACCAGCTTTTTCTGGTGGCTACCAGCCAGCCCAGCGGCGTGCTGGATCATTTCTATGTGGACACGGACAACAGCTATGTTCTGGCGGGCAGCAAGGTCAATGTCACCGCCTCCGCGGTGGACACCAATTATATCCCCATGACCGCGCAGTACGCGCTGTCCGCTTCCGCGGGTACGATGGACGGCAATGTGCTGACGACGCCTGCGACGGGCGGGGATATCACCGTGACGGCTGCCGGGGGCGGCAAGAGCGGCTCCGCGGTGGTTCACGCGATTACCGACCCCGATTCCATCAGCGTGAAGAAGGGCGGATCCACTGTTTCCTCCCTGACGCTGACACCGGGCAGCTCCGCCAGCCTGACGGCTTCCGCCGTTTACGGGCACCGTTCCCTGAAGGCGGATGCCAACGCGTTTACGTGGTCCCTCAGCGGAAATATCGGCACGGTGGACGCCGGCGGAAAACTGACGGCGGTGACGCCGGGCAGCGGCACGCTGACGGTAACCGGCGGCGGAAAGACCGTCACGATTCCGGTGAGGGTTTCCAGCGTGGCGCTGCGTGAAGTGGACGGCTTTGAAAACGGCGTTCCCTCCGTCACCGGGTACAGCTACGGCGGCAAGCTGACCTCCAATACGGATATGAACTATGTGAAGTTTGGAAAGAAATCCGCGAAACTGGACTACGCCTTTGGCTCCGACGGCACGGCGACGGTGGCGTTCGACACGCCCTATACGATTGGGACGGCTTACACCGGACTGAATTTCTGGGTGTACGGCGACGGCTCCGGCAGCCGGCTCTCCATGCTGACATCCGACGGCTCCGCTTCCGCGGAGACAGCTGTCGGGACGATTGATTTTCTCGGCTGGAAACAATTTTCCGCGGTGCTTCCGGACAACGCGGTATCCCTTGCGGGATTCAAGCTGGCCGGGACTTCCGGCGCGGGAACAATTTATCTGGATCAGATTACCGCGACATACAATGGCGTCACGGACAGCACGGCACCGGTAATCAGCGGCATTGCGCTGGATAAAACCAACTGGGCGGTCAGCGCCACGGTGAAGGACGCCGTGGACGGTGTTCTGCCCGCCTCCGCCGTGACGGTTTTCATCAACGGGACAAAAACGGATGGGAGTTACAATACCGCTACCGGAAAAATATCCGTGGCGCTGCCCGGCCCCGGCGAAACGCAGCCGGCCATGCGGATCACCATTACCGCCAGAGACGCCTCCGGCAACATCGGCCGCGCTTCCTGCGATACGCCGGCCTATCCGGTGGTTCACGCCTTCTCCGATGTCCAGAGCGGCTGGGCTGTGGACTATGTGGACTATATGAAAACCGCCGGCGTCACCACCGGCTACACCGACGGCACGTTCCGCCCCGGGAAGAAGATCACCCGGCAGGAATTCTCGGTGATGCTCTGCCGCTACCTGGGGCTGGACACCGATCGTTATGCGGGCGTCGGGATGCCCTTTGCGGACAGCAGCAGCATCTCCGCTTACGCGGTGCCCGCCGTGCGCGCGCTGTATGCCGCGGGCATTATCAGCGGCACGGCAAAAAACGGGCAGCTCTATTTCAATCCCAAAACGAATCTGACCCGTGCCCAGGCGGCGGCCATGATTGGGCGCACGCAGGAGAAGGGCTATTCCTCCGCGAACCTGCGCTTTACAGATGCGTCTGCAATTCCCGCCTATGCGGCCGGCTACATCCAGACCATGGCGGCCCAGGGGGTGCTCGGCGGCTATGCCGACGGATCCTTCCGTCCGGCGGCGGATCTCACCCGGGGACAGATGGCGAAGATCCTCTATCTGCTGCGGTAAAACAGCGTACACAATAGGGAACCGGAAGCGGCTGACGGCCGCTTCCGGTTCCCTGAATTTATTCGCCGCGGTATTTCCGGCGGGTGGCCATGCCGCCCCGGATGTGCCGCTGCGCTTTATTGATGTCCAGAATCTCCCGCACCTGTAAGTACAGCGGACGGTTGAACTGCGGAAGACGCTCTGAAATGTCCTTATGTACCGTGGATTTGCTGATCCCAAACTTTGCGGCGGCGGCGCGAACCGTCGTCTTGTTTTCAATGATGTACTGGGCGAGCAACACGGCTCGTTCTTCAATGTTCCCCTTCAAGAAGCAACACTCCCCGCCTCTTTGCTGTTTTCATCCTATGCGGCGGCGCCCGCCGTTATGCGCTTTCGCCGCCGGCGGCGCAGGCGTTTCCGGGCATGGCGTGAAAAGCGCCGAAACCGGGCGCGGCGGATGAAAAAAACGCCGCGGCAAGCCGCAGCTCCGCTCCATGTGCCGATTTCGCAGCCGGGCTCCCGCGGAAAATAGAGAAACCCTATAAATCACGGCGGAAATCCTGTGAAAAGGTTGACAAAGGGGGAAAGAGGCGATATGATTTATATAAAGTATCGATAAATTCAAACAATCTGGGGGAGTCGGCGAAATAATGGACAGGATTTATTTTGACAATGCCGCGACCTCTTTCCCCAAAGCGCGGGGCGTGGGAGACGCGGTAAAAAAACTGCTGGATCACGGGGCGTTCAACATCGGACGCGGCGGATACGAAAACGCTTATGAATTATCGGCACAGGTGCTGGACGTCAGGGAGCGGATGAAACGGCTGGTGAACGCTCCGGGGGACAGCACCGTTTGCTTTGCCTCCGGCGTGACGTTTGCGCTGAATCAGTTTCTGCGCGGCATCCTTCGGCCAGGCGATCAGGTGATCGTTTCCTCTATGGAGCACAACGCCGTGATGCGGCCGCTGCATACGCTGGAGCAGGCGGGCGTGACTGTCCGCGCGGCGGAATGCGGCCGGGACGGCACGCTGGATCCGGCGCGGGTGGAAGCCTGCTTTCAGGACAACACGAGGGCGGTGGTCTGCACCCATGCTTCCAATGTATGCGGCACCATCCTGCCGGTGGGGGAAATCGGCGCACTGTGCCGGAAACACGGCGTCTGGTTTGCCGTGGACGCGGCGCAGACGGCCGGGATTTATCCCATTGATATGCAGGCCATGAAGATTGATTTCCTGGCGTTTCCCGGACATAAGGGGCTCCGCGGCCCCCAGGGGGTCGGCGGCTTTGTGGTGCGGGAGTCCCTGGCACGGGAGCTGACGCCCCTGGTGGAGGGCGGCACCGGTTCCCGTTCGGACTCCGAGGAGCAGCCGGATTTTCTGCCGGACCGCTTTGAAAGCGGCACGCTGCCGCTTCCGGCCATCATTGGGCTGGGGCAGGCGCTGCGGGTGCTGGAAGAGGACGGCAGGGAGCCGGGCTACCGCCGGGAGATGGAGCTGACGGATCGGTTTTTGCGCGGTATCGGAGAAATTCCGGGAGCCCATGTGGCGGGGATTTCGGATCCCGCGCGGCTGAACGAACGGCTGGGCGTGGTTTCCGTGGATTTTTCTCCGGCGGACAACGCCATGATTGCGTTTCAGCTGGAACAGGAGGCCGGCGTCATGACCCGCGTGGGGCTGCACTGCGCCCCCCGGGCACATCAGACGCTGGGCACGTTCCCTCAGGGGACGGTGCGTTTTTCCTTCGGCCCGGAGAATACGGCGGACGAGATTGATCAGTGTTTGCTGGCCATTCGGTCAATAATACATTAAAAAACTATTTTAGAGAAAAGAGGAAATCACTATGGCAGACAAGAATCATACGATGTGGGGCAACCTCGGCATGGATTTGGATACGCACGATTTGCTGTGCCAGGCGCTGCCCGGCGCGTTTGGCGACGTGTTCATGACGCAGAAAAACCGCCCTGAGGGCATGGATTATTTCAACACCGTGGCGGCGGACATCCACGGTCTGCGCCCGGCGGAGCTGATTGAGGAGCAGAAAAAGGGCCGCAAAGTGTTCGGCACGTTCTGCGTCTTTGTCCCCGACGAGGTGGTTGTGGCCGCGAACGGCATTGTTACCGGTCTCTGCGGCGGTTCCCAGTTCTGGGTGCCCGACGGCGAAAAGGTGCTGCCCACCAATACCTGCCCGCTGATCAAGGCGTCTGTGGGCGCGCGTCTGGGCAGGACCTGCCCGTACTTCCGCATCGCCGACATGTATGTGGGCGAGACCACCTGCGACGGCAAGAAGAAAGCCTATGAGATTCTGGGTGAGGATGTGCCCATGCACCTTATGCATCTGCCCCAGGGAAAGCGTCCGCAGGACATGGCGGCATGGTCGGATGAAATCCGTATCTTCATGAAGAAGGTAGAGGAGTTCACCGGCAACAAGATCACGCTGGACAAGCTGAATGAGGCCATTCAACTGATTAACACCAGACGCCGCGCGCTGGCAAGGCTGTACGACTGCCGCAAGAACGCGTGCGTGCCCATCAGCGGCCGCGACGCGCTGCTGATTATGCAGATTGCTTTCTTTGACGACCCCGCCCGCCTTGCCAAGATGGTCAACAAGCTGTGCGACGAGCTGGATGAACGCGTGAAGCAGGGCGTCTCCGTAGCGCCCAAAGGCGCGCCCCGCATCCTGCTGACCGGTACCCCGCTGGCTGTTCCCAACTGGAAGATGCACAATATCATCGAGTCCTCCGGCGCCATCATTGTCTGCGAGGAGAACTGCACCGGAACCCGCTATTTCGCCCACGAGGTCAAAGAGGGCAACAAGACCATGGACGAGGCGGTGGACGCGCTGGCCGACCGGTATCTCAGCAATGTCAACTGTGCCTGCTTTACCCCCAACGAGGGCCGGCAGGACGACATTGTGCGCCTCGCCAGGGAATACCGTGTGGACGGCGTCATCGACCTGCATCTGAAATTCTGCAACCTCTATGACACCGAGCATTATTTTGTGGAGCGCCGCCTGAAGAAGGAAGGCATTCCCGTGCTGGGTCTGGAGACGGACTACACCGACAACGACGCCGAACAGCTTCGCACCCGCGTAGAGGCGTTTTTGGAAATGATCCGCAACTGACTGCAATGCTGAACTATTACATTTTATTTGAATCCCATGAACAGGCGGTCCGGCTGCACGGAGAACTCCGTGCGGCCGGAATCCGCACCGCGATTTCCCCCACGCCCCGCGCCATTACGATCTGCTGCGGCGTTTCCCTGCTGGTCAGCGAGGAGGAGATCGGAAAAGTGCGGGACTATTTCGCGGGCCACGAGTGTACGTACAAATCCGTGGAAAAAATCGAGCAGGAATTTAATGCGCACAGGGACAGATATATCTGATGGAATACATAGGAATTGACATCGGCTCCACCGCCGCCAAGGTTGCGGTGCTGGGCGGGGACGGAGCGCATCATTTCGTCCTGCCCACAGGCTGGAGCAGCAGGGAGACCTCCCGGGACATTGAAAACCGTCTGGCCCGGGCGGGCGTAAATGTGCGGGATAAAAGCGGCGTCCGGATTGCCTCCACCGGCTATGGCCGGCAGGCTGTGGAATATGCGGATGATGTAATTACCGAAATCACCTGTCACGGGCGCGGCGGCGTCTATCTTGCCGGCGGGGACTGCACGGTGATTGACGTGGGCGGGCAGGCTACGAAGGTAATCTGCATGAAAAACGGAGCCGTGGAAGACTTCTTGATGAACGACAAGTGTGCCGCCGGAACCGGGAAGTTTGTGGAGGTTATGGCCAACCGCCTGAATGTGGATTTGGACGAGCTGTTCGCTCTGGCGGAGCAGGGTACGGTGCTGCCCATCAGCTCGCTTTGCACGGTTTTCGCGGAGTCGGAAGTGATCAGCTTTATCGGCGCGGGACGGAAGCGGGAGGACATCGCGGCGGGAATCGTGGATTCCGTGGCGGCCAAAGTAGCGGGCATGTGCGCTAAGCGCAGCATTTCCGACCGGGTGATTCTCACCGGCGGATTGTCCCGCAACCGCTTTTTTGTCCACACTCTGGGCAAAAAAATCCACCGTGACATTCTCATGCATCCGGACGGCCTGTATGCGGGCGCCGTAGGCGCCGCGCTGATTGCAAAAAAGCGGGCGGAGTAGTCCGGAGACGATACTGACGAAGCGGAAGGAATTATATGGCTGAATTCAGTTTAAAGCAAGTAGAGGTTTTTGTGGCTGTGGCCGAACTGTCCAGTTTTACTCAGGCGGGTGAGCGGCTGTATTTGACGCAGTCTACGGTCAGCGCCCATATCAGCGCGCTGGAGCGGACGCTGGAAACCCGGCTGTTTATGCGCAAGGCGCGCAGCCAGATTCACATGACCGCAGAGGGGCAGCGTATTTATCCCGCTATGAAACGCATCCTTTCCGACTGTCAGGAGATCGAAAAAATTTTACAGGATGATGAAAAAAGCACGCCGCTGATGCTGGGGGCATCCACGGTTCCGGCACAGTATCTGCTGCCGGAGCTGCTGGCCGGATACCTGAAAAAAAATCCGGAGATCCAGTTTCAAATCCGGCGGGGGGACTCTGTGGAGGTTCACGAGCTGCTGGAGAGCGGGAAAATCCGGATAGGCTTTGTCGGCACCATGCTGGAACCGCGGAATTTGCTCTATTATCCCCTGGCAGAGGACAAGCTGGTTTTGGTGACCGAGAACAGCGGGCGCTTCGGCGCTTTCAACAGGAGGGGAAGCTGGGCCGCGATTTGCTGAACGAGCCTTTCATCGCGCGTGAGGAGGGTTCCGGGACGGAACGATCAATCCAGGAATACTTTCACCGCGTGGATCTTCCTGCCGACACGCTGCATATTGCCGCCCGCATGGATGATCCCGAGTCCATCAAGACCATGGTGGGGCAGGGGGCAGGCGTATCCATCCTGTCGGAGCTGACGGTACGCAAAGAAATTGAAGACGGACGGCTGCTGTCCTTTGAAATGGACACAGAGAGCCTCCGGCGCTCCATCTATATGGTCTGCCGCCGCAATATCCGCTATACCGGATCGGAACGGCAGTTTCTGGAGTTCATGAAACGGATGGGCAAAAAAACAGATGAGGGCGCCGAGTGAAGGGGCTTTCAGATCCCGCGTGACGGGATGCAAAAAATCAGGCTCTGCCGGGAAACGGAAGTTTTACGGCAAAGCCTGATGTATTTTTCCCTGTTGGGAATAGTTTATTTCATTACGGCCTCGGTTTTGAAAGAATTCCGGCAATAGCAGATCAACGTGTAAAATACCAGGGCTGCCGCCAGCGCCGTCTCCGCCAGAACCACCGCTTTTAGCCACGGCAGGGGCGCGCCTGTCCGCTTCAGGCAAACCATACACTGCAGCGCGGCGATGGCGGTGATAACAAAGGGGAAGGTAAACGCGGAAAAGGACGGGTAGAACGGGAGCTTCAGCAAACCGGGCAGCCGGATCAGCACGATTGCCAGAATGATTGTGGAAGCTGCCAGCATCCCTGTCAGCATGGCGTAAGATTTAGGTGTCACGGACTGCACGTAGCCTGCCAGACACAGACTGACCGGGGCGGCATAGATGCATATCAGAGGCCGGACGGGTTCCTTGACCGGAATTTTCACATAGCGGATCGTCACCGGGACCAACAGGATCAGCAGGCTGACAAAGCCAAACCAGAACGTGGCCGCGCCCAGCGTTTCCATGCCGTAGACCGGGGCGGAAACCGCTGCCGTGACAATGCCGACGTAGACAATGAAATAGCTGGCGAAAACAGTTTCCAGTCTTGGCCTGCGGAGAAATTTAAAAGTGAACCAGACGATCAGGGCGGCATGCAGAACCACTGCAAAGAGCCAGACCGCCTTTGCGCCGCCGCCCAGCACTGGCTTCCAGTATACGCTCAGCAGCATCAGGGCCATGGGCGCGGTGCCGGATACGCTGGCGGTCACGGGGGTTTGCATCGCTGCTTTCACGTCCGCAAAACAGCAGAGTAGTTTCAGAATCAGCGCCAGCAGAATCAGAAAAGCCAGCGCGCCGCACAGCATATGCAGCGCATTTCCGACGGCGGGCGCGCCGCACAGATTGGCAAAAACCGCCTGCAGCAGGTTGCCCAGTGCCGCCAGCCCCAGCATGACCCCGCAGACCGGCAACGGCAGTTCTTTTAAAAATCGTTTCATTTTGCGGATTTCTCATCCAGATTGGTCAGACCGAATTCCCGGATGACCATTTCCGCAACCTTGCCCGCCACCAGACCGGTAAAGCGGATGCACTGTTCCTTATGTTCCCCTTTGGACATGTCGAACTCCCGGGTCAGCACACGGCAGCAGGTGGAGCCTTTGCCGTTGGCCTTCTTGAACCAGTCATGCAACTCATTGGCGAGAGCCAGATTTTTTTCCACCTTCGGATCACCCTGCTTGGTGCGGCCGAAGAACATGCTCAGCGCCATAACGCCGCCGGACAGCGCGCCGCAGACGCATTTGCTCCGTCCGATGCCCACGGGAAAGCCGGAGGCCATTTCCACGACCTCTTCGGGGATCTGTACGCCAAATTCCCGGCGGATGGTGCTCAACACCGCCTCGGAACAGAAAAAACCGTTGCGGAATGCATCTTCCGCCTCCCTGCGGCATTTTTCCACGCTGACTGCTTTTGCTGCGAATTCCATGAAAACTCCCTTCCGGGAAATGGCTTTAGGCCATTCCCTATAAAAACAGTATAGATTCAGTATAGCGGCAGAGCGGCGTACCGTCAAACAGATGGAACAAATCATAGATTTAAATAATTTAATAAAACGATTAAATCTCCACAGGCCTTCCTGCGGCAGCGGCACGGCCTTGCCGGGTAAGGCTGTGCACGGCTTGGCACACGCGTTTCCCGCTTGACGCGGGGGACGGCCGGATGTAAAATTCAATGGAACCGAGCAAACCGGCCCAAAGGGTTTCGCATCGGAAAACAAAGTCTGCTGAACGTCGGCCGGATTCCGGCTTTCATGGAGGTGCGTCAGGATGGAAGATGAAAAAAAAATGATGACGGTGTCGGTGGACGGTGAGAGCTTCCGCTACCCGTTTGGAACATCGTACAGAAAAATTGCGTCCGATTTTCAGAAAAACTATGAGGATGATATTTTACTGGTCAATCGGGACGGAAAACTGCGCGAACTGTACAGGACGCTGGATCGGGACTGCACGCTGACGATGCTGACCGCCCGGAGCAAGCCCGGCAACCAGACCTATGAGCGCAGCGCCGAACTGCTGCTGTTGAAGGCGTTTTACGATACGCTGGGAACGGAAAATGTGGAGCGGATTTCCGTGGAATTTTCCATCAGCCACGCCCTCTTCCTTCGGGCAAAGGGAAATTTTACGCTCAATCAGGAGCTATTGAACCGCGTGGAGGCCCGGATGCGGGAGCTGGTGCGGCTGGCGCGCCCCATTCGAAAGCGATCGGTCAGCACCGACGACGCCATCGAACTGTTCCGGCGCCGCCGGATGTTTGACAAGGCACGGCTGCTCCGCTACCGGATCAACTCCCGCATCAACATTTATTCGCTGGATGGGTTTGAGGATTATTATTACGGCTACATGGTGCCGGATACCGGGTATCTGAAATATTTTGCGCTGCAGCTGTTTGACTGCGGCTTCGTCCTGCGCCTGCCCGAACAGGGAAATCCCCGGGTTTTGCCGGAATTCAAACCGTCACTGAAGGTTTTCCGGGAACTGTACGACGCCACTCTGAAATCCGACGCGCTGCACCTGACCAATGTGGGGCAGCTCAATGAGACGATTTCAAAGGGCAAGTCCAGCGACATGATTCTGGTACAGGAAGCCATGATGGAAAAGCGCATCGGCGACATTGCGGATGAGATCGCCAAGCGGAAGAATGTCCGCTTTGTGATGATTGCCGGGCCGTCCTCCTCCGGCAAGACCACCTTTTCCCACCGGCTTTCCACCCAGCTGAGCGCCAGCGGCATGCATCCCTATGCCATTGAGTCGGACAACTATTTTAAAAACCGCGAGGATACGCCCAAAGACGAAAACGGGCAGTATGACTTTGAATGCCTGGAGGCCATGGACGTGGAGAAGTTCAACGAGGATATGAGCGCCCTGCTCCGGGGTGAAACCGTGGAGCTGCCGCATTTCAACTTCAAAAAGGGCGTCCGGGAATACACCGGTGACATGCTCACCATGGGGCCGCAGGACGTTTTGGTGATTGAAGGCATTCACTGCCTGGACGATCGGATGTCCTATTCCCTCCCGAAGGAGAGTAAGTACCGTATTTATATCAGCTGCCTGACCACGCTGAATGTGGATGAGCACAACCGGATTTCCACCACCGACGCCCGGCTGCTGCGGCGCATCGAACGGGATGCCCGCACCCGGGGCGCCAGCGCACAGGCTACCATTCATATGTGGTCCTCTGTCCGCAGGGGCGAGGAGAGCAACATCTTTCCGTTTCAGGACAGCGCAGACGTGACGTTCAACTCAGCTCTGATTTATGAAACGGCGCTGCTGAAGCCCTATGTGGAGCCGCTGCTTTTCAGCGTTCCCAAGAGCAGCCCGGAGTATCTGGAGGCCAACCGGCTCCTGAAGTTTCTGAACTATTTTCTCGCCGTTCCGGCCGACGACGTCCCCAAAGCGTCCTTGCTGCGGGAATTTATCGGCGGAAGCTGCTACAATGTGTAAAAGGGGAATTTTAATCGCGGCGCGGCGATTCTGAGAAAAGCGGGGCGGGGCGGCCCGGTGAATCGTGCGCTTTCGGATGAACGGCACTTCCCCGCGTTCCGAAGGTTCAGAACGCGGGGAAGTGCCGTACTGTTCTGGGAAATTCGCTTGAACGGATTTGCGGGAGCGCCCCGTTTTTTTTGGGGGGGGAAATCCGCAGTTTTTTCCGCTTCGCAAAATGTGATTGATTATTAAAAGCGGGAGCCTGACAGCTTCCGCTTTTCTTATTTCGGCTAATCCTCGATACTGAGATTGAGCTTTTTAGCGATTTCCTTGGCGGTGTAGCCCTGCGCTTTTGCTTTTTTAAGAACTGCGTTCATAGAGAGCGAAGTGCCGCGCGGTTTCGGATTTAAGATGGCCTTTTTTTTAGCCTCCAAGGCTGCGATGTTTTTCTTGTGGGCCTCAATTTTTGCATCAATCTCTGTGATGCGTTCTTCCTTGGTACGACGTTTGCGTGTTTCACTCATCACTTTATCCTCCTTAAAAGTGTGGATAAAAAAATAATAGCATGTTG
The DNA here is from genome assembly GCA_041859815.1 of Dysosmobacter sp. Taxonomy (GTDB): domain Bacteria; phylum Bacillota; class Clostridia; order Oscillospirales; family Oscillospiraceae; genus Oscillibacter. Next base: position 22,432 of record JBFLFX010000002.1, on the reverse strand, counting down.
ATTGCAGAATGTAAATAGCAGAGAACTTCTCTTTCTTATCAGTTACAACAGCATATGATTTTTTCGTCGAATGCAGGCTTTTGTGAAGGCGATTCCAACGGCCTGCTTTATTTTGTCCGGTACTTTAAATTTTATGTTCTCTTTTATCCTGTTTGCGCACTGCTTTTTCTCGTTTAAACTGTTGAAATCCGTTTGGCTGTCGATTCACGCTTTATGGAAAAAGTAAAACAGATTATTTTCAATTACGTATGCAGACGGAAAAAACGGGAGACGCTTTGCTGTTAATCTGCGTTCAATTTTAAAAATATTTGTCCCGGCTTTTTCATTCCGACAATCGTCCTTTTATCAATATACGGGTTTTCTCTTGCCGCTTTTTTTGCGCAGGTTTTGATTTTCCGCTTCTCTCCGGCAGCCGCATTCTCAAAGCCGCGTTTCCCCGTACAGAAACGAGAAAACGCGGCTTTTATTTTTTGGGGGTATCCCCGCTCCGCGGCGGCGGTTTTCCAGAAAAGGAGTCAGCCGCGCGGCTTCTCAAGAGGCGCTCTCTGTGCCTTTGGTTTTGGAGGAAGTCCCGGCCTGTGTCGTTTTCCCGTCGGAACCTGTCCCGCTTTTACTGCCCGGCGGCATCCCTCCGCCGTCGGACGGCGGCGTACCGCCCGGAGCGCCGGAAGACCCCGAACCGGAATTTTTCTGCTCCTGCGAGGAGTCGGTTTTGGAACCGGAGCTTACGGTGGAATTGGCTGTACCGTTGGCGGTTCCCGCTTTTTGATTGTTCTGCCACATTCCGCCGTTTTTCCCGTTTCCGCCTCCCATGGTTCCCATAACGGACAGATTTACCGCGGAAGTATCCACAAGATTTGCGGAATCTTTGCTCTGGCCGTCGGCTGTGGAGGGGATGGTTCCGCTCAGCTGCCCCTCAACGGACTTGGCGCGGAGCTTGACCACGGTTTCCAGCATGGTCACTGCCGCCTTGTACTCTTTATCGGTATAGAAAGCGGTGGGATCGGTTTTTACCAGCGTGTCAATCTGGCTGCGGATGCGGGACACCGTCTTGGAAAATTCTCCGCCGTCCACGTATTTTTCACACAGCTTTTTCAGATAACTGTGATAGGTCGCCAGATACTTCTTGTTTTTCAACAGCGAAGCAAAGAACTGCCGGTCGCTGAGGCTGGAAGTAAACGGTGTGTCGATGGGGAAATTCACGGTGGAAGATGCGCTGCTGGACTGGAAGCCGCCGAAAGCCAGATTATAGTCCCACGGCAGCAGGTTCAGCTGGCCATTGGATTCATAGAGGTAATAATTGTGCGCCATGGTGCCGGTAAGACTGTCCAGGTTTACAACAAAGGTCTGCACTGCCATGTAGCGCAGCATATTATCCACATTCATGTAAGTTTCCAGGTTTTTACCCTCGCTGATGTTTTTCAGCGCGGTTACCACGCGGCGATGATCCGCTTCAACAGTCTTGGTTTTTGCACCGTCCCAGATGGTAGAATAGCTGTCCAGATCACTGTCTGTATAGTTCAGATCCGCGCCCTTTCCGCTGCTCATGCCGCCTTTGTTTCCGGCCTGGCCGCCGCCCATCCGGCCGCCCAGCTGACTGCCTGTGGGCGGGGTATGCTGCGAAGAAGCGTTGCCGCCCGGCATTTTCTGTGTCGCTTTTGTTGTGGTATCAGCGGAGGAACTGGAACTTGTTTTACTGCTGCCGGCAGTTGTCGTTCCGGTTTTAGAAGTTGTTGTCCCGGTCTTAGCGGTCGTTGTTCCAGTTTGGGTGGTTGTTGTTCCAGTCTTGGCAGTTGTCGTTGTGCCTGAAGTTTTTTTCGTTGTACCGGGAAAAGCACCCATCTGGGGGAAATTCCCGTTCTTTTTGCCGTTTCCGCTCGCCACTTGCTTGGTGGTGCTGCTTGAAGTGTCATCTTTATTGTTCTGTCCCGCCGTCTCCGGTTTATACAGTTCATATTTTTGCGTACCGAAATTCCGCACGCAGAAAGATTTTTCTACCGCTTCCAGTGCCAGGTACACGCCCCAGTAAGATCCGTTGACGGAGATTTTCGCGTAGTTGTACAGCGAGGCGTCGGCGCCCAAATAGGCGAACATGTCGTAAACGACGGCTTCTTTCATATTGGTGGCGTCGGCATAGTTGTTGTTCAGCACCAGTTTGTCCAGCCCCCAGCAGGTCTGCTTTTTGATGTAGTGGCCGAACTCAATTTTGAAGCTGTACCGCTGTGTGGTGGAATCGTTGTACACGGCGGAAAGGCTGGTGTTTCCCTTCGCGCGGATGCCAACGTCTTTAAAGGTCGTACCATTGATCACCACGTCGCAGCGGTAATACTTCTCGTCGATAGCGTTTTTCAGAAGATCCTTCCAGTCGGCCTTGTCCATCTTGATGTTCAAAGAGATGATCTGAGACGTGTCGAACAGCTTGCTCTCGTAGCCCAGCGTCACGGCGTCGCCGCTCTGCCGGTTTTCGGCTGCCGGCAGGGCGCACATGGCGAGAAGAATGACGGCCAGCCCTGCGGCGGTGATGGCGAGGACGATTTTATCAATGTGCTTGCCTGCAATCATGCAATCCCTCCCTCAGGGAAATTTGCGCTTTTCATGCCATGTATTCACCGTTGTAACTGACCAGCGTGGCATTTTGCACGCCGGCGACGTTCAGCAGTTGATTCACAAATTCCGTGGAGGCGTCCTTCATGCGGACTTCCACCGTCAGCTCCACGCTGTCCGCGCCCACGGTCTTGGTTTTGACCTGACGGCGGAGGGTGTTCTGCTCGATCAGCTCCATGGCGTTTTTCTCCGCGCCGGAATCCGCGCAGTTTACCACCAGAATATACGGATTTTCATAGATCTTGCGGCTGGCAAACAGCAACAGCAAGCCCCCGATGATGACGGACCCGATGAGTGCCAGGGGAATCAGCCCGGCGCCGATCACAATGCCCGCGGCAACCGACCAGAACAGAAACACAATTTCAATGGGTTCCTTAATCGCCGCGCGGAACCGGACAATGGACAGCGCGCCGACCATGCCCAGCGACAGCACCACGTTGGAGGTCACCGCCAGGATTACCAGCGTAGTTACCAGCGTCAGCCCCACCAGCGTCAGGGCAAAACCCGTGGAGTACATCACCCCCGTAAAGGTTTTTTTGTAGACCCAGAACACGAAAAGGCCAACAATGCAGGCAAACAGCATCGCCAGCAGGATGTCGGTGATGGAAAACTCCGTGATGTTGGTTAGGAAGCTGGATTTGAAGATGTCTTTGAATGTCATTTTAAATTTCCTCCCGGTATTAAAATCAGCCGAAACGGCGGCTGGCGACATATTTGGAAAAGGCACCCTGCCGCGCGCGCCCGATTTGAATCAGATCCTGCACCACGGCGGGCAGATAGTGATCATATTTGACTTCCAGCAGCAGACTGCCCGGGCCGTCCATGGCGGGGATATCCACCCGCTCCGCGCCCAGAAAATCCTGCTCGTAAAGGCTGGTGCGGATGTCGCTGTCAAAAGTAACCCGCACATTGCCGGGGCCGTATAGGTAAGGCTCCCGCAGGTAGGATACTATCACGCGGGGGCGAAGCTGCTGTGCCCGCTGGCGGCAGCAGAATTCACGCAGCAAATCGCCCCGGGACAGCATCCAGTCCGTGTCGTTGCGCAGAATTCTGCGGCATTCCCCGCCGGTGAGCGCGGCGTCGAATTTCATGCACAGGCTGTCCACCTTCATTTTCTTCTCCAGCATAAAAAAGCTCAGATCGTTGTTATACCAGCGAATCCGCCATTTTTCCCGCTTGGCCGTTCCGCCGGCCTTTTCCCGCAGCGCCTTGTCCTGATAATTGTCAAAGTAAATGCTCTGGATTCGGTAAGTGCCGTCCTCTCCCGCATGGGGATCGGGATGGAGCACTGCGCGCAGGCGCGGCCGCAGCGTCCAGTAATCGGCCGGTGTAATTTGGTATTTCAGCTCGTGCCGGTAAGTTCCGTCCAAGGTAATTTCCTCCCGTTTCTGTTTTATCGGCAGAATCCGCCGGAAATCTCTGCCGCTCTATCCTGCCGTCTATCACAGGCGGTTTCGGCGCCTGTTTGCCGTTGGAACAAATTATGTACAGGTATTTTAAGTCCTCCGCGGCCGCTTCAAAAAAGCCGCCGCAGCCAGCGCCAGCATCGCCCCCCCGGCTGCCCAGTAAATTGCCTGGTAGCCCGATGCGGTGCCGTAAATCTCCAGTACGCCCTTGATGCAGCTCCCCACGCCCAGCGTTGCCACGCCGCAGCGCCAGAGCGCCAGCGGAAAGGCCCCGGGCGCTTTTCCGCGCTTTAGAAAAAGCCACGCGGGCAGCACGCCGCCAAGCAGTGGGAACAGAAACAGCAGCACCATCCAAAGGGAGATTACGTCATGGCTGAAAGATTCGTAAATTGCGGAAAATACCGCGCACAGCAGCGCCCAAACGGAGTCGGTTACCAGCCAACGCCTTGCGGCGTCCAGCCGCTCAGTATCCGATGTAAACAATATCGCTCACGCTCCTCTCACTGATATTCCGCCCGGTGGTGGTGGGCTGATTGAGGACCTTGCCGTTGAAATACAGGGTGGAAGATCCGCCGCCGTCCAGATTGTAAGCGGTCTTTGCTCCCAGCGATTTCATAAAAGCCGCCAGCTGATACAGAGACAGGCCGGTACTCTCCTCGGTGCGGCCGTCGGAAACCACCAGCACGTCATGCAGGGAGTCAATCTGGCCAATGGCGGTGCGGGGATTGCTGGCCTGCGCCCTGCCCACTTCCTCGTTCTCAGATACCGTTACCCGGCCGTTTTCCACCAGCCCCGGGCCGAAGGACAGTACCTGCTCCGCGCCGCTTTTCAAAAGGCTCGCCGCCGTCACGTCCCCCTCTTTGATAATGGAGAGGTTGCCGTCGCCGTCAATCACCAGATCCTCCTGATCGCTGTCAGAGGCGGCGGAGCGGTACAGCTTGCCGTTGCGGATGACGTAGCCGCTGTTCTGCGCGCCGCAGAAGTCGCCGTTTACTGCCAGAATTGCGCTGTGATCCGCGGCAATGGCGGAGGTTTTGTCCGTGATGTTTTTGCCGAAGGTATTACCGGCAAACGCCGTTTTCAGATAGGCCGCCTTTTTCAGCGTGACGTCCGCCACGTAGATGTTGGTGTCATATTTGCGGTAGGTTGTAACCGTGATGCTGATGTTGTCGTCGCTGTAAGTTTTACTGCCCTTTTTTACCGTTCCGGTGGAAGCGGCTTCCACTTGGGTGGAAGAAGCGCCGCTCTCCGCCTTGGCGTACGACCGGGGAATTACAAACGTATCCAACAGGACATAGCCGGTAAATGCCAGCAGCGCGAGCCAGTAGACAAGCTGGAATTTGCCGGCTTTTCCAGGCTTTTTCAAATGAATTTTGCTCAAATCTGTTCCTTCTTTCCGTTGGATTTCCGAAAAATCCAGAATTTCTGTGCCAGCCAGCTGATGGAGAAAAACGTTAATTCCGTCAGGAGCTTTGCCACATAGCGGTTCCAGCCGAGGCTTTCCACCAGTACGCTGAGCAGCAGGGTATTGCCCGCCAGAATGCAGGCTGCCAGAGAAAAATACTGCGCCGCCGAGCGGATGACGCCCGCGCTGCTGCGGAACACCAGCTTCCGGTTTACCGTATAATTCACCGTGGCGCTGACACACCGGGCGGTGATGTTGGACAGCGGTACGGCCACCGCCGTGCCGAGCCCGGAAGTCAGAAGCGACATCAGCCCGAACATCCCGTAGTCCACGCAGAATCCCAGCAGGGATGACGCGGCAAATTTTAAAATATCCCCATAAATCCGCACGGAATCCTTTACCGCGCTGAAATGGGAACTCCGATTGTCCTCCAGGTAAATCGTGGCGATCTCCACCTCCCGAATAGGCCGCTTCTCTTTCGCCCAGAACAGCAGCACATTCATCTCATATTCATACCGGTCGCCCGGAATTTTCAGCAAGGTGGGAATCCACCGGGCGGAAAACGCCCGCAGGCCCGTCTGCGTATCATTTACGCGCCGCCCTGCCGCCAGGCGGAACACGCCCCGGGTGAAGGCGTTGCCGAAGCGGCTCCGCAGCGGCACATTTCCGGTAAAGCTGCGGCTGCCAAGCACCAGCGCATCGAAATGCGCGTCGGCTTCGGCGCAGACCCGCAGCGCGTCCTCCGGGCTGTGCTGCCCGTCCGCGTCCACCGTGACCACCACAGAGTCGGCGGAATAATTTGCGGCAATATATTCAAATCCGGTTTTCAGGGCGCGCCCCTTCCCGCCGTTCACGGTGTGCGTCAGCACCTTTGCCCATTCGGCGGCCTGACGGAAAATCTGCGCGTATGCCGCGCCGCTGCCGTCGTCCACGACGACAATCTGAAAGTCCGCGTCCGCCAGCCGTTCCAGCAGCGGAATCATCACGGATTCCGGTTCATAGGCCGGAATCAGGGCGACTCGTTCCCTCGCATTCATGAGCATCCCTCCTGTCTCTTGAGTCCTTTAATATGCGAAAGTATATGACGGCATCCTTAAAACTGCTTAAAAATTTTTTGCTTTGTTCAGCTGGCGCGTTTTCCGCCTCTGTTGGAAAAACTGCTGTCTTTTTTAAGAGGAGCGTGCTAAAATAACTTGACTGCCATGCTGAAAGAACCGTTTTGACGAGAGAAGGCGCACGCATGATTGTGGAAGTTACGGAAAAAAATCTGGCCGACGCGGGAACCGTCCACGCGGTTTCCTGGCGAGAGTCTCACCGGACATTCTGCTCTCAGAAGTTTCTGGCGCAGAACACCCCGGAAAAGCATGCCCTGCAATTGGGCGAGGCTATGCGCCGGGGAGAAAAGACCTGGCTGCTGATGGAGGCGGGAAAGCCCGTGGGCGTTGTTTCCGTGAAGGACAGCCTCATTGAAAACCTCTATATTTTGCCGGACAGGCAGAACCGCGGATGCGGCAGCGAGCTGCTGCGGTTTGCCATGGCGCGGTGCGCCGGAACCCCGACGCTCTGGATTCTTAATGTCAACGACGGCGCTTACCGTCTGTACCGGCGGTTTGGATTCCGGGAGACCGGAGACCGGCATCGGCTGTCGGATACCATCTTTGAGTTTGAAATGCGGCTGAAGCCGCTGCCAGACGGACAGGATAACAGAGAAATACATGTCTGACAGGCAATTCATTAGTCTCTTGTAAATCAGTGACGGATTTTTCTTGATTCTTCCGGATCCCATGCATATAATATAAGATCGATCCTGATCCTGCGTGTTTTCGGAGGTTCCAATGCACCGGGGATTCATTCACATTATGAAGGAAAGGAAGCGATTTTTTGGCCGAGAATGAAAAGAAAGAGCCGGGCGGCAAAAAAATACCGTCCTATGACGGCACGCTCCGAAGCCATATGATCAAAATTCCGGAGTGCGTTGCGGAGTGTTCCGGCATTCGCGTATTCGGCAGGCGGATTAAATCGCTGGCCTTTACCACGGACGTTGCCATTATCCGCAATATCAATACCGATGCGATTATGTCCGTTTACCCGTTTACGCCACAGCCCACTATCACCCGCGCCATTATGGACGCGGCGGATATGCCCGTTTTCGTGGGTGTCGGCGGCGGCGTGACGCACGGCCGCCGCGTACTGGGGCTGGCCAGCGATGCCGAGCGGGAGGGGGCGGCCGGCGTGGTGGTAAACGATCCCACACCGAATCTCACAATTTTTACCCTGAAGCAGATTTTGGAGATTCCCGTGATTGTCACCGTAGTGGCGCCCGATACCGATGTGAGCGCCCGGTTGGACGCCGGCGCGGACATCATCAATGTCGCCGGCGCGGCGAGAACGCCGGAAATCGTGGCGAAAATCCGGCAGGAATTTCCGGATGTGCCGATTATGGCTACAGGCGGCAATACGGAGGAGAGCATTCTCGCCACCATCCGGGCCGGGGCCAATGCCGTGACCTATACGCCGCCCACCAGCTCCCAGCTGTTTACCGACATTATGCAGGGATATCGGAAAAAACATGCGGAGAAGGAGAGATGAACAGGGAAAATACGCCGGAGCGGCAGGCTTCGGCGTATTTTCTTGGAGTCTTACGGCAATTGGATTGAAAAGGGTTGCCAAAGACGAGGGGACGCACCGCAAACCGCGTCCTTTCAAACGGAGAACCGGGTTTTCCCGCACAGGGAGTGCGGTACGCGGATTTATCTCTGCGCCGGCCCCGGCCGCCGGGCGGCAACTCATTGCGCCGGAATAGAAAAAATGGAATCGGCAGGTTGACAAGCGAAAAGCAAACAGGTATCATATTTGTGATGCATCATTAACGATGAGTCACGCTTAATGAAGGGAAAAACGCATGAGTGAATTAACTTTGCCGCTGCTTTTGCAGACAATCAATCGGGTCGGCCTTCCGGTGGGCGCTTCTTTTTTAAGCGCGCAGCTCTCCATTCCCCCCGCCACCATCGGAAGAATGCTGAGAGCGGCGGAGGATGACGGATATCTGAGGCAGATCAGCAACAAGGGACGGGTGCTGACCGAACAGGGACGGCTTTTTCTGCGGGAAGCGGACGCTGCGGCACTGCGGGAGCAGGCTGCCAAGGATTTGATCAATACGGCGAAAAGCGTGACGCCGGAGCAGCTTTTGGAAATTCTGCAGGTGCGCCGTCTGCTGGAGCCTTATGCGGCGGCGCAGGCGTGCATGAACGCAAGCGCGGAAGATGTCGCGGAGATTGAGGACCTCGCATTCGAGCAGGTTTTTGAAATCCGTAGAGGCGGGCTGGGCAGCGAGCAGGATTTACACCTGCACTTAAAGCTGGCGAAGCTCTCCGGCAACGCGACCGTTTATCATATTTTGAAGTTGCTGCTGACCGAAAAGGGCGTATACGTGCAATTTTCCTCCATGAGCGAAAAGATGAAGATTCAAAAAGTAACGCAGCACGACGATATTGTCAGTGCGATCAAGGCAAAAAATCCGTCGGGTGCCGCGCTTGCCATGGAGCAGCACATCGATCGCCTGATTCACAGCGAAAAAACGTATGCGCAGTTGCTGTAAAGCCGCGCTTTTACGGCGAAGTGCAGAGGACACCTGCTTTTTGAAGCAGGCGTCCTCTGCGCTTATGAGATTACATGGGGGCCGCCCCTCTCTTTTCGGGAGAAGGGCGGCCCCCGTCTCTTTCCGGGATAACCGCGTCAGACGGGCTTCTTTTCCCGCAGCGCTTTCAGCACCTTTTCCGGATAGGCCGGCAGGTCGCGGATCCGCGCGCCGCAGGCATTGGCGATGGCGTTGATCACCGACGCGTGGGGGCTGCTCAAAACCACTTCGCCGCAGCCGGAAGAGCCAAAGACGCTGTGTTTCCTCGGCGTTTCCAGATAAAGAATTTCCATGTCGTCGGGAATGACGTCAATCGTCGGGAAGCCGCATTTGAGCAGGGTATTCTGTTTATGAATGTCCTCAAAGTCCTCGCTGAGCGCCATACCGATTCCCTGGGCAATGCCGCCGTAATACTGTCCGTCTACCGCCAGCTTGTTGCCGATCTTGCCGGCGTCCACCGCCACGCGGACTTTCTTGACTTGCACCTTGCCGGTGGTGATGTCCACTTCGACTTCCGTCATGAACACGCCGTACATAAAGGCAATGTGCGGGTAATCACTCAAGCCGGTCTTGGGATCGATGGGCGTGCAGTAGGGATCGGTGGAAAACGCGCCCTTATAGTAGGTGTCGATTCCCTCCGCCTTCATCTCGTCATAGGTGCGGAAGGTGCCGTCTCCTTTCCGCATGGCCTTGACCAGCTTTTCACCTGCGTCATAAATTGGCATTGCCCACAATCAGTTGGCTCCGGCTGCCCGCCGCACTGCCGGAATTGGGGCATTTGGAAGTGTCGTTGGACACCATGACGATATCCTCCGGACGGACGCGGATGCCGTTCATGCGCAGTGTCTCCTGCGTCACCGTGAGAATGCCGATGTCCGCGCCCTGTCCGTGATCCTCCCATGTGCTATAGGTGGCAAAGCGCCCGTCGGGCAGCAGCTCCATAGCGGCCTCGGCACTGTCGCAGTTTTCGTCACCGATGCAGTAGCAGGCAAGGGACAAGCCGACGCCCTGTTTTTTCGTCTCCGTGCTGTTGGCCCGGGTGCGCTTGACGGCGTCTTGATAATACGGGCGGATCATCCCCATCAGCTCGTTGTAGGGTAAGATGTCCGGCTTATCGCCATAAGGCGTGGTGCTTTCCGGCGTGTAGAGGTTCTTCATGCGGAATTCAAAGGGATCCTCCCCCAGTTTGATCGCCATTTCGTCGATAATGCTCTCGGTGGCGAAGAGGGACTGCGGGCTGCCGTAGCCGCGGAACGCCGCGCCATAAGCGTGGTTCGTTGTGGTGATCGCGCCGTGGTTGCGGACGTTTTCAAGTTCATAGCCGCTGCCGATAAACTGGTTGCCGCGGGTCAGCAGCAGATCGGCGATGTCGGCATAAGCGCCGTGATCAACCAGAAAGTTGGCGTTCAGGCCGACCAGTTTGCCGGTCTTTTTATTGGCGCCCAGCTGCAGATGCATGAAAAACGGCGAGCGCTTGCCCGTATAGGTAATCTGCTGCTCCATGCTGAATTCCAGGTAGCAAGGCTGGCCGGTGGCCATAACCGCCACGCCCAACAGCCCTTCAATGGTGGTATCCAGCTTGTAGCCGAAAGTCGAGCCGCAGTTGTTCTGGATAATGCAGATCTTCTCCGGGGCAAGACCCAGCCCCTCCGCAATCTGATCGCGGGTCATATAAATGCCCACGGATTTGGAATGAATCGTCAGCAGGCCGTTTTCGTTGTAATAGGCGTAGCCAACGTCTGGCTCCAGCACCAGATGCGGTACGCGCTGGGTATAATAATCCCCCTCCACGGTTACCACATCCGGATCTTTGAACAGCTCCGCAGGATCTTTGCCCTTCACGGTGTTCTGCTCGCAGAACACGTTGGGTGTGCCCTCATGAATCTGGGCGGCTCCCGGTGCGGCTGCTTCCGGCGCGCTCATGTATGCCGGCAGTTCCCTCAGCTTCACGACGACCTTTCCCACAGCCGCGTCCGCGTGTTCCTTGGTGTCGGCGGCGACAATGGCAATGGCATCACCGTACATATATACCTTGTCGTCGCACAGAATGGGGCGATCGGCGCCGGAGCCCTTGTCCCACTCGTAGCAGTTCATGTTGTTGATGCGGTTGGTGCCCTGCACGTCCCTGTGTGTCAGTACCCGCACAACGCCGGGCATTTTTTCCGCCTCGGAGGTGTCGATAGAGAGAATTTTCGCGTGGGATACCTTGGCCTGCACCAGGGAAAGATGCAGGAAGCAGTCCGGCATTTTCTCCATGGTGTCGGCGGCAAAATCCCAGGTGCCACAGGCCTTGGGAATGGCGGAGGGCCGGGGATAGCTGGAGCCGTAAAGATGATCGCCCTCCCGGGGATCGGGCAGCAGGGTGGAGATATCCGCATCGCCCCGCATCACGGCCGCCGCCGTCATAGTGGCGTCTACGTTGGGCTTGTAGCCGGTGCAGCGGCAGGCATTGCGGGTTTTTTTGAACTGCGCCCGCACCTCATCCCGGGTTGGCGCGGAATTTTCCTGCAGCAGATTGTACGCGGAAATGATGAACCCCGGCGTGCAGATGCCGCACTGTGCCGCGCCAAGCTTTGCCCAGGCAAGCTGCAGCGGATGGGGGTGATCCGGCGTGCCGATTCCCTCAATGGTCAGAATACTGGCGCCGTCCGGCACTTTGCCCATCTTCATGATGCAGGACGGTACCACCTTGCCGTTCAAAATCACGTTGCAGATGCCGCACTGGCCTTTGCGGCAGCCAACCTTTGTTCCGGTCAGGCCAAGCTGGCGGCGGAGAACATGGACAAGACTGTCATTCTCATCGACCAGAATTTCCATGGCGTGTCCGTTGATAACCAGCTTTTTCTTCTTCAATCGTGTGACGTTTGACATAATGCTCCTCCTCGTATGCCCGATTCCCCGTTCTAATAAAATTTTTTGAAAATTTTCCGGTTCACTGATGACACGATAACCTAAAGACATTTTACACAACTCATAAATGATTAGTGTTTGATACCTCATTAACAATAATGTATATTATTCCACAGGAAATGTCAATGATAGAACTGTAATTATAGCAAATTTGTGTTTATTTACTGTGGACATCTCTCCGCGCCCCGCAATATTTCCGGTGTGGCGCGCGGGGCACGCATTGCCAAAAGAAGCGTTTTTCAGTGCTCTGCCATCGTGCATGCGAAAGACGCCCGCTTCCCGGCGGGTTTCTTTGCCGGAACATATGGGAGGAAAGGGCGGCAAACAATGAGCGGCAGACGCAGCGGCATTTTAATTGATTTCTTTGGCAGAATTTCGGCTCCGGCATTTCCATCATGATTCGCCCGACGCTGATTTCCTTCTCTGCCGCGCCGGTGACTGCCGTTAGCGGTGTCGATGACTCAGGCGGCAACGCTCGGGACTAGAAGCAGGAGGCGCGGCTTTTACGTCTGGGTTATCCGAGGCACACCGCAGCCGGTGCAGCTCTATGTGATTTTTTACGGACTGCCCCGGCTGGGCGTGGTCATCAACCCGTTTCCGGCGGCGGTACTTGTGTTTTCTGTCAACACCGGCGCCTACGATTCGGAAACCATGCGCGCCGCCATTCAGTCGGTTTCCGCCGGACAGATGGAGGCGGGCTATAGGCCCGTTTCCGTTCCGAATGCAGTCCGGCACGCTTCATCAGGCGATGGACGCGGGTCCGCGAACAGCCGAACTGTGGATGCAGCAGATGGTACAGACTGTCCAGACCCAATGCAGGGTATTTTTCGTGCCATTCCACCAGCGCTCCCAGTAATTGCTGATTGGCACGCCTGCGCACGCAGATTTTTCGTGTTTTGCGTGCGTAATATCCACTCCGGGATATGCACAGAGCACGGCATAGCATAACCACAGAATACCCGGAACGGTGGGCATCCACAAACCGATATTTTTCTTCTATGGTCTTGAAAGTATGCCGACGGATTTTTTTAGAATTTCAAGGGCTTCCTCCTTTTCGGACAGAGATTTCCGCAAAGCGCGATTCTCCGTTTCCAATTCACGTATTTTTCGTGCGTCGCGGTTTCCATGATCTGCCGCAACAGGTTGTATCCCGGCGTCCTTCAGCCATTTTTTGAGGGTATCCGTACAGATCCCTAGGTCGGATGCCGCTGCCTTGATCGGACGCTTCTGCTCGGTGACCATCCGGACAGCACCCTGCTTGAATGTTTCGTCATAACGGGGCGGCGCCGTATGTGTATTCGTTTTCTGTGCCATATTCATCGTCTCCTTCTCCATTGTACGACTGTTTTTATTGTCCATCAAATCGAGAAGGGGCGCATCCCATGTGGCGTTTCCCCTGCGCAAGGGCGGCGACAGCACCTCCCTGTGCAAAGCGCTGAACAAGGCAGTGGAGGAACTGCGGCAGGACGGCACGCTGAAAAAAATCTCCATGAAGTACTTCGGCACCGACATCACCGGCAAGCCCTGATTCGTTTTCTCCCGGCGGCACGGCTGGAACGCGGACAGGGTACTCTGTTGTTTTTTCCCCCGCCGTACCCGCCGGCTGAGTGATTGATCAGATTCATAGTTTGCTGTTTCTTTCTGCTGTACGGCCGCGAATGCCGCCTTTCGGGTAGTATTCGCACCCGCCCATTTTTTCAGCCGCTCAGACGCCGGTTTTCCGCGGCGTACCGCGGAAGCTGATGATCTGGAAGTTGGCCTGTGAAGCAATTAAAACAACACTTCATAACACGTTCAGGGATCGCCTTTTCAACTGCTTCTCTTGTCTCATCATCCCCGTGATAGAGATCATTATGCAGTTAAAGAGACACGGACGATGCGGTGCTGTGCCCCGCTGTGGAAACTGCCTGCAAAAGGCAGAGCGTAAAAACCGTAGGCGTCCCAATCAAACCGGCACTGTCTATAAAATACCGGAAAACCGTACTATGCCGTGGGTACCGGAAGAGCGGCACCTCTATTTGATCTTACGGGATATGGGCCGCCATGACGGAGGCGCCGAATCGCGCATTCCGGAAATCGCTCAATTAAGATGTACCACCTGTCCGTATCGAGAATCCGGACAATCCGGTCAAAAGGGCAGTACCGCAGGGCCGTTCAAAAAAGCGATTGAGAAAAATCGCATGGAAGCTGCTCGACGGCATATCAGGCCGCAAGATGCACAGCGTGCACAGCGTGCGCAGCGGACGTCCAGCGGATCATTGTGCTGCGCAGGCCGTGAGAGGGCGTTTCCGCTCACATCTGAAGAAAATCAGGAAGCCGATACAGCGGGTCGCTCCAACTTCCGTCGGCTGGTGCTGATTTGGATGAGCAGGCGATTACCGGAGGAGAGAAAACGGATGCCGATAGAAACCGCGTTGTGCCCATACACCGCAAACTATTTGGAATCGGTTCGGTATTTTTACAAAAAGACTTCTGGAAAGCTCTGATCAGTGGATACGCGGGCAGCAGGGGCAGTCGCGATTTTCGGGCACATGGATTTTAACTACGGCGCACTTGAACAGTTCAAAATACACACTTAACGCGCCCTATAAAACCGCATAGATCTCGGTACACTTTTGCGGCGATAAGGCAAAAGCGGGAATTTTGCCCGGAAGTGCTGAAAAGCTCATGGGATACGAAAAGTCCTCCACAACTGCGGAGTTTTACGTGCAAACTAAGATTGAGATACTGCGTGATGGCATAGCGAAGATTCCAATAATAAAAATCGCAGACACCATATGATGCCTGCGGTTTCTCGTTTTTGACGGTTGCCGACGGATCAGCAGCGCGCTGCTGACCGATGTGAATTATACATAGCAGGAATCGCAATACGGACGCTCATCGTATTCGTCCGAACTCTGATACAGTGCACTGGACTGCCGCAGCAGGGCATTGCAGCGGCTGCACCGGGTGTAATTACGCTGAAAGCACTCCCAGCAAAGCGGATACTCCCGGCTTCCCACATTTTCGTTTATCCAGATACGCTCGCTGCACTCTTGACAGATCACAGTGTGTTCCGCCAGACAATCCGGACATAGAATTTGGTCATCCATCTCCGTGTAGTCTTCTCCGAAAATTTTTCTGCCGCAGATATTACAGATTTCTTTTTTTATATCCATATCCTCCTGAAAAGCAAAATAGAGGCTCATGGGTGCTTCCCATGGTCCTCACGGTTATAATATATATCCGGTGCTTTCGGCGGATCGGATACGCAAACAGTTCAGGCGGAAGCTTTGGTATTTCCTGCTGTCAGCCAAAACAGAATTGTATTTTCAAGCCTCGTGTAATACATTGTAGGCAGAAAAAAGGCAAAAATAAGAATTTGAAACAAGAGATGGACGGCTTGATCTGCACAATCGGCGAAATACAGGAGCGTATCTGTCCAATAGCGGAAAAGTATCATCTGAAAGCGGTCTATTTTTTGGTTCCTATACGCGGGACGAAGCAAACGCGGACAGTGACATTGATTTGCTGGTGGATACCTCCGGCACAGAGCTAAAGAGTTTGCTGTCTCTGGGCAGGCTGTACTGCGGCGGTTTTTGAAAAGCTTATTAGCTTGCTCACGGTAAGTCCGATTGAGCAGCCGTCTCGGAGACGAATTGTCAAGGATTTTTTCATCAAAGAATAAAAGCTCTGCAACGGTAAGATATTTCCGCTACAGAGCTTTTTTAATATTCTTATTTTCTGCTATAATCAAAATTTATAGACAGATTAGAGATACCATAAAAATACTGCATAGTCCGTCTAATGTTTTACTGTTTATCGGTTACTATTAGGGGTACTACCTTCTTAACCGTCTCAATACTTACCTCTGCTTTTTCGGCGATAAGGGTAATATCTGTTACCCCTTGGTTAACCATCTCTAAAATTCTTAGAAACGTTAAGAATCGGACGGTTTTCAAGTCTATGTCGTTTATCATTGTCGGCACTTGCAATGAATTAATTGTCAACGAGTTTTTTTCGTTGGATGATCCGATTTTTGAGGTATATAGTTTTGAGATGTTTTCTCTCGAAAAATTTTTTTAATATAGAATGTTTGACCTAAGGCAGTGCCAGATTTTGTAATATGGACGGTACCTGTTCTACCGCTTGGCAACTCATCTGTTGTTATTTTTTTGCAAATACCCATTAAAGTACGTCCCCACTGTAACTGTTCTTGCTTATTGTTGACAACGTACCCCTTCACAGTTTCAGCTCCATTTTTTGAAAGCAAAAAATTTGCTATTCAGACTAAGCAGTCAAAGTCTTGTACCAATTTCCACTCTGCCGGAATCCACTCCATTCCGCAAATAGTCCCTAACAAACCGCCAGTCGTCGAAGCAATTGTATCCGTATCGCTACCCAAAACATTTGCAGCAGATTGTTATATTATCGCAAATTGCAAGAATATAAGGTCCGCCAAATTCCTTTAAAAGAAATTTTTAGCGAACGCTAAAGTGCCTGCGTCAGTGAAATTATGAGGCGTTTGCCTTAGCCTGGCACTGTCCTAAAAACGGTTTCTGAAAGCCGTCACATGTTGATTGCAAAAAGCTGCGGTTATTGTCGTACTGCTGACCGTGCAGGTGGGAAACAAACGCAACCGCCCAGTCGGCTGCTCTGCCCGTGCTTTCCAGAGGGCAGTCAAATGAAGACTGCGGAACCATCATTTCAGATGACTTGTATCTCTTCGCCGGACAGTTTTTCCGCCAGCGCATTTCCGAGTGCATTTCGCAGCTCCTCCAAAAAGCCCTTGATCTGAGGGGTCATGACTTTGCTGCGATGCAGAACCAACTGGACCGACTGAATTTGATTCCAGTCTGGAACAGAAAGGATGCAGACGCGCCCTGCCTGAGCGGAGGCATGGACCGTATAAAGGGGGAGCACAGATAAGAACGGTCCCTGTTCCACCAACCGACAAGCTGTATTCGCGCTTTGCAGTTTTAAAAAAGGGGAGAGTTCAATTTTGCGACTGGCCAGGGTGCTTTGAAAATGGACACTGTATGGCGCGGAATCCTCCATAAGAATTACATCTTGTTCAACTAATTCTTCTAAACGGACGGATTTTTGGTGCGATAGGGGATGAGCCGGATTAGCGACCACCACCACTGGCACCTCTACCGCGTCCCACACGGTCCATTCTATTGGAGGCAGCGGATCATCAATGAGACAGGCTGTGTCCAGTAATCCGTGCTGGAGGCGGTCTTTCAATGTGGCAGTGGCATCTACGACAAGTTCCAGATGCACCCGTGGAAAATGGCGGTGATATTGGAGAAACGCATCTTCTGGCAGCAACTCAAACAAAGATTCCACCATACCTACCCGAATCGTCCCACCCATGGCTTCTTCGGATTTTAAAAAATTCTTCATTTGCAGTGCCGTAGAGGCAATTTGACGGGCATAGGGAAGCAGTCCCTCTCCGTAAGAAGTGAGCCTCACGCTGCGCCCAATGCGGTCGAACAGAGGCACCCCCACTTCCTGCTCAAGCTGCTTAATTTGAGCACTGACATTGGATTGGGAGTAACCAAGCTCCCGGCTGGCCTGTGTAAAGTTTTGAAGGGCTGCGACTTGCAAGAACGTATTTAGATTCCGAATTTCCACAGAGCCACCTCCTACAATAAAGTTACAGTTCAAGACACGGCAGCCAGTCGTGTCTTTTTCCATCTCAACGCCGAAGCTGTTAGAATGTGAGAGTAAATGGCCTGACGCGTATCACCTTGGGCTTGCACGCCCGTCAAGGAGTACGTCAGCCATCTCTCTCATTCGCAGCATTCGATTTAAGCAGGTTGCTCCACCGCCTGTGCGTTCGTGTTACGACCAGGAGATTGAACAGGCAATGAGTAAAAGCGGTCACCATCATTCTATCTTTCAGGAGGTATTCTCAATGAACGCTGTTGATAGCAATGTTTCCAAGGGCAAGAGCACAGTGGCGATTCGCCGGTCTATGGGCGAGGTTGTGCAGATGCCAAAGAATATCCCGCATGATATGGTCAGTCTGGAGCGTCTGGCGCGTATCAGATTCTGGCACTTGGCGAGGACACCGGAGTCATTATGGAGGCAACCGGTCGATACCACAAACCCGTTGCACAGGAGCTGCATGAGCGCGGAATCTTTATTTGCGTTGTCAATCCGCTTGTCATTTATAGCTATTGCACCGGCGGCAAAGTCCGGAAGGTAAAGAATGATCAGAAGGATTCTCTCAAAATCGCCAAGTACGCTCTTGACCATTGGGTGAATTTGCGGAAATATACGCCTATGGATGCACTCAGACAACAATTGAAAATTTTCAGCCGCCAGTACAATCTCTACATGAAATCCAGCACAGCGCTGCAAAGTAACCTTATTTCCCTGACCGACAAGGTTTTCCCCGGCGTCAGCGAGCTGTTTTCAAAGCCGGAGCGAGCCGACGGCCACCGGAAATGGGTGGATTTTGTTACTGCTTTCTGGCACTGCGACTGTATCAGTCGGGTCAGCGAAAAGGCTTTTGTGGAGCGCTGCCAAAAATGGTGTAAGCGTCAGGGCTACAATTCTCTGCTGCAAAGGCCGCTGGTATCTACACCGACAGTCTCGGGCACATCGTTACTTTGCCGAAGAACGACAATACCAAGCTGCTGATTCAGACGGCTGCCAAAGAGTTGACCGCAATGAAAGAGCTGTTGGCTATTGTGCGCCATGAGATGGTTCGTCTGGCAAAGGAACTTCCAGAGTTACGAGACCGTTCACGCCATGTATGGCGTTGGCGATGTGACAGTTGCTCAGCTTATGGCGGAAATCGGTGATGCGCGTAATTATCCTCGCAGAAGTTCCATCGTGGTTTTTGCTGGTATCGACCCGGAGGTCAATCAGTCCGGCAAGATGAACGCCGAGAGCGATCTTTCCTCCAAGCGAGGTTCTCCGCATCTGCGAAAAACGCTGTACCGGATCATGACCACTTATCTTCGTCTGATGCCGCAAAATGAGCCGGTATACCAATTTCTGAACAAGAAGCGTACAGAGGGGGAAGCCCTACTACATTTACATGACTGCCGGTGCGAACAAGTTTCTGCGCATTTACTGCGCCCGTGTAAAGGAGCGCATGGCTCAACTGGCAGATGCCACTGAAATGAATGCCAAGAGCATCTGATTGAAAGGGAGCTGTTAGCCCGCCGATAAACGCTTTTGTTCACCGGCTGGTTTGATATACCCGTTTTGGGGGCTGCAAATTTTCCTCATTCGGGGCTGACTTTTTATTTGCAGACTCCTTGTGGCTTTTATTATACTGCTTTCACGTGGATTATCCAATCATAAATTTTGATTGAATTTATAAAAACTATTTGTTTTACAAAATTCAAATTGGGCGGTATGATGCAAATGAAGGGGAAAAGCGTTTGCTTTTTCGTCATTATAAACAAGGAGTGGAGTATGATGAATCAGACTATGCATATTCAAACGACCGCCGTACACGGCGGGAACCGGCGGGATGACGCCTTCGGCGCCATCAACGAACCGATCTACATGACTTCCAACTACCGCATCCCAACCGATGGGACGCCGGTTGATTGGAGCGGTATCCACAGCAACATCTATGCCCGAAACCGGAACGTGAACCAGATGGTCCTTCAGGATAAGCTGTGTGCCCTCACCGGCGCGGAGGACTGTGCGGTATTTGCCAGCGGCGTGGCCGCGTTGGCTGCGGTGTTCACCACGTTCCTGAACACAGGGGACCACGCCATTGTTTCAGAAGTTTGTTACAGCGCCACAAACCTGCTGTTCCGGGAGTACCTGCCCAAGAAGTACAACGTGGAAGTCACCTTTGTGGATACCACGGACACGGATGCTGTCAAAGCAGCCATTCGTCCCAACACAAAACTGATCCATGTGGAAACGCCGGGCAACCCCACCACCGGCATCAGCGATTTGGATACCATCGCTGAAGTTGCCCACAAAGTTGGCGCCCTCTTGAGCGTGGATGCCACCTTTGCCGGTCCCATTTGTATTTATCCTCTCCAGCACGGCGCAGACATGGAAATCCACAGCATGACCAAGTACATCAATGGCCACGGTGATTCTCTGGGCGGCTGCGTCATGGGTAACACGGAACTGATTGACCAGATCAAGGAACTGGCTATGGTCAACTATGGCGGCATCCTCAGTCCTTTCAACGCCTGGCTCGTCACCCGCGGCCTGGTAACAGTCCCCATGCGGATGGCGCAGCACAGCAAGGTGGCACAGGCTGTGGCGGAGTTTTTGGAAAAGTGCCCCGCAGTTCGGTTTGTCTGGTATCCCGGGCTTGAGAGTCATCCCCAGCATGATCGGGCAGTCAAGCTGATGAAAGGCCAGTATTCCGGCATGATCGCCTTTGACATCAAGGGTGATGAAAAAACGCACCAGAAGTTTTTGGATTCTTTGCATCTGGTAACCCACGCCGTATCCTTGGGCGACATTGAGAGTCTAATCGTCTACTATGACAAAAACAGCGACAAGCTGCCCCATTATCCTAAAATTTATCAGGAGGGTTTCTTCCGCTTCAGCTTGGGCCTGGAGGACGCTGAAGACGTTATTGAAGATTTGAAGCAGGCAATGAGAGCTTGCGGTCTACTATTCTAAATGGCGAGATAGAGTACACACATTTCCACCAATAGAATTGCACAAATTTTAGCCACCCCAGCTACACAGTTTTTAGCCGCAACTGCAAAGTCTCCGGAAAGCTGATAGAATGGTACCAGCCGAAAGTGAAGGAGACCGTGAACAAGCTGCGGGCGCAGGGCAAGAAGGTGGGCCTCATCAAGGCCCGCTCCTTCCGTCCCTTCCCGGACGAGGAGATCGCGGAGGCGCTGAAGAACGTGAAGCCTTTTGCCGTTATGGGCAAGGACGACAGCTTCAACGGCCACTGCGGCCTCATATTTGCCGAGGTCACCGCTATCTGGACGTGTGGGAAAAGCAGGGAGAACAGTCATGAGCTACAATTTGAAATAAGAACTGCAAAAGGAAGGACGCCTCAACGGCGGTCACAGAATGTGCGCCGGCTGCGGATCTCCCATCGCCGTCCGCACGGTGCTGCGCGCGCTGAACCCGGAGGACCACACGGTGGCCTGCTCCGCCACCGACTGCCTGGAGGTGCCCACGTTTATGTACCCCTATATCGCGTGAAAGGACAGCTTCATCCATAACGCGTTTGAGGACGTGGGCACAACGATGTTCGGCGCAGAGACGGCGTACAAGATCATGAAAAAGCGGGGCAAGATAGACGAGACGTGGAAGCTCATCACATTCGGCGGTGACGACGGCACGTACGACATCGGGTTTCAGACCCTCTCCGGCGCCATGGAGCGGGACTCTGACATGGTGTATATGTGCTACGGCAACAAGGCCCATACATACACCCCGGCGCGGCGTTTCTGAACGTGACGGTGCCCTGTCCCCGGGCGCTCCAGGCGCTATCCCAGCGAAAAGCTGCTGGATGTGACCAAGACGGCGGTGGAGACCTGCGTGTGGCCGCTGTACGAAGTCGTCGAGTAAGTACATCCTCTCTTATAAGCTCAAGAACAAGCTGCCTGTGGAGCACTATCTGAAGATGCAGGGCCGTTTCACCCATATGTTCAAGCCCGGCAACAAGTGGATGGTCGAGCAGGTCCAGAAAGAAGTCAATAAGAACTGGGATGAGCTCCTCAAGCTCTGCAGCGAGATTAAAAGATAATAAAACCACGGATGCTCCGGGGTCATGGAAGTTCCCTCACTGAGACTTGCCTCCGTGTCCCTTTCCCCTACACAATTATCAATCATCTCAATTGGTTCCGGAGCATTCCGGGTTTTATGTAATGGCAATTGAATAAGCGGTGTTAAAAAAAGCGTCAGTACTCTGCCGGTTCATTTGGGAAAATGTTACCCCACAACTTTTTTCAGAGAGACTGGCACCTTTCGATGACCTCAGCATTCATCAATAAAAAAATATGTGCGAAAGAAAAGGGAGAAGTAATATTATGGAAAAGAAGATCAACGCGAAAGATGTTCTCTTCATTGGACTTGCCTTCTTCGCAAGCTACTTTGGCGCTGGCAACCTTATCTTCCCGCCAAAGCTCGGCCAGGAATCAGGCATACATTTCCTATCTGGAATCGCGGGGCTGTCGATTTCGGGAATCGCGCTTCCAATCTTCGCAATCATTCTCATCGGCGCGACCCCTCAGATGCCGCAGATCGCACGGCGTGTCGGCAAGAACTTTTATAATGTGTATATTGGATTTTGCCTGATCGTCGGCTGCATGCTCGTCGCTATTCCGAGAACGGCGGCAGTTGGCACCGAGCTTGGCGTACAGGGCATTTCGTCCGCTATGCCGTACATCCCGGTCGTTATTTGCTATTTCGTTATTGCAGCTGTTTTCGCTTGGACCAAGGGCAACGCGCTGGATAAAGTCGGAAAGATTCTGACCCCGGCAATTGCGGCAGATCCATCTGTCCGCAATTTCTCTTATACCCTTG
>JBFLFX010000001.1:0-97134 GCA_041859815.1 Dysosmobacter sp. | reverse complement strand
CAGCCCGTAAAGTCAGTCACCAAAACCTATCGGTAAAACCAGAAGAAGACTTTGACCTGAAGTCTCAGCGGAATACTCATAATTGAATGTTGTGATTTAAATTGATTTAAAAGTTTCCGAGAGAAATATAGAGAATCGCTGAGTAGCGAAATTATAAATAAACAAAATTAAATTGTATTCCTTGTTTAGTATTTTGATACATAGAAAAACCATTAAATTTTTTAATTACAAGTTTTTTATTTACACGAAAGTTGAATAGGTTAGTTGTTTTAAAAATTTTTATGGACTGTAAAAAGGGGTGTATTATGAAGAAAAAAACTATAAGTTTAGCTTTAGTATTTGTTTTTTGCCTATCAATAGGAATTACTAATATTGCGTATGCATTAGACGGAGATTTAGCGCCTGCTAATATTACAGAGGAGGATCAACAAGAATGTCTTACTTGCGTTAAACAAATTGAAAAAAATTTAGATGATATGGAACAACTATTCAGAATGAATTAAAATTTCAAATTTCTGAATATGAGCAAGAAAAAACTAACAGCTCAGATGAGGAGAAAACTAATAAAATTCAAGATTTAGTTAATACATTAAATGAACTGCTGAGCGGTTATAATGCATATGTATCAAATGAACAAACTATGTCTACTCCAATGAGAGACTCACCAGACTGTAATGTTTTAAACACAGCAGCGAGCAATTCGTCAATCTATGATGCTCCAATTGCTGCGGTTATAGCCTACTTTGGTGCGCATAATTATAAACTTACAGCTGAATTATTGGGACACGCAAAATTTAATAAGAATCAAAACTCCATTTATCATCCGGTACACGGTGATATTGTTGGGTATTCTCCAGTAATGCGTAAAATTGCTAAAAGCTCAAAAAAGAAAGGATCGAGTGCTTTTGAGAATGAAGGCAATACACAGCAAAAGGATCTTTTCTATGCAATCCATCTTTTTAATTGGGTTAAATCAGGGTCATCTCCCATGTTTATCAATATTAATGACGCTTATGATTATGAAAAGGGAGATTATGCATCAATTGCTGGAGTAGCAGTTAATACAATGTATCGTGCACAAGAGGCAGGGGTGCTGACCAAATACACAGTTAGCATCACCTATTTTCCGCCACTATCTTAATGCAAATCATTTAAAAAATATATAAAAAATACTTAAAACAGAAAATTGTATTTGTTCTAATAGATATTATCTTTTGCTTTTTGATGAAACCCGAAAGGACGACCGTATGAACGAAAAAAAAGCAGATTTTCGCCGCCGCCGCCGGGCGGCGCTGGCGCTGTGCGCCGTGTTTGCGGGGATGTACCTCGCTTTGAGATGGTATACCATCCGGCAGTACCGCCTGACGGGGCTTCTCCTTGCCATCCCGCCCGTGCTCCTGTTTTTTGCCGGCGGACGGAAAAAACCCCTCCGCCGGGGCTGGATTGCGCTGGCGGCGCTGGCGATGTGCGCCGGATTCTTCGCTGCGCTGGTGTACGACGGCTGCGGCGGCGTCTCCGATCCCGCCCTGTACCCAAGGGTCATTGCCCGCTCCGCCCTTCCGGCGGAGCTGACGGAGCCGCCGTTTCCCGCCCGGATTCCGCCGGGCGCGGACCATGTCTTTCTTGCGTACCGCCCGCTGGCCGTGGGGCAGGGCGGGCAGAGCCTTCGACTGGCGTTCACCGCGGACGCGGACACCATCGCCTCCCTTGCGTCCCGCTGCCGGGAAAAGGCCGTCTGGAGCGGAAAGCCCGGCGACGCGCCGCCGGAGTACGGCGCGATTCCGGAGATGCTGAACAGCTTTGACTACCGGGACACCGGCCTGCCCGCCGATTTTACGATCTCTGTGCTGTGGGCTGAGAAAAAGGCGGCGGACTGGAACCACGGGGCGTGCAGTCTGGCCGCCGTCAGCGAAAAGCGGGGGACGGCCCTGTTTGCGGCGGAAACCTGGTGAGACCGTGGCCGCTTCGCACCCCTGAAAATATTTTTTGAGAGGAGTACCTTTCAATGAAACCAATTCGATTCATTGCCGTGCTGTGCGCTGCCGCGCTGCTCTGCCTGGGGGCGGCGTCGTGCGCCGGAGAAGAAGTACCCGCAAAATCTTCGCCGGAGAGCAGCGCGGCGGTCTCTTCCAAATCCTCGGAGAAAAGAGTGGAGCCGGAAAAAATGTCCGTGGGACTGAGAGCGGCAAAATGCAGGACCACCCTGAACGGCCGATCCCGGGACGGAATCCGGCTGGAGCTGTCCTATGTTTTGAAGTTTAACGCCGATACCGATGTTTCTCCTGTGGGACTGGAGATCATTTTTCCGCAGGGGACGTCGAAAATACTGGGCACCGATTCCTCCGGCACCCGGAATCTGTAGCTGCCGGAGGGACAGAGGGAACTGAAGGGCACGGACGTCTCGGAATTTTACCCGGATAACGTGACGTCAACGCAGCTTCAGGAGCTGCTGTCTCCCCAAATACCGTATGCCGTGAATCTCCATATGGGGGAGACGGTAATCCGGCGGCAGGTTTTTCCCTCCGAATCGGCGGGGGACTGAGGAGGTTTGCCCGCGGACTGTAAAGAGGCTGCCGAGCTCTGCCCGCGGCGCTGTTTGGAATTCTCTTTTATCATAGATTCTATCTATAGATGCAAGAGCGGTCCCGCACCTGTCTGGGCCCTGTTTTATCTATTCCGCCTAGGCCCTGTTTGAAAATTCAGCGATCAGATGAGCACGGGGATTTTTTAAACAGGGTCTAAAATCCCGCATGGCTGCGCCAAAATGCTCGGGATACGGAGGGGATGCCGATACTTTTTTCCTTGCCAGGCACAATTTTATCCCGGAAATCCATCGCTTTTTAATTTTCAAACGGGGCTTGGTTCGGCGAAAAAGCCAATTTGTCGGGTTTGATCTCCGCATGCGCAAGAAAATCGGATGTTTTGCACATAAAAAAGGCGTATTTTCATTTAATTTGACAAAATAAAATAATTTCCTCCTCAGGCGTCCGTTTACGCCTCCCTTCATCGTTACAATCAGCAAGAGCGGCGAAAGGGGGTGTTTTATCGTGAAAAGGCTTGTCTGTGTTTTTGAGTCCGCGGTGACTCACTCTGTCCGCTTCCGCCGGTGCGGCTGGACCGCGCAGTAATCGGGGAGAGCCAAGACCTACCTTTTCCCAGCGAAACCGTGCCGGCTGTAAAGGGGAAAGCCCGTCTGCCGGCCGTGGAAGGTTCGGCTGCCGGAAAGACCCAGCGGGCAAAGTCGGTGTCAAAGCCTGCCGTAACCAGAGCGTTTATTTTTTTAAGTGAAATCGCCCACACAGAACCTAAAATTTATTGAATGCAGGAGGAAACCGTGATGCGTAAATCTGTAAAGATGCTTTCGGCTGTACTGGCTGTCTGTATGACAGCTTCTGTTTTTTCCATGAGCGCGGCCGCAGAACAGAAAAACCAGCCGGGGCAAGCCGGAACCTCTTATGAAAAAGAGATCATGGTAACACCGACAACCGAGATAAGATTAAATCCCTATATTTCCGCAGAGCTTTTTCCGTGGCCGGCTTACTGCGGCTACGGATATTGGAAAATTTTTATTTCCAATTACTCTGCGAATGAAGCTATCAAAATTAGAATTACCAAGGGATCGCCGACGGGCCAGCAGGTTGGGGCGATACTGGTTGCAAAGGCCGGACAGCGTGTACCCTTTTATTGCGGCGAGAACAGCCCGCTGGAAACAGACGCGTACTACCTGAGTGTTTACACCAGTGGAGAGCATAACCTGAACGGCAGAGTGTTCTACAAATTTGCCTCCACCTACAAGGATCTTTTTTGACGCCTGCCGGTTCCGGCGTTTATGACAAGCGGCGCCGCTTGTCTTTTTAGATTTATTTGGCAAAAATCAATTTTAATAAAAACAGTTTGTAGCAAAAGAGAAAAACAGATGGAATCACCTCAAAGAACAAAAACTTACGGGATTATTTGAAGAAAAATATACAAATGGGAGAGAAACGGCCTGCCCGGTTCCATCCGCCGGAGAACCGGCAGCCGGCGTGTTCTCGGCAAAAAATTTTGCGGGCGGTGCGCCCGCTGGGGGAGGAAACCTGCGATGTGGAAAAAGCGGGGAATTTTTGCGGTCTTTCTGCTGGCGGTTTTGCTGATTGTCAGCGCCTGCGGGGACAAAACGCCCAGGGTCTACGTCCGGCGCGCACAGCTGTCGGAAAAGGAATCCGACGTGGCGGAGCTGCTGCGGGGGGATCAGAAGGCGTATTTTTTTGATTTTGTCGCGGCAAACAGCGCAAAAAGCGCGGAGATCCGCACCTACGAGCTGAAGGATGGAAAATGGAAGCCGGTGTCCGGCGGGACGACCTTTGCCATGTCCATCCCCACGGGACGAATTGCGCTGGAATTTGACAAAATTCCCGATGGCGCCCGTATCTCATTCGCGGACAACAATCTCTTCCTTCACCAGGACAGTGCAAAACTTGCGGTGGACACGGCGGAGATGGGCAATGCGGTCTCGCAGTTGGAAGGGCCGGCGGCAGCCGACTGCGAAAAGGAGATTCCGCTGGTGATTCAGCACTTTTCCAAGAGCGGAAAAATAGATGCCCTGACAGTGGACAGCTTCCGCCATCCCGAAGCATATGGAAAAAAGAACGGGGATCTGATCTATGCCGTCACCGTGACCTTCCACGAAAGGGCGCTGGCGTAGCGCGCGGGCCGGTGAGAAAACTTTCTCAGAGCGCCGTACGGGGCCGGAACAAATGGCTGTTCCGGCCCCGTGGGTTGGCAGTGACGCGGTTAAGCGTCCAAATTGTAAATCCGGCTGTTGACGTTCCCATCCCCGACGGTCAAGACGGCATAGGTGGGGCGCGTGTAATTTCCGATGCTGCCGGGGTTTAAAAACATGGTTCCGCCCCGCCAGTCGCAAAGCGGCCGGTGGGTGTGGCCGAAGAGGAACACGTCCAGTTTCTGCTCCTCCGCCAGCAGGCCCGCCTCAAGCAGGGAAGATTTTACGCGCCGGGTGTGGCCGTGGCAGAGAAATACCCGTTTTCCGCCGGGGAAGAGCAGCTTTTCCGCTGCCTCCAGCGGTTGATAGTCACAGTTGCCCGGCACCTGCTCCATGGGGATGTCCGGAAAAAAACGGCGCAGCTTTTCCGCGTCCCGCCAGCAGTCGCCCAGATGGTAGATGGCATCCGGGCGGACGGTTTCCACGGCGCGCTCCATATTGGACACGCTGCCGTGGGAATCAGAGAGAACCAGAATTTTCATAGGACTCCTTTCCGCCCCCGCGCGGCGGCCGTCGCCGCGGAACGCCGGGAGGCATCCCCTTGCGGGTGCCCCCCGGCGTGAAAGCGCGTCAAACGGCGGCGGTTATTCAGCGTTTGCGGAGACAAATTCCCGGATGTTGGAGGCGTTTACCAGCTTTTGCACCGTGCCGCCGCTGCGGACGACCAGCGTGGGCGCCTGCAGAATGCCGTATTTTCTGGCGAGATCCCGGTGATCCTCCACATCCACCAGATGGTAGGAGATACCCGCCGTCTCCAGATCGCTCTTGGCGGTTTTGCAGTTGGGGCAGGTCTTGGTGGTGAACAGGAACAGGCCGTCCCCGCCCTCCGGCGCGGCGGACTCCGCGTGCTTTTCCGCGCCGTCGGCGCGATCTTTTACGGAGCGGCCCGCCAGCTTGGAATGCGGCACGTCGTACAGCTTGCGGTCCTTGAATTCCTGCGCCTTGCCGTCGTTCCAGTTCTGCACCGGGCGGTAGTAGCCGGTGATGCGGCTGTAAACCTCGGCGGGCTTGCCGCAGTCCGGGCAGGTAAAGTGCTCACCGGCGATGTAACCGTGTTCCGGGCAGATGGAATAGGTGGGCGAAATCGTGTAATAAGGCAACTTGAAATTCTCGGCAATTTTCCGCACCAGATTCGCCGCCGCCCTCCAGTCCGGCAGTTTTTCGCCCAAAAAGGCGTGAAATACGGTGCCGGAGGTGTACAGTGTCTGCAGATCGTCCTGAATGGCCAGCGCCTCGAAAATGTCGTCGGTGCTGCCCACGGGCAGATGGGAGGAATTGGTATAATAGGGCGCGTCGCCGGGCTTCTTCGCCGCCGTGATGATGTCCGGCCACTTTTCCACGTCGTGCTTGGCCAGACGGTAGGTGGTGGACTCGGCGGGGGTAGCCTCCAGATTGTAGAGATCGCCGTACTGCTCCTGATAGTCGGAGAGGCGCTCCCGCATGTGGTTCAGCACGTCCTTGGCAAATTCCTGCGTTTCTCTGTGGGTGAGATCCACCCCCAGCCACTTGGCGTTCAGACCCGCCTCATTCATGCCGATGAGGCCGATGGTTGAAAAATGATGGTCAAAGTTGCCAAGATAGTGCCGGGTGTAAGGATAAAGTCCCGCGTTCAGCAGCTTGGTGATCACCGTGCGTTTGGTTTTCAGGCTGCGGGCGGAGATGTCCATGATCTTGTCCAGCCGCCGGTAAAAATCCCGCTCGTCTTTTGCCAGATACGCGATGCGGGGCAGATTGATGGTTACCACGCCCACGCTTCCGGTGGATTCACCGGAGCCGAAATAGCCCCCGGACTTTTTCCGCAGCTCCCGCAGATCCAGGCGGAGCCGGCAGCACATGGAGCGCACATCGGACGGCTCCATGTCGGAGTTGATATAGTTGGAGAAATACGGCGTGCCGTACTTGGAAGTCATCTCAAAGAGCAGCCGGTTGTTCTCGGTGTCCGACCAGTCGAAGTCCTTAGTGATGGAGTAGGTGGGGATGGGATACTGGAAGCCCCGGCCGTTGGCGTCGCCCTCAATCATAATCTCGATGAAGGCCCTGTTCACCATGTCCATTTCCTTCTGGCAGTCGCCATAGGTAAAGTCCATGTCCCTGCCCCCCACGATGGCGGGGAGATTTTTCAGATCGGAGGGAACCGTCCAATCCAGCGTGATATTGGAAAACGGCGCCTGGGTGCCCCAGCGGGACGGCGTGTTCACGCCGTACACAAAGGACTGGACGCACTGCTTGACCTCTTTGGCCGTCAGGTGATCCACCTTGACAAAGGGGGCAAGATACGTGTCGAAGCTGGAAAACGCCTGAGCCCCCGCCCATTCGTTTTGCATAATGCCCAGGAAATTTACCATCTGGTTGCACAGCGTGGAGAGATGGCTGGCAGGAGCGGAGGTGATTTTACCGGGGATGCCGCCCAGCCCCTCCCGGATGAGCTGCTTCAGGCTCCAGCCCGCGCAGTACCCCGTGAGCATGGAGAGATCGTGGATGTGGATGTCGCCGCTCTTGTGGGCGTTGGCCACTTCCTCGTCGTAAATCTCGCTGAGCCAGTAATTGGCGGTGATGGCGCCGGAATTGGAGAGAATCAGGCCGCCTACGGAGTAGGTGACGGTGGAATTCTCCTTCACGCGCCAGTCGTTGACGTTGACATAGTTGTCCACCAGCTTCTTATAGTCCAGCATGGTGCTGGTGACGTTGCGGACATTCTCGTGCTGGCGGCGGTACAGAATGTACGCCTTGGCCACGTCCGCATAACCCGCGACGCTCAGCACGGATTCCGCGCTGTCTTGAATTTCCTCCACGGAAATGAGCCCGTCGCGGATTTTACTCTGAAAATCCGCCGTTACCCGCAGCGCCAGCAGATCGATGATATCCGCGGTGTATTCTTTGCCGGTGGCCTGAAACGCCTTGGTGATGGCCACCCGAATCTTGGAAAGGTCAAAATCGGCAATTTTTCCATCCCGTTTGACTACCCTGTACATATTGCTCCTCCTCAAAAAAACAAACAGCCTGATCTCTTTCCCGTTCGCCGCCCGATGCGGGCGGATGGGGTGCAGGCATCCCATCCGCGCTGCCCCCTGCGGCGCGGGCAGGACTCAGCGTGTCTTTCATTGTAGCACGTTTGAGCAGGAAGTCAACACAAGATATGGTATTTAATTTTCGTGAAAACGCTGAATAATTCTATATTTAGTTAGACGCCGCGAACTTCCACCGCCCCGAAAAACGGCCGGACAACCTCCGCAAACGCCCGCATTTCCTCGGGTGTAAAGGGGTGCAGTCCCTGGCCGATGAGGTTGCCGGAGTCCACGAAAGTCTGCAAGAAATATCGCGGCGCCCCCCGGAGCCATTCGCCGATGGAGATCAGATCGTCCCGGGTGTGGAATTCCCGCACCAAGGTGGTGCGGAACTCGAAGGGGACGCCCGCCGCCGTCAGCAGCGCCGCGCTCTCCCGCACGGGGGCGGTGTCGAAACCGGGGACGCCCACGGTCTGCGGATATTTTTCCGGGGAATTTTTGATGTCCATTGCCACATAATCTAGGATACCGGCGTCCAGCATGGCGCGGAGCCGGCGGGGAAAAGTGCCGTTGGTGTCCAGCTTCACGGAAAAGCCCAGATCCCTGGCCGCTTTTGCGAAGTCCTCCACGCCGGGCTGCGTCAGCGGCTCGCCGCCGGAAATCACCACGCCGTCCAGCAGGCCCCGGCGGGCTTTCAGAAACGCCAGCACATCGGCGGAGCCGTATTCCTCAGGATTGTCCTCCAGCTGCGTCACAAGGGGCGCGTTGTGGCAGAAGGGACAGCGCAGGTTGCACCCGCCTGTGAACACCGTGGCGGCCAGCTTGCCGGGATAGTCCACCAGAGCAAGCTTTTGCAGTCCGCAGATTTTCATGAGATACCGCTTCCTTTCGCTGCGCTTTCAAAAATATTGTACCCCCGGCCGTCGGCGGCGGCAAGGGTCAATTTTGGCATTCCGGATTTTTTTCCGCCCAGCGGAACATTTTGAAATTCCGGCGCGTCATAAAAAAGAATACCTTCGCATGAGGGGCAATCGCCCGCGCGGAGATGGGAGGATGAAGATGAAACGGGGAATCCGGCTCGGCGCGGCTTCGGCGGCGCATTTTCTGGTGGACTTCGCCTGCGCGTTCGCAATCTTCCGCAATTTGCCGTCGGCTGGCAGGACGGCGGAATTCCTGCTGCTCTATAATTTCTGCGCCTTCGCCCTGCAGATGCCGCTGGGCATAGTGGCGGATCGGCTGCGGCGGAATCTGGCGATCTCCGCCGCAGGATGCCTGCTGGCGGCGCTGGGCTTTCTGCCCATGCCGGCGCTGGGTTCCGCCGCCGTGCTGGGCGCGGGCAACGCGCTTTTTCACGTCGGCGCGGGGCTGGAGGTGCTGACGGACTGGCCGGAAACTTGCGCGCCGCTGGGAGTGTTCGTATCCCCCGGCGCGGTGGGACTGTATATCGGCGGAATGCTGGGCCGGGCGAATCTGACCCCCGGGCTGCTGCCGGGGGCGCTGCTGCTGGGAGCGGCGGTATGGCTGCTTGCCGCGCAGCGGGTGTTCCGCCCGACCCTGCGGTCGGAAAATCCCCCGCTCACACTGCCCCGTCTGCCGTTTCCCGCTCTGGCGGCGCTGGGCGGGCTGTTCGCCGTGGTGGCGGCGCGGTCGCTGGTGGGGCTGAACCTGACGCTTCCGTGGAAAACCGGAGGCTGGGGCGCAATTTTGGTCTGCGCGCTGGCACTGGGCAAAGCGGCCGGCGGCTTTGCCGCCGATCGGTTTGGTCTGGCGCGGACGGCGGCGGTGACGCTGGCGGCTTCGGCGGCGCTGTTCTGCTTTGCCGGGTATCCCGTTTGCGGCACGGCGGCGGTATTCCTCTTTAATATGTCCATGCCACTGACGCTTACCGGCGCGGCGCGGCTGCTGCCGGGGGCACGGGGCTTTGCCTTCGGCCTGCTGACCTTTGCCCTGTTTCTGGGGCTGGTGCCGGCCTACCTGGGCGCGTCGGGACTTACGGGAGCGGAGGCGGCCGGTATTGCGGCGGCTTCCGCGGCGGTGCTGACGCCGGGGCTTCGGACTGCGGCCCGGATGCCAGAGCCGCGGAAGGCGGTCCGGTCATGACGTGGGGGACGCTGGCGCGCTCTCTGCTTCTGACGGAGGCGCTGGAGCTGCCCTTTGTGCTTCTCTGGGGCGTCCGGGGACGGAGGAACCTGCT
This sequence comes from Dysosmobacter sp., assembly GCA_041859815.1. Taxonomy (GTDB): domain Bacteria; phylum Bacillota; class Clostridia; order Oscillospirales; family Oscillospiraceae; genus Oscillibacter. Next base: position 87,173 of record JBFLFX010000001.1, on the reverse strand, counting down.
GGTGGCGGCGGCGTGCAACGTGCTGACCAATCCGGCGGCGGTGCTGATCCGGTACCGTCTGGTGACCCGGTTGGGCTGGCCGCCCGGCGCGGCTCTGGCGGCCGTGGAAGCGGCGGCGGTGGCGGCGGAGGCACTGTGCTACGCCCGCTGCGGGGAGAATCTCTCCAATCCGGTGCTGCTGAGCTTTTGCGCCAACGGCTTTTCATGGTCGGCGGGCGTCTTGCTGCAGTTGATTTTTTAAGGAGGGCGGAACGATGAAAAGACTTGCCGGATTTCTGACGGCGGCGGCCGCGCCGCTGGCTCTGACGGTGCCCGTCTTTGCGGATTCCATTCAGGACGGCCCCTTTCATGCCGTACCGGGGGGAGGCTGGACGGTGCTGGCCGCCGTGGCGGTGCTGTTGGCGGTGACGGCGATCCTGCTTTACCGCGCCGGAAGAAAGTAATTGGGACGGCTCCGGATTTTAGACCGGAGCCGGGTGAAAGGAATGGTTATGAAATGAAACGGATGCTTGCCTGCCTGACGGCGCTGGCCTGCGTGCTGGCGCTGACGGTTCCCGCGCTTGCGGATGTGATTTGGACGCCGGACGACGACTTTTTCAAGGCGCATCAAAGCGAGTGCCGCCAAGAGGGGCGGGATTACTACATCGACAGCCGGGACGGTTATGTGGATTTGTTCAGCTCCCCGGTGAGCGAGAAAACGGTGGCGCAGGCAAAAAACGGCGCGGAGGTCTCCGTGGGATTCACCTACGAAAGGGGCGGCGTGAAATGGGGCGTAGTGTCCTACAACGCCGGTAAGAATCAAAAGGACTGGCTGGAGTGGGACAAAAAGTCCGGCGTCGGCTGGGTGAAGATGAGCGATTTGCTGCTGGTCTACGACGAGCAGTCCTTTGAAGCGGAGCACGGGAAAGAATTCACGAAGTATGACGGCTCCTTCGGCAAGCTGTGTTCCTCCACGGGACAGCGGGTGATTATCTGGTCGTATCCCGGATCCGGGGTGATCAGCGCGGATCTGAAAACGCTGAATCAGGCTTACGGTGCGCTGAAGCCCTCCGCCATGTGGATGGATGCCAACGGACAGGTCTGGGGAAAAATCGACTATTATATGGCGGCGCGGGGCTGGGTATGCCTGTCCGATCCCGCCGACGAAAACCTGCCGGTGACGGAGCATTCCTACACACTCTATCCTGCGGCGTCCGGTACGGACGGCGCCAGGGCGCAGACGAAAACCGCGGACGCGGCGGAAACCGGGGACAACGGCGTGACTTTCGCCGTAGCGGCGGTCTGCGGCATCACGGCGCTGCTGCTGGTTTCCCTGCGGAAAAAGAAAACAGAGTAGGCAAGACGGATACGGAGACTGCCGGTCAAGCGGCAGGGACTGATTCAACGGCGGGAAGAAAAATCCCTGCGGAAAAAACCCGGAAAGGGTTCTTTCGTTTGCAGTTGCGCGTTTTAAAAGCTTTTTGCGGGATTTTTAAGACTTGCCCGGCGGAATTTTCGCCGGGCGCCGCACCATATATTATAAAGCTTTATCATTTGGCGCGCGTCTCTGCGGGGTGCAGGAAGCGGGCGAGGAAGTCCCTGGTCTCGGGGGGCCGCGGCGCGCCGAACACCGCGGGGGGGGGGCCCGCCCCCCCCAACAAGCCGGCCCCCCGCAACCCCCCCAGGGGGCTGGCGGCCCCCGCCCACGCCATTTCGTGGGTCACCACCGCCATGGTCATGCCCTCGGCGGCCAGCGCCCGCATCACGGCCAGCACCTCGCCCACCATTTCCGGATCCAGGGCAGAGGTGGGCTCGTCAAACAGCAGCGCCTCCGGCTCCATGGCCAGCGCCCGGGCGATCGCCGCCCGCTGCTTCTGCCCGCCGGAGAGCTGCCGGGGCCGGGCGTCCACGTAGGGCGCCATGCCCACCTTTTCCAGATATGCCAGCGCCGTTTTCCGGGCGTCGGATTTGTCCCGGCGCAGCACCCTGACCGGCCCCGCCGTACAGTTTTCCAGCACCGTCATATTCTCAAAGAGGTTGAAGGACTGAAACACCATGCCCATTCGGGCGCGGTACGGGGGAGCGCGGAAGCTGCGCCGGGCGATGTTTTCGCCGTGGAACAGGATTTCGCCGCTATCCGGCGTCTCCAGCAGGTTCACACACCGCAGCAGCGTGGATTTGCCGGAGCCGGATGCGCCGATGATACTGGTGACGCCGCCCCGTTCCACGGTCAGGTTCACGCCCCGCAGAACCTGGTGGGAGCCGAAGGATTTGGTCAAATCCCGGATTTCCAGCAGTGCCTCACTCATGGATGCTCTCCTCCTTTTGCCTGTCGGGGCGGCGGTAGGTGCCGGCGGTGGGCGTCAGCGCGTCCCCCGCGGCGAGGGTGTAGCTCTTCTCGCCGTCCATATGCCGTTCCAGCCGCCGCAGCAGAGCAGAGGCAAGCAGTGTCATGGTGAGATAGCCGATCATCTCGATGGCGGCGGAGGGGAAGTAGGTGAAGGTTGCCCCGGCCACCGCCTTGTGGACGGCGAAGAAGTCCGAAAAGCCGATGATGAACATGACGGAGGTGTCCTTCACATTGATGATGAAGTTGTTGCCGATTTGGGGCATGATGTTACGGATGGCCTGGGGCAGAATCACCGCCGTCATGGCTTGAAAATGAGTCATGCCCAGCGCCTTTGCCCCGTCGGTCTGGCCGGGGTCCACGGAGAGGATGCCGCCCCGGACGGACTCCGCCATGTACGCTCCGGTGTTGATGGAGACTACCAGAATTGCCACTGCCCAGATATTGGTGAACTGCACCTGGTTGGAGGTGAAGTAGGGCAGCCCGTAATAGAGAAACACGGCCTGCAAAATCATGGGGGTGCCGCGGAATACCTCCACATAAATCCGCAGGATTCCCCGCAGCAGTCCCAGCAGGATCCGCTTTCCCGGAGCGTCGGTTTCAGCGCAGGGAATGGTCTGCAGAATGCCGCACAGAAACCCGATCAGGCAGCCGATGGCGGTGGCGACGGTCGCCAGGGCCAGCGTCCGTCCCATGCCGGCGAGATACGCCGCGCCGTAGCGGCGCCACAGGTTTGCCATGTCGCCTTCCAGTAAAAGAAGCTTATTCATTGTGGAATCTCCCCCTTATTTGCCGATGGGCTGAATCTTCACCGCCTGTGCCATCAGGGCGTTGAAGTCGGTGGCAGTCATGCCGGAGAGCACCTTGTCCAGCTTGTTTTTCAGGGCTGCGTTGCCTTTGCGGACGGAGATGCCGATGTCCACGTCGTTTTTGGAGACCTTGAAGTTGTCCCCGCCCCGGGAGAAGTCCAGCAGCTTCATGTCCGGATATGCCAGCAGCGCGCCCTGCGCCGTGGGCATATCCGTACAGACGAAGTCCACGGAACCGGTCTCCAGCGCCATCAGCATGGCAGGAGCGGATTCGGCGGCGGAGCGGATCTTCGCGCCGGAAATCTGGGGCAGGCAGGTGTCGTACCAGATGGTTCCCATCTGGGAGGTGCAGGAGCCGCCTTTCAAATCGGAAATGCCTTTGGCGGAGGCAAATTTACTGTTTTTTCGCGTCAGGCAGACGATGGTGGCGTACAGGTACGGCCCGGCAAAGTCCACCTGCTTTTTGCGCTTGGCGGTCATGGACTGCCCGGCAATCACCGCGTCCACCGTGCCGGACTGAACGGCGGGGATCAGGGAATCCCAGTCCAGACGGACGATTTCCAGTTTCCAGCCGTTGGCTTTGCAGAGCTTCTTTGCCATCATTACGTCGTAGCCGTTGGCGTACTCGCTGGAGTCCTTGATGGGCACCGCGTCGTTGGAATCGTCGGACTGCGACCAGTTGTAGGGCGCATAGGCGCATTCCATGGCCACCGTGAGGACGCCGTCCTCCACTCCGGTGCGGCCGGCGGTTTTCGTCTTGACCGCCGAGGCGTTGCCGGCCGATGTGCCGGAGACGCCGGCACAGGCCGTCAAGCCGGCGGCCAGGGTCAGGGCCAGCAGAAGGGACGCAATCTTTTTTGCCTGCATCATGTTAATTTTCTCCGTTTCTCTTTCAGATTGGGCGGAAAACCCGCCGAAAAATAAAAAATGAACCGCTTGTGCCAAGCGGTTCACGGAGAAACGGTTCCTGCCGGTGGAAAAAGCCCTCCCTCCGGCGCGGATTCCAGACCCCAGATAGCGCTCCACACGAAACTCATGTGACAGTCCGCCGGGTGTTTCCCGACGGCCCAGGGACTCCGGAACCAGGCAGTTCCGCAGCCCTTCGGCGGCGTTCCCTTTCCCCTCGGCGGCTGCCTGCCTTTTCCGACGGTACTGATGAACACCGCGCCTCTATCGAAGCGATTCAATTTTGGCTATCCTAGCACGTCCCCGGCGGGTTGTCAACCTGTTTTGCAGACCCACTGGAAATTTTGTGCGAAAAGACGGAAGATACCCCGTGTGTACCGCCACAGACTGTGGTATGATGAAAAAATCAAGTACAGTTGCCGAAATGATAGGAACGGAGGAGTTATGCAGGCATTTGAACTGGGAATTTTAAACTGGATTCAGCTCCACTGCCGCTGCGCGGCGCTGGATGTGCTGATGCCGGCGGTTTCCTTAATTTGCAATCACGGCGAGATCTGGATTGTGCTGGCGGTGATTCTGCTGCTGAACAAAAAGACCCGCAGGTCGGGCACGGTGCTGGCCGTGGCGCTGCTGCTGGACTACCTCGTCTGCAATATGACGCTCAAGCCGCTGATCGGGCGCATCCGGCCCTGCGACGTGAATCGAGCGGTGAAGCTGCTGATTCGCCGCCCGAGGGATTACTCCTTCCCATCCGGGCACTCGGCTTCCTCCTTTGCCGCCGTCGGCGCGCTGAAGGCGTCCGGCAGCAGGCTGTGGGCGCCCGCCCTGGCGCTGGGGCTGCTGATTTGCTTTTCCAGGCTGTATCTCTATGTCCACTGGCCCAGCGACGTGCTGGGCGGCATGGCGTTGGGCGTGGCGCTGGGATATCTCGCCTGGTACCTGGTGCGGCGGCTGGAGCATCGTCCCATAGGGCGAAAGTAATGGGCCTTTACAGCCGAATTTGGATGCGTTTCACATAATTGGTTGCATTTGACATAAAACGTGTTAAAATAAAAACAGATATTGTAAAAATTAGGATAGTCTCGTACCGAATTGACTGCGCGGCTGTGCCGCACACGGGAGGGAAACGGACATGAGTACGGCCCAGGAACTGAAACGGGAGCGGCTTCTGGTGGTAGACAGCCGTGAGAATGCCCAGGGCGCCATGGCAAACGCGCTCCGCGGCAGATACGATGTGGTGATGGCCTACGACGGCGAAATGGCGCTGGAGATTCTGAGCCGGGACTGTAGCTTCGACGCGATTATTATGGACTGCGAGCTGGCAGGGATAACCGGGTTTGATGTGCTGCTGCGGCTGAACGCGCTGGAGATTCTGGACTCCATGCCCGTTATTGCCTACGGCTCGCCGGAGGACGAACTGAAGGCGCTGAGCATGGGGGCGGTGGAATTTATCCCCGCCCCGGTGGAACTGCCCTCGCTGTGTCACCGGCTGCGCAATCTGCTGCGGTTGCTGCGGACAGAGGGAAACTTCGATTCCCTCACCGGACTTTATAACCGCCGGAAATTCATCATAGAAACCCACCGCGTCCTGCAGGGCGACCGGACGCGGAAATACGCCGTGGTTTACACCAATATCGAGCGTTTCCGGGTCATGAACGACCTCTACGGCTGCCGCGTCTGCGATCAGATCCTGCTGGAGCTGGCGCGGACGCTGCGCGACCTCTTTCCCCAGAGCGTGGTGGGCCGCATGAGCGGCGATCATTTTGCCGTCTGCGTGCAGAGGGGAAACCTTGATACCGAGGCGATTCTGGCCGGAGCGGCCGGCGTTATGCGCCGCTGCGGCCTGCGCCAGAAGATGCGCCTGAGCATGGGCGTCTATGACGTGGAGGATCGGGACATGCCCGTGGCGCAGATCTGCGACCGCGCCGAGATGGCTATGCGGACGCTGCGGGAGGGCAGCGGCACGCTGGTGGCGCGCTACGACGATCGCCTGCGCCGGGAGCTGCTGGAGGAGCAGGAGATTACGGGCGGGATGGAGGAAGCTCTCCGTACCGGGCAGTTTCGCATCTACCTCCAGCCGATTTACAGTCTGACCACCGGCGGTCCCGTCTCCGCTGAGGCGCTGGTGCGCTGGGTGCATCCGAAAAAAGGCGTCATTCCGCCGGGAAAATTTATTCCGCTGTTCGAGCGCAACGGCTTTGTCACCAAGCTGGACGCCTATGTCTGGGATCAGGTTTTTCAATATCTGGCGGAATTTCGGAAGCAGGGCTACCCCGATTTTCCCCTCTCCGCCAACCTGTCCCGCGTTGATCTGTATGACTCCGCCGTGTGCGATACTATTGTGGCTATGGCGGAGAAGTATGATGTGCCGCCGTCCCTGTTCCGCATCGAGGTGACGGAGAGCGCGTACATGGACAACCCCGGTCAGCTGCTGCGAACCATCCGGCAGTTCAACGCCGCCGGCTTCCGGGTTTTGATGGACGATTTCGGGAGCGGCTACTCCTCTTTGAACATGCTGATTAAAATTCCCGTGTCCACTCTGAAAATCGACATGGGTTTTATCGGAGACGTGGGGAAGTCGGAGCGCTCCAACAGCGTGATGAACTCCATTGTCCGCATGGCGAAATGGCTGGAGATGACCGTCATTGCCGAGGGTGTGGAGACGCAGGAGCAGCTGGACTACCTGCGGAGCGTGGGCTGCGATCGCGTACAGGGGTATTACTATTCCAAGCCGCTTCCCATCGAGGCGTTCCGGAGCGCGATGTTCCGCTTCCCCAAAGGCAGGCTCCGGGAGCCGAAGCGTCCCTATGACAAGCTGAATCTGGCCGCTGTTTGGCGCTCCGTCAATGCGGAAAACAGTGCTTTGGGCGGAATTCTTGGCGCGGTGGGCTTTTACGAGATGGCCGGCGGCCGGGTGGAGCTGGTGTGCGTCAACGACGAATACTACAAGCTCCTTCAGACTACGCCCGACAAACTGTTCTACGACACGAAAGACGCGCTGGCGTGGGTTCAGGAGGGCGACCGGAAACCGCTTCTGGCGGCCATGTGCCGGGCGGACGAGACGAAGCTGCCGCAGGATCTCGTCATCAACCGCTACATCGCCTCCGCCGCCATCAAGAGGCTGTCTCTCAAAGTGGGCCGGATCGGCTGCAAAGACAACCGCACCCTGTTCGCCGTCAGCATCTGGGACGCGTCCGAAGGGAGCGCCGCGCCGGAGTGCCGTTTCCCTGCGGGGCCGCCGTCCGCTCCGCCGGAGAACGACGGCAGGCCCGCGGTGTTGATTGTGGAGGATAATCAGGTAAACCGCGTTGTGCTGCATAAAATGCTCTCCGAGGAGTACCGCGTGCTGGAGGCAGCCGACGGCAGGGAGGCGCTGGCGGCGCTGCGGTGTACACCGGACGTATCCGCCATTTTGCTGGATCTTATCATGCCCGTTATGGATGGTTATGAATTTCTGGAAAACCGTCTGGCGGACAAAGAGATGAACAGGATTCCCGTACTGGTACTCTCCCAGGTGGAGGGCCGGATGGGTGAGCTGCGGGCCAGAAGGCTGGGCGCGGCGGATTTCGTTCACAAGCCTTACGAGCCGGAGACGGTGCGGCGTCTGCTCCGCGGCCTCGTCGGAAAAGGGCGGAGGCCGGAGGTAAAAGAGCCATAGGGCGGGGCCGCCCGGAAGGAGACTTTCCGGGCGGCTTTTATTTTCTAAAAAATTCCAGCCGTATGCGCCTTTGCCCCTCGCGCACGGCGGAAAACAGGGGCGGCGGCATCCGCCTTCGCCTTGCCTTTCCGAGCCGGATAGGGTATACTGGTGGAGCTGTAAAATCAAACTGAGGAGGAACCCGCCTATGAAGCTGATGGTCATTGACGGAAACAGCATCCTGAACCGCGCCTATTACGGCATCCGCCCCCTGACTACCCGGGACGGGCTTTATACCAACGCGGTTTACGGCTTTCTCACCACGCTGCTGCGTCTGAAAAACGACGAGGCCCCGGACGCGCTGTGCGTCACTTTCGACCTCCACGCGCCCACGTTCCGCCACAAGGCGGACGCGGCGTACAAGGCCACCCGCAAGCCCATGCCGGAGGAGCTGCGCATGCAGGTGCCGGTGATGAAAGAGGTGCTGGACGCGCTGAATATTCCCCGCTACGAAAAAGAGGGCTGGGAGGCCGACGATTTAATCGGCACCATCTCCCGCCGGTGCGAGGCTGCGGGCTGGGACTGCGTCGCCGCCACGGGGGACAGGGACTCCCTTCAGCTCATTACGGAGCATACCCGGGTGAAGCTGGTGTCCACCCGGGGCGGCCAACCCGTGACGGAGAATATGACGCAGGACGCCTTCCGGGAAAAATACGGCTTCGACCCCATTCACCTGATTGATTTGAAGGCGCTGATGGGAGATTCCTCCGACAATATCCCCGGCGTGCCGGGGGTGGGGGAAAAGACCGCCTCCGCCTTGATTCAGAAATACGGCTCCATCGACGCGATTTATGGGGCCATGCCGGCGGTGGATGCCAAACCCGCAGCTCTGAAAAAGCTGGCGGAGGGCGAGGCGAGCGCCCGCCATTCCTACTGGCTGGCTACCATCGTCACCGATGCGCCCATGGACTTCCAGCCGGCCGACAATCTGCTTAAAGCGCCGTCCGAGGCGGCGTACCCGCTGTTTTTGCGGCTGGAGTTCTCCCGGCTGATTGAGAAGTTCCATCTGCGTCCCACCCCGCTGGAGACGGAGGCGCCGGAGAAGTTTGAGACGGAGTGCCGGATGGAGATTGTGGAGACGTCGGCGCGGGCGGAGGAACTGCTGGCGCTCTGGCGCGGGGCGGATCACGTGTCCGTGCTGACGCTGCCGGATTTGACCGGCGCGGCGGTGTATTGCGGGGCAGGGGAACACGACTGCTCCATGGCGGAGTTCTTTTTTAACGGCTACGGCGGTGACTGGAACGCGTTTTTGACGGCGTTGTTCTCCGCCGACATCAAAAAAGTTTCCCACAACGTGAAGGATCTCATGCACCTGCTGCTGCAGAACAATCTGCCGGCGGAGGGCTTTGTGTTTGACACGGCGCTGGCGGCGTACCTGCTGGACGCCACGGCGGGCAGCTACGATTTGGGACGGCTGTTTGTCACCTACTGCAACGCCGAGCTGCCCAAGCCCGCGTTTCTGGAGCCGGACGCGTTTTCCCCGCTGGGCGACCGCGCGGGGGCGGAGGCGGCATTCGCCAGCCACGCCACGGCAATCGACGCGCTGTATGATCTGCTGATTCCCAAGCTGGAGGAGAAGCAGATGCGCCCGCTGTACGACACGGCGGAGCTGCCGCTGTGCCGGGTGCTGGCGGAGATGGAGCTGGCGGGCTGCCGGGTGGACGCCGGCGCGCTGGCGTCTTTCGGCGCGCTGATGGAGGAGCGCTGCGCGGCGCTGGAAAAAACGATTTACGCGGAGGCGGGCGGGACGTTCAACATCAATTCCCCCAAGCAGCTGGGTGAGGTCCTCTTCGAGCGGATGCACCTGCCCCACGGGAAAAAGACGAAAACCGGCTGGTCCACGGGCGCGGACGTGCTGGAAAAGCTGCGTCCGGCCAGCCCGCTGGTGGACGCGGTGCTGGACTACCGGCAGTTTGCCAAGTTGAAATCCACTTACGCCGACGGGCTTTTAAAGGCGCTGGATCCGGACGGGCGGATCCGTACCCGCTTCCAGATGACCGTCACCGCCACCGGGCGGCTGTCCTCCACAGAGCCAAATTTGCAGAACATCCCCACCCGCACGGATCTCGGCAGCGAGATTCGGAAGATGTTTGTCCCGGCGGAGGGCTGCGTGCTGGTGGACGCGGACTACTCCCAGATTGAGCTGCGCCTGCTGGCGCATATCTCCGGCGACCGCGCCATGCGGGAGGCGTTCGCCTCCGGCAGCGACTTCCACACCGCCACGGCGGCAAAGGTGTTCCACGTTCCGCCGGAGGAGGTCACCCACGAGATGCGCCGCCGCGCCAAGGCGGTGAATTTCGGAATTGTGTACGGCATTTCCGCCTTCTCCCTGGCCAAGGATATCTCCGTCTCCCAGCGGGAGGCGAAGGCGTATATGGAGACGTATTTTGACACGTTCCCCGGCGTCCGGCGGTATATGACGGACGTGGTGGAGCAGGCCAAGCGGAACGGCTATGTGGAGACGTTCCTGCACCGCCGCCGGGATTTGCCGGAGCTGCGCTCCTCAAATCACAATCTCCGCGCTTTTGGGGAGCGGGTGGCGCTGAACATGCCCATTCAGGGCGCGGCGGCGGACGTGATGAAGCTGGCCATGGTGGCGGTGGCAAACCGCTTGAAGCGGGAACTGCCCGCCGCCCGTCTGGTGCTTCAGGTGCACGACGAGCTGATTGTGGAGTGTCCCGAATCGGACGCGGAGGCGGCCGCAAAGCTTCTGACGGAGGAAATGGAGCATGTGGCGGACTTCGCCGTGCCGCTGACCGCCGAGGCCCACTGGGGGAAGAACTGGCTGGAGGCGAAGGGATAAGGCCCGGGAATTCCGCGGCGGCGCTGCTTCCGTGCCCTCCGGTCTGCGGGCGCGCTCCAATTTTCCCGCATGGCGGGAGTCGAAAGGAATCTGATCTATGAATGCAAAAACGCATGTGACCGTCATGCCCATGACGGCGGATCATCTGGACGGGGCGGCGGAGCTGGAGCGCATCTGCTTTGCCGATCCCTGGTCGCGGAAGATGCTGGCGGAGGAAATGGAAAACGACTGCGCCTCCTTTCTGGCGGCGGTGGACGATACCGGCCGTCTGGCGGGTTATGCCGGCCTTCAGGTGGTTGTGGACGAGGGGTACATTCTCAATGTCGCCGTCCGGCCGGAGTGCCGCCGGGAGGGCATCGCGGAAAAACTGCTGAACGTGTTCATTCGCTTTGCGCAGGCCAACGGTTTGGCGTTTTTAACGCTGGAGGTGCGCGCCTCCAACCGCCCGGCGATCCTGCTTTACGGCAAGCTGGGGTTCCGGGGCGTGGGACGGCGCAGAAATTATTATGAGCATCCCAGGGAGGATGCCATTCTGATGACGAGGGAGTTTCAAAATGATTCTGAAAACAGCAGCGCCGGAACAGCTCCGGCGGGTGTATGAGCGGGATTTGAAAGCGTCTTTTCCGCCCGGCGAGCTCCGGCCCCTGCCGGTGATGGAGCGGGCCTGCGCGGAGGGGCGTTACCGCCCGTGGTGCGCCTTTGACGACGCGGGCGAGATCGCGGGCGAGCTGTTCCTGAAGCTGGGCAATCCCGGCTGGGCGCTGGGCGATTACCTGTGCGTGGCCGCCGGGCGGCGGAACAGCGGTCTGGGTACGAAAATTCTGGCGGAGGTCCGCAGGCGGGAGCGGGATCTGGCGATTCTGGGCGAGGTGGAAGATCCCGCCGCCGCGCCGGACGCGGAAATGGCGCGGCGGCGGATCGGGTTTTACCGCCGGAACGGCGCGCGGTTTACAAAATTCCGCTCCGAGGTGTTCGGCGTGCGCTACCGGCTGATTTGCTTTTCGGACGCTCCGGTGTCCGAAGAGCGGATGCTGCGGGAATACGGCACGATTTACCGCCAGGATTTTTCCAGGGAGAAGTACGAGAAATTTGTCCGTATTCCCTGGACGCCGGAGATGCCGCCCGTTCCGAAGTCGGCGTGGGTATGACGGCGGGCGTGTATGCGGGGTGCCCAGCCCGGGGCGGGGCGCGTGAGACCAAGGAACGGGAGAGCGGCGTAACTCTTCCGAAAAGGAGAGATTTCATTGAAAATTCTGGCTTTTGAAAGCTCCTGCGACGAGACCGCCGCGGCGGTGGTGGAGGACGGGCGTACCGTCCTCTCCGACGTGGTGGCGTCCCAGGCGCAGATGCACGCGCTTTACGGCGGCGTGGTGCCGGAGATTGCCTCCCGCAAGCATGTGGAGGTCATCGCCGCCGTCACGGAGCAGGCACTGAAAGAAGCGGACTGCACGCGGCGCGACATCGATGCCGTGGCGGTGACTTACGCGCCCGGGCTCATCGGCGCGGTGCTGGTGGGGCTGAGCTTCGCCAAGTCCGTGGCGTATGCCTGGGACGTGCCGCTGATTCCCGTCCACCATGTCCGGGGGCATATCGCCGCCAACTATCTGGCGTTCCCGGAGCTGAAGCCGCCGTTTCTGGCGCTGGCCATCTCCGGCGGCAACACGCTGATTGTGGACGTGCGGGACTACACCAATTTGAAAATTCTGGGCGCCACCCGGGACGACGCGGCGGGAGAGTGCTTCGACAAAGCCGCCCGGGTGCTGGGCCTGCCCTACCCCGGGGGGAAGCCCATGGACGAGCTGGCGCGGCAGAGCTGCGGCGGTGTTTACAAGCTGCCCCGCGCCAAGGTGGACGGCGCGGATCTGGACATGAGCTTTTCCGGTTTGAAAACCGCCGTGGTGAATCTTGCCCATCACGCCGAACAGACCGGCGAGACGCTGGATCGGGCGGCGCTGGCCCGGGACTTTACCGATGCCGTCAGCGATGTGCTGGTGCCCCGGGCCCTGCGGGCGGCCCGGATGGCCGGACGGAAAATCATCGCCGCCGGGGGCGGCGTATCTGCCAACTCCATTATCCGCCGGAATTTACAGGAAGCGTGCCGGAAGGACGGCCGCACGCTGTACATTCCACCGCTGCGGCTCTGCGGCGACAACGGCGCCATGATTGGCGCGCAGGCGTATTACGAGTATCTGGCGGGCAACACCGCGGGCATGGATCTGAACGCCTATGCCACGCGGGAGATTGATGCGTGAGCGCGGCGCCGGAAGGCGGTGAGAAAGAGGCTCCCGGAACCATAGGTTCCGGGAGCCTCTTTTCCTGATGATTTATACGATTTCCACGGCGTGTTCGCCGGCGGGGAGAATTTCGCCGATGATGCGCCCGCAGGGAGCACAGCCCTCCAGCCGGTTTACCAGCTCGTTTGCCTGCGCGGCGGGCAGTGCAATCAACAGCCCCCCGGAGGTCTGGGGATCCGCGATGAGATCCGTCAGCACCTGCGGCACGGAAGGCGCCACAGACAGGTGCGGATTCACATAATCCCTGTTGCGGAATGCGCCGGCGGGGATGATGCCCATTTCCGCCAGCTCCCTCGCACCGCCCAGCAGCGGAATTTCACCGCTGAACAGGCGGATAGTCACCTTGCTGCCCTCCGCCATCTCGTAGGTGTGGCCCAGCAGACCGAAGCCCGTCACATCCGTACAGGCGTGGACGCCGTCAAATTTCAACATCTGTTCCGCCGCGCCCGCATTCAGCGTCGCCATATTGACTACCGCCGCTTTGTAGTTTTCAGCGGATCCAAGCTGTGCCTTCGCGCCGGTGGTAATCACCCCCGACCCGAGGGGCTTGGTGAGCACCAGCACGTCGCCGGGCTGTGCGCCGACGTTGCGCAGCACCTTATTGGGATGGACATATCCGGTGACGCACAGGCCGTACTTTGGCTCCGGATCCTGAATGGTATGCCCACCCGCAATGACGCAGCGGGCCTCCACCGCCTTATCATGGCCGCCCCGGAGGATGCCCCGGATGGTCTCTTTGGACAGGCAGTTGGGCACGCACAGCAGATTCATGGCCACTGCCGGACGGCCGCCCATGGCGTATACGTCGCTGAGGGCATTGGCGGCGGCAATCTGACCGAACTGATACGGATCGTCCACAATGGGCGTAAAGAAATCCACGGTGTGAATCGCGGCGATGTCGTCCGTGACGCGATAGACGCAGGCGTCGTCGCTGGTATCAAAGCCAATCATCAGATTTGGGTCCTGCACATTCGGCAGGCCCTGTAAAATTTCCGTCAGGACACCCGGCCCCAATTTAGCCGCTCAACCGGATGCGGTAGTCATCTGTGTCAGCGGAAGTTCCTTCGACATCATTTCGGCCTCCCTTCAGAGAATTTGTTTTATCGTACCATAAGTACGGAGAATTTGCAATTCCGATCTTATCAGATAACGACGTGGCAAAAATCACAATTTTTTGTAAAAGAACATAGAAACAGAGGTTTGTCCAGACTAATCTCTCAAAAAAACAGAGAAAAATATATGTACTTAAACATTATGGAAACTAAAAAGCATGTTGAAAAAGTGAACATACTTCTGTGGAAGGTTTTCAAGAAGATGGGAAAAAGCCGCGAAAGACAGGAACAGCGGGAAAGAATGATTGTGGAAAAAGGTGTGGATAATGTGAATAACTCTTTGTAGAAACAAATATTTTTTTGCGTTATGTCAATTTAAGACCCAAAAAACCATTCGTGAAAGCTGTCGAAAATGCCGAAATTTGGGAGAAAATTATGGGTTGATTTTTGAGAACGGAAAAATTTTCATGGATACGGCGAGAAAAAATCAATCGTTTTTGACAAAACGCCAAAATTTGAGGTGAAAAATATTGAAATGCAATACAAACAGTAATCATGCGGCGGTGGGCCGGGAAAACAGAGGGCGGAGCACAGATTTTATATTGACGGCGCGAAAAAAATATGATATGATAACCCTTGCGTCAGGTGACAGGACATCGGCGGCGGGCCGGGTTGCTTGAGCACTGCGGCCGCCGGGTCGACGCCAGTCAAGTCGGATTCCGTGAATTTGCAAAAGTCCATACGCTGGATTAGCTCAGTTGGTAGAGCGCCTGATTCGTAATCATGAGGTCGCCGGTTGTAGTTAAGGTCAGGTATTTTCAAACGCGCGAAAACATGGTAAACTAACAAACAGAACTTCGACGGAGACAGTCGGTTCTCACAGATGCTGGTGTAGCTCAGTTGGTAGAGCAGCTGATTCGTAATCAGCAGGTCAGGTGTTCGAGTCACCCCACCAGCTCCACGTCTCCGTCAAGGTATCTTGACGGAGATTTTTCTATGTCTGGAGGTGCCGTCGTGGCCAAAAAGGATTATACTGTTTTTATGAAAAACGCGGAAGCGTCCGTCCGTATGGAGGGATATACAGTAACCCCCCAAATGCGCAATCAATGCAAGCAGGTCCTCAGCGGCAAAACCACAACAGCCGAGTGCCTGAAGCAGTTCGCTGCCGCAAAAGCGTCAAAGGTGGCCAAATAAATGGGATACAGCATTGATCCAATTTCAGATAACTGCTATTCAAGTACAACAGTCCTTATCAATAAACTGGATATCCGTGATGAGGAAACTCTGAACGAAGTGGAAACCCTTGCCACATACATTAACGCCTCCAAGCTGGAAGACAGCTTGAAGGCGCTTTTAACTTTGCCCACTACAAGGCGATCCATCATTTTCTTTTTTCTGACTTATACGACTGGGCGGGACAAATCCGCATGGTCAATATCAGTAAGTCATGATCGCCACCATCCAGGCGGCGAACGGCGTGATAGATTTGCTGAAAGACGTGCTGGATAAGGGTATTGTCACCTCAGTGAAGGCGAGTGCTCATGTTTTTTAAATATAATGCGGTTTGCAATGCAGAGGTCGCTCGTTCGATCCGCGTCATCTCCACTTTTTACGTCGGAGCAGTTGACGCAGTTTCGTGTGTGAGGCAACCCATGAATTGAGATTTCAGGAATACACGCTGCAGTTGTCATGTTTCCTCAAAATGTTAGACTCACAAATTGCAATTTGAAATAATTTTCCTGATTTTTGTACTATATGCTATAATATAAATATATTCTTGTTGACAAAATAAAAACAGTAGTACGATAGGGGGTAACATGAACAACAACACAATCAAGCTGGGGATCGGATTCGCCACCGGACGTAAGAGCTTTAAGAAGGTACTCAGCTCATACATTTACAGCTGGAATGAGTCGGGGATTCGGGACAAGCTACAGGCGAATATCAGCCTCAGCCTGTTTGTCGCCTATGATGTCGGGTACTCTAACACGCAGTCCACGGATTACACAAATCTGAATCAGGAAATGGTAGATGCGTTTAAGGAAATCGTGTTTCTCGGTTCCAAAAACGCACAACGCAGCGTTCAGCAGCTCATCGACGACGGCGGTTTGACTGCCGCTGACGCCAAGCTGCTGTTTGGAGCCGGCTATGCAGGGAAGCGCAACGCCATAGTTTATGCTGCCCTGGAGCACGGAATGGACTATCTTCTGTTTCTGGACGACGATGAATATCCTGTGGCCGTTACCAAGACCCGTGATAGCTGCCTATGGGGCGGGCAGTATGTGCTGCCTGTCCATTTGCAGAACATCAAAAACGCAGACATCACTAACGGATACCACTGCGGCTATATTTCCCCCATCCCGCAGATGCGCTTTAACGAGTTAATGACAGAGCTGGATTTCAGCCGCTTTATTGAGGCAATAAGCAATGACATTGTTAACTGGACGTCAGTCAAACGCATCCAGCAAAACGGCGGCATCACCTACGCGGATATTCCGGTACTGCTCTCCACAGAGGCCGTTCCGGTCACAGAGGTCAACCACTGCAAGTTTATCTCCGGCTCCAACCTCTGCATCAATCTGACGGCCCCTGATAGAACGTTCGCGTTCTTCAATCCACCCGGTGCCAGAGGTGAGGACACCTTCCTCAGCACCATGCTTAGCGATCGTGTTGTGACGCGCGTCCCTTGCTACACCTTCCACGATGGATTTTCTGCCTATCACCATTTGCTGGACGGAGTTCTCCCACTGCATCTGGAACCGGTCCTGCCGGACAGCAGTGCGGTGGTCACCCGCTTCTATAACGCTTGCGTCGGATGGATTCGCTACAAGCCGCTGCTTCTCTACGTCACCGATCCAGATGCCTATGAATCTACCATCGCGGCAATGAAACGGACACTGGAGGAGATTTTGCCTAAGCTGTGCGCCTTTTTTGATCGTCCGGAATTCATGAACCTTTCCACGGAACTCTCCAAGTACAGCAAATCCGTTCCAAAACACTACCAACAGTTTTTACAGATCCAGACGGCGTGGACGGCCTTACTCAAGGAGAAAAAGTACTGGCATAGTTCTTAATTCTACGTCAGGTGTTCCACAGGCGATGGCTGCAAAAGTTCTCAGCCTGAAGCCCCCGTTTGACTGGCCCGTTGCCTTCCTCGCGGGCTGCTGACACTACGTTGAGTGGAAAATTATCTTTTACCTTTTACTATTTGTGGTATAATAGAAAGGGTAAAGTGATTTCTGCGGTTTCCGTTGATTTTAATTGACGGAAACCGCTTCGCTTTCTTGGGCCATACAGAGCAGAACCGATCTATGCCGTTAGCATGAATACTACCTGCTCTAATATTTAAGAAAAAGAGAAGAAAATGACATTTAAAGAACTGAACCTCACAGCACCTATCTTAAAGGCGGTTGACCATCAGGGGTATACTACGCCGACCCCCATTCAGCAAAAAGCAATTCCTCTTCTATTGCAGAAGAGAGACCTAATCGGCTGCGCCCAGAACGGGCACGGGTAAGACAGCTGCCTTTGCCCTTCCAATTCTGCAGAACCTTGCATTAGAACGGAGAAAGGGAATCAGAGCGCTGATCCTGACGCCCACAAGGGAACTGGCATTCAAATTCAGGAGAACTTTGAGAACTATGGGGCCAATCTGCCCCTTCGCTGCTCCGTTATCTTTGGCGGCGTCAGCCAGGTGCCGCAAGTAGAAAGACTGGGGCACGGCGTTGATATTCTAATAGCGACTCCTGGCCGATTGTGCGACCTGATGAATCAGGGCTATGTTGACATCTCTCAGATTGAAGTTTTTGTCTTGGATGAGGCCGACCGGATGTTGGACATGGGCTTTATCCATGATGTAAAAAAAGTCCTGAACGCGCTCCCCCAAAAACGACAGACGCTCCTTTTCAGCGCAACAATGCCAAAGGAGATTGAGGCCCTTGCAAACACCATCCTTCACGATCCCGTTACGGTAAAAGTCGATCCCGTGACCAGCACGGCTTCTTCCATTCACCAGCACGTATACTTGATTGACAAGGGCAATAAGCCCCGCCTGCTAATAAAGCTGCTTCATGACCGTGAGGTTGGAAGCGCGCTGGTTTTCACACGCACAAAGCACGCCGCCGACAAGGTGGTCAAGGAGCTGGCCGAGGCTGGTATGGTGGCGATGGCCATTCATGGGAATAAAAGTCAGAATGCCAGGCAGACCGCGCTGAAGGACTTCAAAAACGGAGAGATTAAGATCCTTGTGGCAACGGATATCGCGGCCAGAGGAATTGATATTCCTGAGCTGTCCCACGTGTTTAATTATGAACTGCCAAATGAACCAGAAACCTATATTCACCGCATCGGCAGGACTGGCCGTGCCGGCCTGGGAGGCATCGCCATCAGCTTCTGCGACTATGATGAAATGCCCTATCTAAGGGAGATTGAAAAGTTGATGGGGCGCACCATCCCTGAGGAAAAATCGGAATGGCCAATGATGATCCTGCAAAAGTCCGAAAAAGCGCCACAGAAACGGTATAGCTTTGATAATCCTCTTACAACCGCAGCAGCTAAGCCCGGGAAACCACATGTCTCGGCGACTGATCACTTTTCATATGCAAGACCTCACGGTGTATCCGCAAGACGGCATAGCCGTATGGCGGGCAGCCGAAAGAACCACAAAAACTGACGGAAAGTCCTCAACCGACAGCAGGAATATTAGAAAAGCATGGTCCTTTAAGCGGCTATGCAATCAAATATGCGCCATGCGGGCTGGTAAGCGCGCATAGGCACATTAAATAAATAAGTTGACTTTTCACTAATAATGTGATATTCTCATAAAGATACTTAATATGATTGTTTTGATCCCATATGTTTTGTAAATCAGTGATTATTGATGTATACAAAACTTGTGGGTCTTATTTTTATATTCAGTAGTATATTTTTTGGAGGTACCTATAATGAATAGCGGTACAGTAAAGTGGTTTAATTCTGAAAAAGGCTTCGGATTTATTTCGAATGACAATGGCGGCGATGATGTGTTTGTACATTTTTCTTCCATTGCATCAAATGGATACAAATCCCTTACAGAAGGACAAAAGGTAACTTATGATGTCGAAGAAGACCCGAAGGACAGCCGTAAACTAAGAGCGATCAATGTTCGTATATCATAACAGATTGGCGCGAAACAGAAATGCTGTTTCGCGCTTTGTCTTAACTACCTTTTTATCACAGATGAAAATAATCTGACAGCAAATTTAGCAGGGAAGTTTTCAAAAATTTTGGGTGAACAGGAACAGTAGCGTTAGAGATGCAGGTGGTTTCGTTTCTGAATAGGTCCCAGCGCAAAATCTCGGAGGTAGCATGAAATGTACCAGATTGGAAACTTGATTTTTTATGAAAGTTCAGGCGTATGCAAGGTCATGGGTGTTACGATGCGTGATCTAACGGGTCAGAACAAAGAACAGCTTTATTATGTCTTGGAACCTTTGTATCAGAATTATATCATTTTTACCTTGGTCAATACGACAAAAGTGTTTATGCGTCCAATCATATCGAAAAACGAGGCGGAACGGCTTGTCGATATGATGCCGACTGTTCAGGCAAGAGCATATCACAACCGCGTTTTGAGCCAGCTCACACAACACTACAATGCGTTATTGAAAACGCACGACTGTTCGGATTTGGTTAAGCTTTCCATGTCCCTCCGTGCTAAAAAACAGCGCTTGGAGCAGCAAAAGCAGAAATTTGGAGCAGTGGACGAGAGATTCATGAAGCGCGCGGAAGAATTGCTATTTGGCGAACTGGCCGCCGCCCTTGATATCCCAAAAGACAGAGTGCCTGAATATATCGCTGACAGAGTAAGCGAGAAACGGAGTGATAACGAAAATGGATTTTAATGCATGAGCAAGTATGCCACCGTCAGTTTGGAATCGGAACGATCACTAGCCAGACCGTGACGACTGTCACGGTGAAATTCTGTAAGGAGTATGGTGTTAAAAAGTTCATCTATCCATCTGCGTTTGATTCATTTCTGGAACTATACAACCCAGTCGTGAAGAAGAAAATGGAGGATGAACTTCGGCAGACTCGTAAGCAAGCGGATGAAGAGCGGCAGCAGAGCACTGAAAATGATAAAAAACGCAATGAGGAAGAACAGCGTACTCTGCTCGAGCAGAAACGCAATGCCGCCAAAAAGCGGGCTTCCGCCAAGAAAGCACTGAAAAAGCCTCGAGAGAAGCCGCATGATCCAGAATCTGCCGAAAAAAGTACAGATGTGTAACCCGCATACAATTAAAACAAGCTCGGATTTACTCAAATATGGAGAGCATTTTAAACCATTGTAAACACCAGGCGGTGCGTAACAAACCGTGACGCACCGCCTGGTGTTTTCAGCTTGAGAAGCCGGAGTTGTTAACTCACATTACTTGTTCTTGGACCCGCCCATCTTCTCAGCGGCTTCAAACTGGCATGAAAGATGGCAAATGAATTGAACAACTACGACAACAGGCGTTCAACGCCGGCAAAGCAAGCCGGGTTGAACGCCTGTTCTGTATCGCAGGAGGAGAACGGAATATAAAAAACGCTGCTTACAGCCGACTTGATGACTCGCGTATACCTTTGTCCGGCTTCCTCCGGCACTCCTGTTGTCAAATCAATTTGGAATAGTATCATATGTTTTGCTGTTACTTGAACAGAAGTAATTGGCTCGGATCAACATCCAGAGCTTTTGCAATCTTATAGATAGCTATGATGGACGCCATAGGAAGATGTACTTTCAATATGACTAATCGTGGTATAGCTTAAATCGGCTTTTTCAGCAAGCTCATTTTGGCTGATTCCCCGTTGCTTTCTGAGAAATTGAATTTTAAAACCAATATTTTTAAGAAATTGCTTTTCTTCATCTGTATATGATTTGCTGCTAATTGGGGGCACAGCAATCCCTCCAATCAAATAAAATTCTTTTTCTCTTATATTCTATCCAATAAATGGTTGCAATCATACGCAGTGTAGAGGTATAATATTGTAGTAATACTACAATATTAAAAAGAAAGCAGTAAAACGGGAGTGTATCATGGCAGATCATGAAAGCCGGATAGAGCAGCAGGTGAAAGACAAAATAAAGGTTCTCAATAAGCAGCGGGCTGGATTGTACATCACGTTTATCATATTCATTGGCCTATTGATGTTTCTTCCGGCGGCTGAGGCGGAAGGGCTGCCTGTCCGCCTGTCCGTATACTGCTCCGCAATTCTTATGCTATGCGGCGCGGCTTTCGTGATCTCATTCCGGGACTTGTTATTACTGCTTATGGTGACAACAGGCATCCCAGCGGTTTTACTTGGCCTGGGCCAAATACGATTTGAACTGTTTTTGATTCTTCTGCTGACCAATGCCGGGACAGTTTTCACCACCAGCATAACAGACAAGGCCATCACCCGTTCCTTTACAAACGAGACTGAGGAAATAAACCACCTGAAAACGGAAGCAACAACGGACGCCTTAACGCACCTGCTAAACCGCAACGGTTTGGAGCGGGCGGCAGGAACCGCCTGGGCCTTTTGCATGCGGGATAAAAAGAAAGCCGGCGTCATCCTTGCGGACATTGATTATTTCAAAAGCTACAATGACACCTTAGGGCACCCGGAGGGTGACCACATTTTAAAGCAGGTAGCGGACAGCATAAAAAGCTGCTTCAGGCGGGAGACAGACATTATAGGCAGAATCGGCGGAGATGAGTTCCTGATTTTCCTTCCGGATGTGGACGATGATCGTATTTTGGAAATGGCGCAATCTCTTTCCTCATCCATAATCAATTTGAAAGTCAAAACCGCCTTGGAAAACAATCCAGGCGATTTTTTATCTGTCAGCATAGGCGTTGCGACGAGTACACCACAACCGGACGATTTACTGGTCGATCTTTATAAAACCGTGGATAAAGCGCTGTATCGTGCCAAGAGAGCCGGAAGAAACTGCATTTCTTTTCACGATAAAATGATACAAATCGGGGTACCTGTTGAGGAATCGTTTCACGTAGGCATATTATCGGCAAGCACTGCCAGCGGCGAGGCTGAAAACCAATAGGTTGCCAGAGCCGCAGTTTCATTACGCGCAAAGATGCCTGATAAACCGGCTATGCCAAATAAATTATAGTGAGGTTGGAAGTGTGGGTAAGAAAAAGGGCGGAAGCAAAACAGCAAAGCGGATTGTGGCGGAAAACGCCATCAGGAAAATCGCCGAGCGTAACGGTGTTTCAACGGAATATGTAAGAAAGCAGATACAGGTTGCCATGCTGAACGGCCTGTGCAGCACCGATCCGAAGGTCAAGGCGTTTTGGGTCGCTGTCCCATGTGAAAAAGATATCCCTACGCCTGAAGAACTGATTCTATATATTTCCGAGACGGTAAGACGCAAAAGGTCAATCTGATGGCAGAGGTTGAGGGAGCGGTTATTGCCGCTCCCTCTCTTGCGCTTCAGGGTTCTTCCAGAAAGCTATCGTTATCGATATGAATCCGCTTGGCGTAGCAGAGCCGACTGTCCAGCCAGGAAAGATAATCTGCTTTGGCCTGCTCGTATACCTGACGATCCGCCCAGCTTTTCTTCTCCGCCTTATTCAGCGCCTCCCACACGGAGCGGAATTGCTCCTGATGGGTATGGTTCTCGTCATAAAACTGCCGCAGCACCTCGCGCGGCTTAACCACGGCTCCGCCGTCCAGGCAATACTGGCGGCGGAGCTCTTTTTGCTTTTTATCCTTTGCGGTTAGGTTGGCCACAATGCGTTTATACGCTGCGCTGACCTCACCCTCGCCGCAGAAACCGTCCAGATTCCGCTGCTTGCTGGCGCACGCCGGTGAACAGTATTGCCTGGTGCTGCGCCGTGGAATGAAAAACCGGCCGCAGAATTCTNATAAAGCGCTGTACCGTGCCAAGAGAGCCGGAAGAAACTGCATTTCTTTTCACGATAAACTGATACAAATCGGGGTGCCTGTGGAGGCGCCATTTCCCGTAGGCGTATTATCGGCAAGCACGACCAGCGGGGATGCTGAAAACTGATAGGCTGCTGGAGAGGCGGCCTTCATTACGCGCAAAATTGTTTGATAAGCCGGACGTACCAAAAAATTATAGTTGTGGGGTTTGAAACGTGGGTAAGAAAAAGAGCGGAAGCAAAACAGCAAAGCGGATTGTGGCGGAAAACGCCATCAGAAAAATCGCCGATCGTGACGGTGTTTCAACGGAATATGTAAGAAAGCAGATGCAGATTGCCATGCTGAACGGCCTGTGCAGCACTGACCCAAATATTAAGGCGTTTTGGGACGCTGTCCCATGCGAGAAAGATATACCTACGCCTGAAGAACTGATCCTATATATTTCCGAGACCGTAAGACGCAAAAGGTCAATCTGATAGCAGAGGTTGAGGGAGCGGTCATTGCCGCTCCCTCTCTTACGCTTCAGGTTTTTTCCAGATAACTATCCTGATCTATATGAATTCGCTTGGCATAGCTGAGCCGGCTGTCCAGCCAGGAGAGATACTCGGTCTTGGCCTGTTCGTATTTTTGGCGATCCGCCCAGCTTTTTTTCTCTGCCTTATTCAGCGTCTCCCACGCGGAGCGGAACTGCTCCTGATGGATATAGTTCTCGTCATAAAACTGCCGCAGCACCTCGCGCGGCTTCACCACGGCTCCGCCGTCCAGGCAATACTGGCGGCGGAGCTCTTTTTGCTTTTTATCCTTGGCGGAGAGATTGGCGACGATGCGTTTGTACGCCGCGCTGACTTCCGTCTCGCCGCAGAAGCCGTCAAGGTTCCGCTGCTTGCTGGCACACGCCGGCGAGCAGTATTGCCGGGTGCTGCGCCGGGGAATGAAAAACCGACCGCAGAATTCGCACTTTTTGATGTGCTTATCCGATAGGATCGCTTCCCGCAGCAGATACATCACCAGCTCCTGGGGTTCCTCAAACCGAGCCATGGTTCCGCGGGGAATTCTAAGATTGTATTCCTTTATTGCTTGACAGCCTGCTTCAAAATCAGCCTCACGCCGCGTACCCGCATTTCGGCACTTATTTTGTCCGGAATATTTCCCGAAGGCTTCGTCCGCAGGAGCATGTTTGTGCAACACCTTCCAAACGCAGGAATACCCCTGCTCCCGCGCTTCCACGGAGAAAAGCGTTCGGTCGAAGGTGAGATATACCCGCAACCGCTGGCTCGGTGGCAGCGCGTTCACGTCGGCGGACTCGGAAAAATAGAGCTGTCCAATCAGATTCGTGATCCGCTCCCGGTCATAAGTGGTCAGCCACTCGTAAAACTGCGGAGCGTCCGTCAACTCCATATTGAGCAGATCCCTTGTGGTAATCAACCGAAGATAATCCCCGTTGAGAAATACCGTCAGGAGCTCCTGCGGGGACTCAAATTTCTCCACCAGCATTCCCGGTGCGTCTCGCCACTTGATTGTGAAGATGCAGCTGTTCTCCTCCAGCGAGAGCGTGAGCGGCGCTGCGAATTCATCGGCGGTCGATTTCGCTCTATCCATGTGTCCCTCCAAGCTATATACGATAAATTGTTTTTGCCTGTTATATGTTATCACGCTCAAACGGAGACCGCAAGAGGGAAAGTTGCTACACTGACGATAGAACCAAGAGTCTCTCAATTCTCAAAAGAAAGGAAGGATCAAAATGTCAATTACCAAAGAACCAGCGGCTACGGTGAACCAACACAGGCTGGACGCCATAGACGGCGAAACCCTGATGACTACGCCGCTGCCGCCGATCCGCTTCACCATCGGCGGACTTCTGCCCCAGGGGCTGCACATCCTCGCTGGCGCGCCAAAGGTGGGAAAATCGTGGCTGGCACTGTGGCTGTGCCTGTGTGTTGCCAAGGGAGATAACGTGTGGGAGTTCCCGTCTGTGCAAGGCGATGTGCTGTACCTCTGTCTGGAGGACAGCTATTCCCGCATCCAGAACCGGCTGCTGGACATCACGGACGACGCGCCACCGAATCTGTTCTTTGCCACCATGTCGGAAAAGCTCCGCGGCGGTCTGGAGCAGCAGATCGAGCGCTTCCTCAAAGAGCATCCCGGCACCGCGCTCATTGTCATCGACACGCTCCAGCGCATCCGCGGTATAGCGAATGATGTCAATCCCTACGCCAGCGATTACCGCGACCTCGGCATCCTCAAGGAGCTGGCGGACAAACACCGCATCGCAATTCTGCTCATCCACCACCTGCGGAAAATGAACGACGATGATCCCATGAACATGATTTCCGGCACCACAGGCATCAGCGGCGCGACGGACTCTAACTTCGTCCTTCGCAAGGACAAGCGCGGCGGCAGCACCGCGACACTTTACTGTACCGGGCGAGACATTGAGTACCGGGAGCTGACGCTGGAGTTTGATACCGAAACGCATATCTGGAAGCTACTCTCGGACAGCGTTACCACGGAGCCACGGCCGCAAGATAAGCTCACTATTTTTCTCTCTGAATTTCTCAGCCAGCGCAAATCGTTCACCGGCACAGCCACGGAGCTGGCGGAAGCGTTGGCGGAGCTGAGCGGTGAACCGCTCGTCCCGGCCGCGCTGACCAAGCGGCTGATCCGCTGCCGGGACGAGTTGGCGGCGTGCGAAATTACGTTTGAAACCCACCGCACCCGCGACCGTCGGGAGCTGCGTCTGGCTCTTGTTGGTGACGGCAGTGACGGGAATGACGGGAAAACCGATACAGGCCCAGTACCGAATCTGCTGTCACAGCCGTCACACCTGTCACGGGAGGATGCGTAGATGCCCGGCGGGGGAATTTCTCCCCTTTCGGGGAGAGCCAGCATCGCGTTTGTCTGGACGTCGGCCACACAGCCGCCGCCCTGCCAAACGCCCAGTTTGCGGGGCCCTGCCCCACACCCGGTAGGACGGAGGAACGAATGAAGAATACGACATTCAGCATTCGGATCGCATCCGGCGATCTGGACACCATCAAGCAAAAAGCAAAACAGGCCCGGCTCTCCCAGAGCGACTACGTTACCCGATGCTGCCTCGGCAGGCAGGTGGTGGTCGTGGAAGATCTAAAGGAAGTTCTGAAACAGCAGCGCGCCATTGGCAACAACCTTAACCAGCTCACGATGCTGGCCAACATGGGCAGAGTGTCGGTTGCCAATCTCGGTGAAACGGCGCAGGCGCTGAAAGCGATCAGCGAGACGCTGCGGGAGATCGCCGAGCGAGGGAGGTGGACGAAATAGCCATCATCAGCTTTACGAATTACCCCAGGGGGCAGAACCGTCCCTGCATGGCGGCGGTCATGGCGTACACGAAGCGGGAGGAGAAAACGCTGTGGCAGGGACAGGCTCTGATCAGCGGCATCAATTGCCGACCCGAAAGCGTCTATGACGATTTTCTCTGTACGAAGCTGCTCTACCATAAGGATGACAAAACCCTGTTTTTCCACATGGTACAGTCCTTCCCCAAGGGTGCCGACGTCGATCCGGTCACGGCGCACGAGGCGGCGATGGAGCTTGGTAAGTATTTCGAGGGCCGCGAGGTGCTGGTCTGCACCCATACCGACCGCGGCCACGTCCACTCGCACTTCATCATCAACAGCGTCTCACTGGAGGACGGACGAAAGCTCCACATCAGCGAACCGGAGCTGGTCGAGCTCAGGCAGCGAAACGATCAGGTGTGCGAGATGTTTAACCTGCCAGTATTTCAGAAAGACCAGAAAAAGAAAAAAGTGAAGTCCATGTCCACGGCGGAATACCACACCGCCGCCCGGGGCGAGAGCTGGAAGTTCCGGCTCATGGACACCATCGACGAGTGCATGCGCTACGCCGGAACCCGTGAGGAGTTCATCACCCTGATGCGCACCGAGGGTTACGACATCCGCTGGCAGGATTCCAGAAAAAATATCACTTACACAACCCTAAGTGGAATGAAGTGCCGGGATGACCGGCTGCACGACGAACGATATTTGAAGGAGGCGATGGAACGTGAGTTCCGAATCCGAGCGGGAATTGTCCATGGAGGAATTGAAACGGCTGAATCATCCACAGGGTTCGATGATGCGGCAAGAGCCGGCCATACCGGCACAGCCGGAGTCACATCCGACGCAGGCGGAGTGGGCGGAACTGATGAGTATGCTGGCCTCGCTGGAGCACCGTGTGGCCGTGCAGGCGGCCCTTGTGCGGGAGTTTTCCCAAAGGCCGAGAACGTACCCGACCCAGGAGCAGATCGCGGTGCTGGCACGGGATGTGGCGGCAGTGCGGGAGACGATGCAGCAGGCTGGGAAAAAGAACGCGCGGCGTATCTCTCTTCCGCATCTGCACCTGCCATGCCTCAGCCCGGCATGGCTACTGATCCCGGTAATCTTGCTGGTGCTCTGGGCAATGTGGCACAGCTGGGACACGCTCTGGAACGGACTCAGGACGATGTTCCCGTAAAGGATGCCACAACTCTGAATCCGTACACAGACCGAAAAGTGTTCACCAAAGAGCGTGAAAAGAAAATTGCCCTTGGTCATAAGGCGGATGACCATGAGGATGAGCAAACCTGGCAGCAGGCCTTGCAGTAGCAGTACGATTATGAGACAGGAGGCAATTATGTTTTTATTCAAAGGTGATTTCCGAGTCAACAGCACGATGATTCACGGCGTGCAGTATGTGACCTTCAGCTTTTACGATGGAGACAAAGACCTGTTCCAAAAGGTCGGGGATTTAATTTCCGATTCCTTTCAGGCATCTGAACCTGACGAGATTCCGAATGAAATTTTGTTGGATTCTGGTATAGCTTCGGAAAAGGAATAACGGTATTGTGTGTTGCGAAAGGGGGCAACAATATGGCAACAGAAACAGCCGGGATTTATTGCCGGCTCAGCCAGGATGACGGCAGCGTAGGTGAATCGGGCAGTATTCAGACACAGAAAACGCTGCTTACACAATATTGCAGCGACCACCACATTGCCATTGGCGGATATTATTGCGACGATGGTTGGTCAGGCACAAACTTCGACCGCCCGAACTTCAAGCGGATGCTGGACGATATTGAGTCAGGAAACATCAATATGGTGATCGTAAAGGACCTATCCCGATTCGGTCGCGAATACGCGCAAATGGGAATGTACATTGAACACTACTTTGAGGAAAAAGGCGTACGTTTTATTTCAGTGGCGGAGAACATCGACTCAAAAAACGGCATCGATAATCTCGTCCTGCCATTCACCAACGTCATCAATTCCTTCTACGCGCGGCAGGCGTCCAGCAAGACAAAGGCGGCACATCGGGCGCGGGCGAAAGCCGGAATGTTTATCGGCAGCCGGGCGCCGTTCGGCTATCAGAAAGATCCCGGCGACCGGCACAAACTGATCATTGATCCTCCTGCCGCAGACGTTGTGCGTGAGATCTTCCAGATGTTCGCCGATGGCATCGGCTATGTGCGGATGACAAAAATTCTGCGGGAGCGCAGTATTCTGAACCCTCAGGCATATTTCAATCAGAACAATCCGGATTACTACAAGAACAGTGATTACTGGCGAAAGCCTTTCGACTGGCATGCCACCTCCATCCGGGCGATCCTCAACAACCGCGTTTATCTGGGTCAAACGGTATTTGGACGGACAAAAACCAAAGGCTTTTTTGATAAGACGCGAATCGCGGCCCCGGAGGAGGAATGGGTGATCGCCGAGGACACCCACGAGCCGATCATCACGCGGGAGATATGGGTTACGGTACATCAGATGATGCGCGCAAAACGGCGGGAAAATTTAAGCGGCGAAGTGCAGCCCTTCGCAGGGCTGGTTAAGTGTGCCGACTGCGGCTCCTCCCTGAATGTGAGCTACGACGCAAAAAAGGGACGATATACCGGCTTCTCCTGCTGGGTCTACAAGAACTACGGGAAACAGCGCTGTACCTCCCATGCCATCGGTTGGGTGACCCTCAACCGCCTGGTGTTGGAGGACATCCGGCGCAACGCATCCGCCGCAAAGCTCGCCACGCAGAAATACATGGATATGCTCATCGCCGCCAGAACGGATAAGAAGAAGCAGGAAACCGAGCGCTGCAAACGCGAGCTCAAGGCTGTGGACAAGCGGGTCGGTGAATTGTCAAAAATACTTACGAAGCTCTATGAGGATGCGGCGTTGGAGCGCATCAGCGAGAAACGGTATCAGGCGATGGCCCCCGGCTACGAACGGGAGCAGGAATTACTGAAGGGCCAGCGGGAAAAGCTGGTAGCCGAGATTACACGCTGTGAGAAGATTTACGACGACATTGAAAAATTCCTGCCGATTATCTGGAAGTACACCGATATCACGGAACTGGATGCCCATATCCTCAACGAACTGATCGAAAAGATTGTGGTGTATGAAAAAACCATCAATCCCGATGGCAGCAAAAGCCAGCGGGTGGACATCCATTATAAATTTATCGGCTATGTGAATCAGAAGGAATGGTTTGGCACGATGCCACAACCACCGGCACCATCCGGGACAGAGCACAATGCACAGGATAAGCAGACCGCATAAATAAAATACGGCCATCGGAAGTAAAATTCCGGCGGCCGTATTTTTAGTCTCAATCCAGAATCCAATCGAGCAGTGCTTTGTCGTCCATGCTGCCATCGGCCAACGCTAAGGTCGTTACAGAGCTTCTTGGATATCCCCGTGGGGCCAGCTTGCTGAGCGGGATGTCGCCGATCTTGGGCACGATGTAGTCCCTGATAAAATTCTGATAGTACTCTACCGTGAAAGGGCGGATGTTGGGCTTGGAGTACAGTTCAAACCAGGTCAGCACCCAACATGCCACCGTGTACCCTTCGGGGTGCCGGACGTCGATCGCTCTTGTATCGTCAATCGCTTTTTTCAGCTTTTCCTCGAGTTCGCCCTGCGTTTTGCCAAGGATGTTATTGGAGATCTGCTTGCCGGTTTCGGGATCGTACCCTGTGGAGTAGCAGTCCTCCCATCTGTAAATCTTTTTCCTGGATTTTAATATTCCGCGATGTAAACCGATTACTTTTTAGTATTATTTACCGTAAAGGTTTCCGTGGCAACTGGGGGCTGCACAGCAATTTTCACAACAATTTTCTTCTTTTTCTTCGGCTTTTTCGGATTTTTATCTCCCATTTAATATCACTTCCTCTCCGCGCAATTATTGTTTTTATAATCTGATGGCGCTTGCTGATAAATTACCGCTTTATTTGATTGTCCTTACTGCATCTCTTTGGGTTTTATTGCCGATACTGCTTTTGCGTTAATGGGGGAATGTGGAAGGACTTTTTTTGCCGTATTTTTCTTTTTTAATTTATCCGGGTTTTTAAATGACATTTAATAATCACCTCTTTTCTTATCACATTTTCCCCTGTATCGTAACAACTTCCGCACTCTTTATTCGTGTGTTTTTACATGTATATGGAAAGCAGCGTCATGTCCCCATCTATAGTAAACTCCCCGATACAGGCCGGGAAAAGCACGGTTTCTCCGAGTATGACGCTGCATGTCCCGCCGCCATAATACACCACCCCGCTTCCTTTAATGCACATCAATACCAAAAAGCTGTCAGTCCATGCGCTTATGTAGGAGTGATGTATGGTGATTCGATCAATATTGAAATATTCGGATCTGAGGACGGCATTGGTGCAATAATCCTTGTTATCAGCAATTTGAGGACAAAGCTCACGTTTATTCTGTGAGTTGAAATCAATGACATCAAGCGCTTCGGAAATATTCAGCGTCCTGCCCTTGCCGGATCTATCCACTCTGTTCCAATCAAATATACGGTATGTTGTATTGCTGTTTTGCTGGATTTCGGCAATCAGAATCCCACCAAGGATCGCATGTACTTTACCGGCCGGCACATAAAAAACATCTCCGGCGTTTACGTTTTCCATGTTTAATGTCTGCGCAATGTTATTTTCTGAAATGGCCTTTACGAACTCCTCTTTGGTTTCTTCCTGTTTTATGCCGTATACAATCTCGGCGTTCTCCCGGGCTTCCAATACGTACCACAGCTCGTTCTTGCCGTTCTTTTCACCGTTGGATCTTGCATAAGCGTCGCCGGGGTGGACCTGCACAGAAAGATTTTCGTTTGCGTCGATTATTTTTATCAGGAGAGGAAAATGAGCGCCGAACTTCCGGAAAGTAGTTCCCCCCAGAATCTTGTCCCCATACATGAGGATTAGGCAACTCAAACTCTTGCCTTTTAATTTTCCAGAAGATACAACGCTTGTTCCGTCAACACGGCAACAGAGCTCCCAGCTCTCCGCCACCTTATCCAAGCCGATATCCCGGTGAAAATATCTTGAAATATTTGTTCCGCCCCAAATGATCTGCTTGTAGATCGGATTAAATTTCAGCGGATACAACATATAGACCACATCCTCATAATGATTCGAGCTTGTTGGCCAAATCAGCCTCAAGCGCATTGAGCAGTTGAATTGCACTGAAGCTATCCTTTGCCATAACCGTCAGATAACATTTTATTTTCGGCTCCGTGCCCGAGGGCCTTATCACGATTTCGCAGTTTTTTTCAAGCGAGAATACCATAACATCGGATTTTGGCAGCAGCAGGCGGGCGTTCCTGCCTGTTTGTTTATCCAAAGACATAGAATCCAGGTAATCGTCGATTTTGATGACCGGCATTGCAGCATATTCCAGATCAGTTTCTTTCCGGAAACTGCTCATAATCGCGTTTATCTTATTGTGCCCGTCAGCACCTGGAAAGGTGAAGGACAGCAGTTTGTGCATCCAATAGCCATACTGTTTATACAGCTTTTCCAGTTCATCAAGCAGCGTCGAAAGATTCTCTTTATAATAGGCAGCCATTTCACAGATCAGCAGGGAAGCCGATACGGCATCCTTATCCCTGACAAAAATCTCAGGCAGGTATCCGTAGCTTTCTTCAAATCCCAATACATAGCTGCCTTCCAGATGCTTTTGCTCCAATGCGCCTATTTGCTCGCCGATATATTTAAAGCCGGTCAAAGTGTCAATGACCCGCGCGCCATATTTTCCGGCTATCATGTTTGCCATCGCGCTCGTGACAATCGTCTTGATAATCACAGGCCGTTCAGGCAGGATGTTTTTAGCTTTTTTCTGAGATAAAATATAGTTTAACAGCAAGCATCCGGTTTCATTGCCTGTCAGCAATCTATAGCCGTGTCCGTATTTTACTGCTGCTCCCACTCTGTCGCCATCGGGGTCTGTCGCAAGAAGCAGATCTGCCTCGTTTTTCCCGGCAAGCGCGATTGCCAGTTCAAAGGCGGAAGGTTCCTCCGGGTTGGGCATTTGGCAAGTAGGAAAATGACCGTCCGGATTTTCCTGTTCCGGCACTACCGTCAGATTTTTGAGTCCGGCTCTTGACAGGATTTCTCTGACGGGTTTGTTCCCAGTGCCATTAAGCGGGGTATAAATCACTTTTAAATCCGACTCATTCATAAGTTCGGGATTGATAGAGCAGCGCTCCACCAGATCAAGATAGCTTTCAAGAATATCCGGAGACATAAAACGGACACGGCCCTCCCGGACAGCTGTTTCAAAAGGCGTCTTTTTCACATCGGCAAACAAATCCACTGCTTCGATGCACGTTTGTACAGCTTCGGCCGTTTGGAGCGTAATCTGGCATCCGTCGCTCCCGTATACCTTGTAGCCGTTATATTCGGACGGATTGTGGCTGGCAGTAATCACAATCCCCGCATCGCATGCGAGTTTTCTGACCGCGTAGGACAAAACGGGAGTGGGCATCAGCTCCGAAAAGATATGAGCGGTTGCTCCATTGGCGGCAATTACCTCAGCCGCGGATTTTGAAAACAGTTCTGAATTTATCCGGCTGTCATACGCAATCGCGACGGAAGTCAATTTCTTTCGGCGCTTCAGAAAATCACACAGGCCTTGTGTCGCCCTGCAAACGGTATAAACATTCATCCGGTTTGTGCCGGCCCCCATGACGCCGCGCAATCCGCCGGTACCGAACGCCAGTTCCTTGTAAAACGCATCGTTTTTTTCGGATTCCGACATTGCAAGTAATTGCCTTTTCAAATCAGCATCCGCCACGGTTTCAAGCCACTTTTTATAAATACATGCCGGGTTCATCGCATCATCGCCTTTCACTTTGTTTTGATCATGGAATAAAAAAATGTCTGACTGTCGTAAGTCAGACATTTTTCCACGGATTATTTTTGCTTTTCTTTATTTTCATATTTTTTAATTTCCAAGTAAGCTATCCAGAAGGAAACTATACTTTCCGCGCCCTGATTGAGGTTTAATCCTTCCGCTGTTATCGCGTCGTAGCACCCGCCGGTCTCGTTGTCGATAAGGCTGAGGCCCTTTGAATTTTTACCACGGTACCAGGAGTAACAGGTTCTTGCCCTTTCAAGATAATCTTTATTTCCCGAGGATCCATAGGCTTCCAGAAAAGCGAGTATTGCCTCACAGGCTTCGACAGGCTGTTCGTCAAATTCGGCGGGATCATTTCCCTTATAAAGCCATCCCTTGCAGCCGATCGGCTTAAAATAACCGTTACGAAAGGTCTTGCTCTCGAGAAATTTCAGGCTTTCAAATCCGACTTGCCGGTGCTGTTCAACTTTTGTAACTCGGTAAGCCGCAATCATGGCCCATGGCAGTGTCGCATTGCAGTAGGTTAAGCTGTCTTCAAACCAATGCCATTCGCCGTCATTGTAATGCGCATAATGATCAGCAAGAGTATTGGCCAGCTCTAAAATATATTTATTGGTTTTCTCTTGGTTCAAACATTTCAGTCCGATGATCACATATGCGATCGCTCTTGGTGAGATTAGCTTCATGCAATTCGGCATGGCCTTCTCAACCAGAATCCATGCGGTTTTCTTCACGTTCTGTGAAATTATAGGATCTGAAAAGGTATAACACAACGCCCACAGGCAGCGGCCGAAGCAATCTTCAGATGATTTTTCTTCAGAGAACTCACGATTATAAGCCATGAAATTCCGGAAGGTTCCGTTTGGGTTTTGAGCATAGCACAGGAAGGAAAGGTACTTTGTGATCAATCTCTCAACAGCTTTTTCCCTGTACCGACCATAAAACTCTACGGCCATGATGAGCGCTCTGGCATTGTCATCGGACGTATATCCCTTTGAACGATTGGGGGTACCATAAATACAATGCTGGAGCATCCCCGTATCGTCGGTCATACGAAAAACATGAGCTGTCTTTAATATTCTTGGATTGTTGTCTTTTATCATGCGGTCACCATATCCCTTGCCTTTATATTATGCTTTATAATGCTTGCAAACAAAGTTTGATATTGTTCCCCCACGTTCTCCCACATCATTGTTTTTCCCGTTTCTAATGTTTTCTGTTCCATTTGTTTCTTTTCCTCCGGGTGGTCAAGCACGTATTCGATGCAGCCCGCAATTGATTCCGAATCCCTGAACTTTGTAAGTAAGCCTCTGCCATGCGACAGCATCTCTTTTGCGTAACTGTATGGTGTTGAAACGATCACACGGCCATACCCGGCGGCGTAGGCCAGCGTCCCGCTCACCGCCTGATCCTTGTTTAGATAAGGAGTCATATAAATATCGGAAAGCATCAGGTATCGGATGATTTCCGCTTTCGTCAGATACGCATTTACAAATACTACATTGTCGCTGATCCCCAGGTTTGCAACCATCGCTTCTAAAGACTCGCGGTAATCTTCTCCCGATTCTTTTTTGACTGCGGGATGAGTCTGACCGAGGATATAATAAAGCACATTTTTGTGCTTCTTTGCCACATCCGCAACCGCTTCGATCCCGTATTCCAATCCTTTCCCAGGACCGAGCAGGCCGAACGTGCTGATAACGAACCGGTATTCCAACCCACTCTCAGCCTTTAAAGTTTCTCTGCATTCCATGGGCATATATGGCACGCCGTGGTTGATTACCGCTATCTTCGACGGATCGATCCCATAGACATTTTCCAATATGTTAACCGTATTTTTTGCCATTGTGACTATTTTGTCGCCCTTTTGACCAAGGACATTCAGAATATACCGTTGTTTGGCATCCGGCTCTGGGAGCACGGTATGCAGCGTCGTTACGAAAGGGATTTTCAGGTTGTCTATAAGATCCAGCAAATATTCGCCCCGTTCACCGCCATAGATGCCGAACTCATGCTCGATGACTAAAAGGTCGATATCCGAATTATTCAGCTTGCTTGCCGTCTGCGTATAGCTGCTCCTGTCATTCTGCGCAAGCTCCATGATGACGTTATCATCATACCGCAAACTTTCGTTGCTGACGGCGATGATCCCGCTCCGTCCTGCCGGATGCATCCTGCCCAGCTGCATTACAAGATCCTGTGTAAAGGTTGCAAGGCCGCACTCTCTGGGCGGATATGTACTTAAAAATGCAATATTCATAGTTATTTCAGAAATCAAATTGGTTACTCCTTTTTCTTTTTGTCGGTGCGCGGCAGAAAAAAATCAGCATTATAGTCTTGCGCCGAGCATCAGCTCTTTTCCCAGTGCTTTTCCGTCAGACTTTATATTTATTTTGCTGGTCAAAGTGTTATCGTGAGGAATGGTTCCGCACTGGATTTTAAAATTGGAAGCGGCAACCATGCCGTCCATTTCAGCGAGACTTCCTATGTCTGCATTGTTCCAGAGTATGCTGTTGCTTACGCTGCCGCCCGCATGAATGCGTACGTCGTCTCCAATTACCGCATTCGGCCCGACTTTTGCATATGCCCCGATTTTCACACGATCACCG
This sequence comes from Dysosmobacter sp., assembly GCA_041859815.1. GTDB lineage: Bacteria > Bacillota > Clostridia > Oscillospirales > Oscillospiraceae > Oscillibacter. The sequence goes on along the minus strand of JBFLFX010000001.1, from coordinate 51,616 downwards.
ATATACACAGGACCGGTAATTACGGCAGTGATGTTTATGGCGGATTGGGAGCCTTTTATAACGCCTAAGCTGTTAAACCGAACTCCTGACAGCCGGCAATCTCCGGCCATGATGTCTTCATGCGTCTGAAGATATTTTTCCGGTGTACCGATATCCATCCAGTAGGAGCAGCCGTTATATACAGCGACCTTGTGTCCTTTTCGCAATAGCAAGGGGAATATTTCACGCTCTACCGATACCGGTCGGTCATTTGGAATTTCCCCAAGCACTTCAGGCTCAAGCACATAAACTCCCGCGTTGATATAATCGGACTTAATTTCATCGGCTTTCGGCTTCTCTGTAAAAGAGAGCGCATATCCGTTTTTATCATATTCGATCACGCCATATGCGGAGGGATTGCTTACCCGGGTGACGGCAATCGTAACGGCAGCCAATTTTGATTTGTGGAATTTTACAAGTTCCATGAAATCCATGTTGCAAAGGATATCCGCATTGAAAACCAAAAAGGTATCATCAAATAAGTGCCCGGTATTTTTAATGGCGCCGCCCGTTCCCAAAGGAGTATCCTCGCGGATATACTCGATTTTGAGCCCAAACTTGCTGCCGTCTCCGAAATATTTTTCTATATATTGGGACTTGTAGCAGGTACTGATAACAATTTGATTTATCCCGCATTTTTTGAGATTCTCCATACTCCGCTCAAGTAATGGCTTGTTCATAATCGGAACCATCGGTTTAGGAATCTTATCGGTTAAAGGCCTAAGCCTTGTCCCCATTCCGCCGGCAAGAAATAATGCTTTCATTTTTCCCCTTTCCACATATGTTGGCGTTTCCATCTACCATCAGATATGCGTAATACCAAATTTATTACTATCGCCGCGGACATCAAATTTTACGTATGCAGCGCCAAAAAACCGAGCCTGTTTTCTGAAAGGAAAACAGGCTCGGACATCATATAATATTTGCAATAACATTCTTAATATATTCTTATTATATTTCCTGTTTCACTTCCGGACAGGATTTAATATACTCAAGTAAATCGTTCAGATTTGCCGTGGCAAGAGCAATGCAGGTATCCGCGGCACCGTAATACATTCTGACCTTTCCTGTTTCGCGGTCGAGTATCCATCCGCACGGGAATACGGCTCCGCCCACGTCGCCCTCTTTTTCATAAGATTCCTGAGGCCCGAATATCCACTCGTCGCTTCTTCGCAAAACATTGAACGGATTTTCAAGATCAAGAAGCGCCAGCCCCAAGCGGTAGATGGCTCCCGCCGCGGTCAGTCTCACGCCATGATACAGAATCAGCCAGCCCTCCGGTGTTTCAAGCGGCTGCGCGCTCAAACCGACCTTGCTTGCATCCCACCAGGCGCCTGCCCGCGCAGGAATGAGGATTCTGTGATTGCTCCAGTTCTTTAAGTCAACCGAATCTGATGCCCAGATATGCGCACCGGGTTCGCTGCAGGTAACAATTGGCCTGTGAATCAAAACCCACTTGCCATCAATTCTCCTTGGAAATAAAGCGGCATCCTTATCTTCCGGGGGCAGGATGGGACCCATCCTCTCAAACGTCTGAAAGTCCTTTGTCAGCGCAAGAGATACCATGGGACCGGATTTTGAATATGCGGTATAGGTGATTGCCCATGCGTCCAGTTCGTCAAGCCGAGTAATTCTTGGATCCTCAATTCCCCATGCCTCTTCAGGATAATTTTCCGGGTCCGATTCAAACGTGGGCTGCGTATCCACCATCCAGTTGACAACACCTTTTTCGCTGACGGCTTTTGTGAAATGGGAAAATCCCCTTCGGTCTTCCGCACGGGTCAGCAGTAGCACCTTGTTTTGAAAATATGTTGCCGCGGGATTGAATACCGTATTCACCGGATACGGCCAGTCTTCGGCAGTCAAAATTGGATTGTTCTGATGGCGGACGAACAGGTCTTTATATGTATTATCATAGCTTTTCAGTCTTGATTGAAAGCGCGGCATATTCATGTTCTCGACAGAGCCTTTGCAGCAGGCTTCTCAATCGGCAAAACCCCCGCAAGCTCACCGATCACGTTGACCAGCTCCGTGCCGGTGGGAACGACAATTTTTGCATTGTTTTTCAGCGATGTCTCAGTCGCCTGTAATTTTCTCAGAAGCTGTGCATTCCCCACAAAATATTTCTCCGCCGATTCGTTAACCAACTTGATGGCCTGCGCTTCTCCTTCGGCTTCCAGGATTCGCGACTGCCTTATGCCTTCAGCTTTCTTGATCTCAGCCCTTTTCAGGCCGTCCGCATTCGTCTCTGCGGCGGTTGCAAAATCGATAGCCGCGATCTTTTCGTTTTCGGCCTTGACCACCTTATTCATCGTCTCCTGAACGTCCTTCGGAGGATCGATTTCTTTGAGTTCCGCCCGGACGATCTCGATGCCCCATTTTCCTGTTTCGACTTCAAGAGTATGAAGGAGATCGGTGTTGATTTTTCCCCTTTCGCTGTTGGCGGAGCGCAGCGACATGGTGCCGATGATATTCCTCAGGGTCGTTCTTGCAAGATTGACGATTTGATATTTGTAATTCGCGGCGTTGTACTGGGAACTTTTGACACTTTCCTCATCCTGCCTAACCTTGAAGTAGATCTGAGCGTCCACAGTAGCGTTCAGGTTGTCGTTTGTGATAATCTCCTGCGGCTCGGCATTGACCATCTGCTCGGTGATGTTGATCCGGTAAAGCCGCTGTATTACGGGAATCACCCAATGGAATCCCGGAAGCGCGAATTTTGTATATTTTCCAAGCGTCTCTATCAACCCGCGTTCTGTCGGCCTTACGACTCGGATGCCAGCGAAGAAAACAACAAATGCAAGTATCAGAATACCGGCAATAATAACTGTAAAGCTCATTATATCGTTTCCTTATTTAATAATTCATTTTGCGCTTTCTTTTTCCGCCTTACAGCAAGAAGAACTTCTATTGCCGAGATGGAAGTAATTGCAATACCCATACCGGCGACAAGCCAACTAACTCGCACTTTTAGACTTTTTTCGCAGTCTGATGAATGATCTTTCAAAAGCATAATGAAGCCCCTCTTTTCTAATGAATGGTCCTATATATTTTCTCTATATAAAAGGTTTCGAGTGTTTATTTAAATTATTTCCTACCGCTGTGCTTTATTTTAAATCATTTTTTAAATGGTCAAATGAGTATCCTCTGCGGATTCCTTCCTTTGGCAACGACTCGATGACTTTTTCCATATCTTGATCTTCAAGGCTTTCCATATACTCAATAAAACCTGAAAGCCTTTCATATTCGGTAATGGAAAATAAAACGGCGTCCGGCTGGTTGTTTTTCAAGACAAAAATCTTACCGAAACTTTCTGCTTTTTCCCGGCAGCCTTTATAGTTTTTTATCATATCGGAGTTTGAGACGATCGCCTTTGCAGAAATATTCATTGTTGTTTTCTCCTATATTTTTCTTTTATCTAAATGCATCATATACCAATCAGAATAATATGTCAACATAATATTCAAATAATTATTAGAATTATTTTATTTATTATTTATCAATATATTTGTATCATTTAAACTGTTTATGTGATATGATGAGATCCCTTGAAAAAACGATTGCAGTTAAATACAGATTTATTGCGCCTGTGGCGTTTGTGATTTTAATTTTCTCTACAAATAGTTAGTACGTTAAGCCCTGCTCAGCAAGGTAAGCCAAAAAGCGCAAAAACAAGGAGGTTATTTAAAATAAAAAATCAAGAGACTAAAATTGTCGTTACGGGCGATATATGTATCAATACCCTGATGTGGAGTGTGCTGCCACAGGGACATGAAGGTTTAAACTGGAAAAATAGAACTAATTTGCACAGTATATCTAAGCCGGGTGAATCATTGCTTTTGGCGGAAATGACTGCGTTGGCGACCGGAAAACAGATTATTTCTCCGTCTATTCCAAAGGGCATCGGTCCTTATACCGATCGTTTTTTACACTCATTTGTTGAGATCGAACCTTTTCCTTCTTCTGCCGATAGGAAAAAGGAAAAGGTCTACAGAGTGGGCCGGTTTATGGGGCTCTCCGGCACGGCAAGCGGGAATCCGGGGCTGCTTCCTATAGAAGACGATGCTTCTGATGCCCGAATCGTTATCATAGATGACGAAAACAATGGTTTTAATAACGATGAGAGTTACTGGCCGTCTGCAATTAAAAGCCCAGGGGAAACGCCGATTGTTTTGTATAAAATGGATAATCCAACTGGAAGAAGCGCTCTTTGGCAGCAATTAGGCCAGTATCAAAATGACAACACCATCGCCATCATTAATGCCGACGACCTCCGTTCAAAAGGTGTCAATATCAGCAAAAGCCTGTCCTGGGAGAAGACAGCCCTTGATTTCGTCTGGCAGCTCAGCAATAACCCGAGCCTGTCTTTCCTGTCAAAATGCAGACATCTGATTGTCCTGTTTGGATTGGAAGGCGTTATCTATTATAAAAATGACAGCAATCCTGAAGCCCGCTTATACTTTTTGCCTTATGAGTTTGAGGGAGACTTCGAGCAAAAGGCTTTGGGGAAAATGTACGGGCTTACATCCGCCTTTGTAGCGGGGCTCGCTGCCACCTTTTTTGGAGAAGAAACGGATGAACTTTCAACCTTGATTTCCCAAGGCATTCGTGAAGGGATGAATGCAATCAGAAAATGCTTTCATTATGGTTTTGGGGGAAATCCGGATTCTTTCCTTTTCCCCAACCCTCTAATATTTGAGCGGAATTCCACCGATATGACTATCCTGAATCATATACAGGACGTAAAAATCCCAAGTGTTTTAAACAGGGACTATCAGGACAGCTGGTGCATTTTACAAGGAAAAAGTTCCGCGAGTATTGCGCAAATGGCTTATGATCTGGTTAAAAACGGCGAGGAAAATGTCCTTATGCGTATCCCTACCGCCAGATTCGGCAAGCTGAAAACAGTTGACAGGATCGAAATTGAAAGCTACCGAACTATACACAATCTGATCTCGGAATATATCTCATCCAAGAATACTATTCGTCCGCTATCCATCGCCATATTCGGAACGCCGGGTTCCGGTAAATCCTACGGGCTTACCGAGATGGCAACAAGCACATTTCCTGAAGACATTCAAAAGCTGAATTATAATATTTCTCAATTTTCAACACCTCTTGAACTACAAACGGCATTTCATAAAATAAGTGATTTAAATCTTATGGGGAAAATTCCGCTTGTTGTGTTTGACGAATTCGACACTTACTTTGAAGGAAACCTCGGATGGCTAAAATATTTTCTGTCTCCTATGCAGGATGGCGTTTACAGGGGCGAGGAAACCTTTCACCCGATCGGAAAGGCGATCTTCGTTTTTGTCGGAGGAACCAGCAGTTCGTTTTCAGAATTTTGCGGAGAGAAAATTGAAGGCGAAGACAATAAGCGGATATTTTTGAATGAATTTAAAGCAAACAAAGGGCCTGATTTTGTTAGCCGTTTGAGGGGTTATATCAATATACTCGGACCTAATCAAAGCGACGACAACGACCAGCTCTTTATGCTTAGAAGGGCTATGCTGATTCGGTCGTTGATTGAACAAAAGCTTCCGCATTTAATTAACGAAAAGGGAGAAGCGCAGATTGATGATGGTGTTCTCAGGGCTATGCTCAAAATACCAAAATACAAACATGAATCAAGATCGGTGGAAGCCATTATGGATATGAGTACATTGGCACAGGCCAAAAAATGGGAGCAGTCGTCTTTGCCTCCAAAGGAGCAGCTTAAGCTTCATCTTGATGAAAAGCAGTTCTTGAGATATATGATGCACGATGCTATTTTTAGCGAAAAGGTCGATATCATAGCGCAGCTGCTACGGGACAAATATAATGTATTGGAAAATTCCATTGCCGTTACCGGCGATAACACTTCCATGCCATGGGAAAGGCTGGACGAATTTCAAAAGGGCTTTTACCGAGATCATGTTAAAAACATTCCTGAAGCGCTTTTGCTTATACAATACGACGTTCTCTATGTCGATGACAAGGCGGAGAACCCGGCTTTTTCAGAGGAGGAGCTTGGAGAGCTTGTACGGTTTGAGTATAAACGCCGTAGAAATTACGACAAGATAAACGGTGCCGATTCCACACAAACCCGCGTACTTTCCAAAAATGAAATGAAAACACAGATTTATCAGATGGTCAGTCTCTGGGCCGCATCCCTTGCCGAGTCAAACTTCAAGTTGGAAAGAATCAAATTTGCAAACCAGTGCAATATGCTGTGAAATGTGAACTTGGGGACTGAGGCAAAAATCGTGCTTGTGCGGATGTACGGGAGCCCCTGTCAAAAGCTAACCGGATACCGGAAGTTATGGCGCTGCATAACAGTTTTGAGCGAGATGACAAGCAACTGAATTAAAAACGAAAAATACGCACCGTTCCAACGAAGATGCAAAGGCAACCTTGAACTACTCTGCGCGGTGGAGAAAGAGGTCGGCGATTTGGAATGCTGCGTCAGTCTTTTTTGTGCATAACCCCAATATGGAATTTCAAGACCAAAAATCTCCTCCGTTAAATATCTACCGCAACCATATGATATGCCAAATAAACTCTATGAGAGATAATACCCACCCTTACAAACAACCAGAGGTCGCGAGTTCAAATCTCGCATCCAGCTCCATTGAAAGTCTTTTCCCTTCGCCAGATGGCTCTCAGGCAAAGGTGCAGTAAGCAGATGCGCCTTTGCCTCAGATTTATAAGAAAATCAGCGAAGGAACCGCCCTATTGATGGCGCATAGCATAGGTCTGCGTACCCGCGCAGCCTCCCCGGCAAGTTCATGCGGGGCCGTGAGGAAGTATCATGGGAAAGCAGCGTTTCATGGCAACTTCTTTAATCCGGCCCGGCTCCCATCCCAATAGATGGATCATGGCACAGGACGAATGCAGGGGAGCCGTGCCGCCCGGCGGTGGTTTTCCCAGTGCTGGCCTTCTAATGGCCTGCTGACTGTTTCGTTCAAATTCTTTGCTGTATATCCAAAGGCAATCCAGCATATCCTGTAAAGCAGGAAATTTTGAATAAATCTTGATAATAGCTGGGTTAACTGTTTTTATCTGGTTATTACGTTGTTTGTTTTTCAAGGTGCATCGTCGTGGTAAGACTCTCCTGAAAAGGGAGGGTCTTTTCCTTTCCCTCCGTATGTTAAAACGCCGGTATGACCGCTTGGCCAGCGCCGCTTTTTTCAAAGATGCAGATGACCGGCGCAATAACCGTCCCTCACGGAACAAAAGCATTGTACCGCCAAGCAAGACGAAACTCAACAAATATTTGGAAAAATGCCCTTAACTGTTTCTCACTTTCCGGAGAGCCGTTTATGAGCCAGACGCTCGCAGCGGTTGCCTACGGAGCGGTTGTACCCAAATACCGCCTGCACCCGTGCAATATTTCTTTCGCGGGATCTCATGTATTTTGCGTAATCAATTTGATAGTCGCCCCACGCTTCGCAGACGCCTGCGGAGTGGCAAGTTGCGGAGCGTTCAGGGCAGTTAAGCGGACATGGATTTTTGGGCGCTGCGATGCACTCACTCATGGCCTGTTCACATCCCTTCTGTTCAACGGGGAAAGTGTCCGCCTGCTAAAAGGTACGGGGTGCGCATACGCGCAGAGTCCCGGATAGTCCCCGAAAAGTATCGAAAAAGGCAAAAATGAGGAAGATTTCACAGAAATATGGCAAGAATCTTGATAGAACGCTTGTTCTATAACAAGAATCCTGTTAAAATGAAAGGCTCCAGTACGGAAGGAAGTGAAAGCATGAAACGAGACAGACAGGCGAAGTGGGACAGGGAAAATCTGGCGACGATAAGCACAAAGCTGCCCCGGAAAGAATGGATTGAATTCAAAGAAGAATGCTGGATAATGGGGGAAACGCCGTACGGAATCCTGCGGCGCATCGTGCGGAACTGGATGAAAGAAGATAAACTGACGGTACGCCGCCCGCCGCGACGGGGGCAGAAAACAGGCTCACCGCCGCGAGACTAAGCGGAAATGCCGTCCTCCTTTTCATTGTCGGTGCATGATACATCGGCAGTCAAGGACTGCGGAAGCCGGGCAGCGAGAAAAGCCCGGCTCCCTTGCCGCTGCGGCGGCGCTGTGCGTCCCTGACAGCCGAAGTGCGGAAGCCGCACCAAGAACTCTCGTTATCTAAGTCCTAAGGCAGTTTGCAAAAAATGAGACTCCCCCGGATAGCAAATGGGAATTGCTTTCCGTCCTTGCAAAATCTACAATAGAGTGTAGAAAAGAACGAAAGAAAGCGCCCGGCAATGCGAAAAAGTCCTTTTCCTGCCGCTGCCCGCGTCCCTGCATAAAGTAAGAATTCATGCTGAAGGCGTGGTTCCGCTTTTTCCAATGCAGTACAAGCGCCAATCTCTGATTACGAAGGAGCGCCAGCGCCTGGCAGACCGTGGCATAGCCCATGCCAAGCAGCTGGGCGATGCGCCGGATTGCCGGAAACGCGCGGCCGGAATTGCCCGCCTGCTGGAACAGGCACAGGCAAACGCAGAACGCTCCGGAAGTCAGTTCCCAGCTAAATACCTCGCGGGGAACCAACGTATAATCCCGGGCCGTTGAGAGCGTGCAGACATAGGTTGTGCGGGCGTAGACGACGCGGCCGGCCTGTTCGCTGTACTGATAATTGCGGCAGCGGCGGATGTAGCCGGCATTTTCCAGCTCCTCCGCCGCTTTGCGGACGGTGGGGATACTGCACGCGGACACTTTTGCAAGATAGGCCAGGCTCATTACACATTGGCCGAGGCGGCTGCGTTTGCTGTACAGCGCATTGCCCGCCTGCCGGGCACTGTAGGTCAATGCCGCATCGTTCATCAATCTGTTGGGGATTCGATAGAGCTGACGTTTTTTCACGTTCTTTTCTTCCTCTCTCCGCGGGAGCAACCTTTGCGCAGGCTGCTCCCGCATTTTATTTGATAAAAGCACGCGGAGCCAGCTTCAGCTCCGCGTGCTTTATGTATGATGTTGAATTTTGAACTGAATCAAGTAGAACTGCCGCGGCGCAGAGCGCCACGCCGCGCAGCGGCTTTGACAGCGCCGGCAGCAGCCGTGCGTCTGCGCCGCGAGAATCTGCCGGAGCGTTCGTTTACCTGCCAGCTGTTTCCGCAGGATTACGACATCGTCAGACGCTCCTAATCGTCTGCACACGGCGTCATGCGTGAGCGCCTGATTTCTTTTTCCCTCCGGAAGCTGTGTGAGGGTCTTACGCACTTCCCGGACATCCTCAGCGAGAGAGCGGCGTATTTGCCGGCAATCGCTCCGCGGATTGTAAACCTGACAGATGAGACGGCAGCGCCGGCCAACCGCGGGCTGAATCTGAAAATTCCGGCCGCAGTTTATGCTTTTGCTCCGCCGCCAATACCGGACTCTCCCGAACCCCAGCAGGCAGATGAGCCAGTAGGGCAGAAGAAAAAGCCGGACGCCCCGCAGAATGGCGAGACATCCGGCCAGAGCGGCGCAAAGCAGTGTCCCGGCCAAAAAAAATCAGGTATGAATCATTTGCCTTTGCGGAATAGTCTGGAATCGTTTAGCCGTTTTTTGCAGAATTCAAATGTTTTTACTGCATGGTTTCGGCTACTTCTTGCTTAAATCCCGCTGGGTATCGCCTGTTCGGCATCCCCTCTGGCATAGAAAAATCCCGGTTGTATCATAGCTGTTCATTGGCCGCTCTTGCTCTATAAGCGTTCACAGGACGCGCAATTATAAGATTTATCCTGTAGGAACAGCCTTCAACAAATGCGCGGGAGAGTGTCATACATACAAGCTCGCGCTTCTCACTTGTAGCATTGGTAATGACCCTGCATAGGTAATCTTTGGGAATACCATATCGTATTTCCTCCGCCAGATACGTTAAATCCCCAGCCTTCAAGACTAGCGGCTGTACCGGCGCTCCAAGCAGTAACTACTTTAAATTGTCCATCACCAAACAGATCAACTTGTCCGGTTGGAAAAGAGCTGCTGCCAGATTTAGGATTGCTATATGCGGCCAGGGGTAACCAATCATAGCTATACGATCCACTTACTCGCGCCGTATAAACTGCCTCTACGTCTTCAATTTGTACATATTGTCCGTCGGAAGCCAGATAGAGGTTTGCAACCAATTCAGCCCTATAGGGATTAGAAGTTTTATTTTGCAGATGGAACACTTTACTATAATTAAAATAGTAATACTGTACCTTGCCAAACCCTGAAGTTGAATTTTGCGTAGCGGAATTGTTTTCTAGCTTTTTGGCTTGAGAGGTAATCAATATTTGCTCGGCTTTCTGTACCGATACATTCTGCGCTGCTGCGATTTGGCTGATGAAATCGGATCTTGATACCCTCGTTAATTCAGCTCCGTCGTCTAAAACTACGGAATCGCCTAAATTCGTGGCCTCAAGCATGCCTGTATGGATTGGCGTAATGGCATCTGCGGAGTCATTGGAAGATGCACTTGCTGAGGGGCCTGCAAATACTGTCAGTAAAAGTGCCATACAAATTATTCTGGAAAATAATTTTTTCATTTGTCGAATCTCCTTTTACATCTTTGCGGCGATAGTAGAATTGGGCTTTTTATTTGCGCATTTTCGTTAAGAGTGGGACTCTCTATTTTAAATTGGGTCGTCACGAAGTTTGACTTTTTCCGATAAACCGTTGTAATACACAATAAAAGTCAAGGTATCGCTACCTTTATAAGCGGATTCTATCGTTGGGAACTTTATAGTATAAGAGTTCTGCGGCCGCTGGATAAATAGTTTGTCCTTGTAAAGAAGGTTATTATGACTTCGAATCTCAATTTCAATAGAATCCGGATAAGCGAATTTAACGGCCGGCCCCATTACTATTCTTGTAGTCCCTCTCGTAACCATGCCAATGTATACATCCCAGTGATCGGAATGGCCGGACAGCGTCTTGTCTCTATCTGCCGATGAATCACTGTATATACTGAGCGTTTCAAAAAAGAAACAACCTATTAGAGCCGCGGACACGATCAATACAAACGCTGAAAACTTTTTGTTCAAGAATGGTAACCTCCATACCTACATTCAACACGTAATTAATGCGCAATCACATTACAATCATAGGCATCACCCGCTATCATAGTAATTTAAGACATTTGCCAAGACTGCGGTTCACCCTATTTAGAGCCTGCTAAAAAACTTACAAACGTAAAAGCAGAGGGATATGGCATATAGGAGCAGCCTTTTCCCGCTGTGCAAGTTCCGCGTATGATTAAGATGCCGGTTCATTTGCAGAGATATTCCGTTTCATAACGGAAACTTTCTCAGGCTTGATTGTTCGCCCATCAGAATTGCCCCATTGTTTATCAGAGAGCTGCTTATGCTGTTCAACGTGTATTACGGAACTTTTCTACCAGTTCATCCGGTATATCGAGTAAATAAAATTATAGAATTTATTTATTAAAAAAACAAGAGTAAAAAATACAGAAAATCCCATAAAAATTTGTTAAAAACCCCCATTAAAAGAAGCGAATAAAACGGCAAATTGTCTATTTTACACAATAAAATTTTATTAACACGCAGAAGTTGAAATTATTCCAACCGCTGCGTGTTTTTCTGGAGGGATTTGCTTATTTGTGCCGGGGAGACCGTATCTTTTAAAATTTTGCGAGTGACTTTGATAGGCGTATAATTTGCTGCTGTCCATATTCGACAACATACCTCCGGCGGGTTGTAAAACTTAATAAAGCGGACCCTGGCACGGCGGTCGGCGCCCTCAGAAGAGAGAACCGATTCAATCAGAGCTTTCCCTGTGCATTTTTTCCGCCTTGTACAGAATTTGTGCCTTATCAAAAGGCTTTTATTACATCTTCCGAGGACGGTCGGGTATTCTTGCTTTCTCCTCTTACCTTTTTATATGTTTTGCAACTTCGTCAAAATCATCCGTCAGTTTCCGCCCTCCTCATATTTTCTAATTGCTTCAAGGAAAACCTTTCCGTATCTTGCGGCTTTTACCCTGCCAACCCCGGAGACTTCCAGGAACTCGCTCATATTTTTTGGCGCTTTTTCTGCCATGTCGGAAAGGGCCGCATTGGAAAAAATAATATAGGCAGGTACATTTTCCTCTTGTGAAAGCCTGAAGCGAAGGGTTTTGAGCACTGTAAACAGATCATGATCCATATCTGCCGCAGCGGCACTTCTGTTCCTTCCGCGTCTCTTTTCCCCCTTCACCGGTGCCCTTGTGATCATGAATACCGGCTCTTCATGAAACAGTACGTCACCCGATTTTTTTGTGAGCATTACGCCGCCATGAAGCGGGTCGGTTTTAAGATAACCATCTTCCTCAAGCTGTTCCATATACGCCTTGATTTGGGGTCCTGCGATCCCCTTCATTAGCCCGTATGTAGAAAGCTGATCCAACCCAAGCTCCAGTACTCGCTGCTCCGCGCTGCCGCGAAGAGTTCGCATAATCAGCGTCGCACCCACGCAATACCCTAACTTATCATAAGCGCGCTTGACGCAGGAGAGAACCATTTGTGCCTGTGACGTAATGTCCTGCTGCGAAAAGTGTGCTCTGCAGTTGCCGCAGTTTCCACAGCTTTTTTGATGCGCCTGCCCAAAATAGTCCAGAATATACCCTCTCAGGCAAGACGTCGTTTTGCAGTAGCCGATCATTTCCTGCAGCCGTTTCCTATCCTGCTCCATCACAGCGGCCCGCTCCTCATCCGTCAGTTCCGTATTTTCACCAGAGCTCTGCATTAGGAACTTGGCCGTCTGCACGTCGCCCGGAGAATATAACAGCAGGCAGTCGGCGTGCTCCCCATCACGCCCGGCACGCCCGGCCTCCTGATAGTACGCCTCAAGGCTTTTAGGCATGTTATAATGGATCACATAACTGATATTCGATTTGTCGATTCCCATACCAAACGCGTTGGTTGCCCCCATGACGGCATAGCGGTCATAAAGAAAATCTTCTTGGTTTTTTCGGCGTTCCTCACCGGACAGCCCCGCATGGTAACGTGTTGCCCGAACGCCGTCTGTCTGCAGTTTCTGACAAATGGATTCAACACTCTTTCGCGTGGCACAGTAAATGATACCGTTTTGACCGGGTCGGGCATCGATCAATGAACACAGTGCCGCCAATTTATTTTTGGGATGCAGCACTTCAAAATTCAAATTTGGACGGTCAAAGCCGGTCACAATTTTCAGCGGATTTTGAAGCTTCAAAATCCGCTCAATATCCTCACGCACACGCGTCGTCGCAGTGGCAGTAAATGCGGCCACCACCGGGCGGTCGGGCATTTTTTGAATGAAGGCAAGAATCCGCAGGTAGCTCGGCCTGAAATCCTGACCCCACTGAGAAATGCAATGTGCCTCGTCTACCGCCACAAGAGAAACCTGCAAATTTTGCGCAAGGGATACAAATTCCTCACCGTCCAGCCGCTCCGGTGCGACATAGATGATCTTGTATGCCCCGGCACGCATATTGCAATACACGGCCTGCATCTGCGCCGAAGTGAGAGAGCTATTGATAAACGCCGCGCTGACGCCGACGTTTTTCAGAGCCATTACCTGATCCCTCATGAGGGAAATCAGCGGCGAAATTACCAGCGTGATACCGCCGAGCATCAGCGCGGGCACCTGATAGCACAGGCTTTTGCCGCCGCCTGTGGGCATAATGCCAAGGGCGTCGCGGCCACTTAAAATTGCCTCGATGATTTCTGCCTGTCCCTCTCGGAAAGCGGAATGTCCGAAGTATTGCTTCAGTATCTCATATTTATCCATACCATTTGTCCCTCCAACACCCGCAAATACATCTCCAGCCGCAGGCTGACACAGTTTGCCACCAGATCCCGCTAGGGAGCAGCATCGCCGTCCCGGGAGTATGCGTCAGAGCAGCCGTAACAGGCGCGGCGATTGATGAATTTCACGTTGACGGGCGGATCACTGTTTTTCATCGGCGAGAAGTTCCTCAGTGACCCTCCTGTCCGGCCGCTGCCGTCGATGAAAGAATGCACACCCTCGAATTTCAGATGAAACAAAGCGGCGGCATAAAGGGAATGCGTTCGGCTCTGCTTCCGATCCAGCGTCAACGCCTCCATCTGCTGCGGCGCCGGATACAGCTGCGGCGGTTTCCCAAAGGCCCCGAAAATTGTCACCGGGATACGGTGATACACGCCCCTATCTTCGGGGCAATCCATCAACACCGGAGAATGAATATCCCGGATTACCTTCTCGGTAAAGGGCGCGCTTGGCTCTTGCCCAACCGCTCTACACGGAGCAAAGCGTCTCCACGGCCTCCAGATGTCCTGCAGCGGCTTCCAGCGCTGCTGCCGATCCATAATATCAAGCCCTCCGGCGCAAAGTTATCCTTGCGTCTAGTATAGCTATTTATCGGAATGGTAGCAACCTTCCATTTTATGTTATTCTGAAAAATAAGAGGGCTTCCGTATTCTACGGGATCTCTCTTGATTTTACAGTATGACGGGTATTCCATCGACTGCCTGTGCCACCTGACACTCCGGAAGCAATTTGACAAGAGCCTGTGCTTTTGGAAATGAATAGGAATGATGCCTTTCTCAGCTTCGCTCACAACAAGCCGCTGAGCGTTTCCTCCGCGCTCCCGCGGACTAATTCTTTGAGTTGACCCTGATTTGGGAAGGGAGCTTTCAAAACAGCCCCGCACAACTTCGCTGCGCTGAACCGCGCCTGCTTCGATGCGCTCGGCAAGACAGGGACAGACCTCTGCCACCGCGTACCGGCGCCGGGCGTATTCCGTGCGGGGCTTACCGTTTACGGATTCCGCGCGCCGCGTTTGAGAAACATTGATGATAAAAAAGCATACTATTATATAGCAGGAAAACAGGTAAAACCATTACGATACCCCGGCCGATTCTTTGGGCCGGTTTCAATTTGATTTATCTATTAGGCCCTGTTTAAAAAATCGACGTGTTTAGATGATCTGACGAATTTTGAGCTGGGCAAGACGAAGTTCCGCAGGCATCATTGGTTCATGGCAGGAAAATTCAACGAAGCCCGACGCAAAATCCGGCGATCAGATGAGCGCGGGGATTTTTTAAACAGAGTCTAAGATAAACGAAACAATTAGGGAGCAATTATAATGAGTATGGTTTTTAAGCCCGCAGTGTTTTACCCTGTCGGATCTGGCCCTTATGGAATAACGGCTGCCGATTTTAACGGCGACGGGCAAATGGATTTGGCGACAACAGATATTGGCGGAGAAGCGGTTTCCGTGTTGCAGGGGAACGGCGACGGCACTTTCCAGGCGGCTGTGCCTTTCGACGTAGGCATCAATCCGACCTCGGTTACCGCCGCCGACTTCAACAATGACGGCAAGATGGATATGGCCATCGCCGATTCAAACGGCGGCGACGTTGCAATCCTGATCGGGAACGGCGACGGCACCTTTCAGCCGGCTACGGCGTTTGCGGCCGGGTCGAATCCCTTGACGGTAGTTTCCGCCGATTTTAACGGCGACGGGCAAATGGATTTGGCGGTCACGGATGCGGGGGGTAACAACGTCAATGTGCTGCTTGGGAACGGCGACGGCACTTTTCAGCCGGCTGTGTCTTATTCCGTGAGCGATTATCCGTACGGAATCGTGGCCGCAGACCTTAACGGCGACGGCATTCCCGATTTAGCCGCGGCGAATACCGTTTCAAATGACATCGCCGTGCTGCTTGGCAACGGCGACGGCACTTTCCAACCGGCCGTATATTATCCTGTAGGTGTTACCCCCCTGGAGATCGCGGCGGCCGACTTTAACGGCGACGGCAAGCCCGATTTGGCAGTCACAAATTTTGATTCTCAAAATATCGCGATCCTGTTTGGCAATGGTGACGGTACCTACCAGCCGGCATCCTTTGTTTCTGTCGGTTCAAGTCTTGAGGGAATCGCTGCAGCTGATTTTTGCGGCAACGGAATCATCGATTTGGCAGTTGGAAATAATGATTCCGATAATGTTGCAGTATTGGCGGGAAAGAATAACGGCACCTTTTGGCCGCCGCAGTTTACCGCTGTTGGCTCTTACGCCGCGGGATTAGTAGCCGCCGATTTTAACGGGGACGGCCGAACGGATCTCGCGGTTACAAATCACTTTTCAAACAATGTCGCAATATTGCTCAACGATACGGCCCCGGCCTCCCGCGGCGTGCGTTTCTTTCGTTAGCATGGATCCATCCTCCAGGCCCTGTTTAAAAAGTCCCCGCGCTCATCTGATTGACGAACTTTGTGTCGGGCAAGGCAAATTTCCGCAGGCATCATTGGTTTATGGCGAGGGAATTCAACGAAGTCCGACGCGAAATTCGGCAGATCATCCAAACGTATCGATTTTCAAACAAGACCGAATAGATGCCGGATCACATGATAAATATTTAAGCAACCTCCGGGCTGGTATACACAAAAGTACCAACTTGGAGGTTTCATTATACAATGTGAGTAGAAGGAAAGAGGGGGGAGGAAAACTTTATGGATCGAATTCCCGGTTGGACGATATTGGCCTATTTGGACGGCAACGGGGAACTGGAGCCGGAAATAGCGGCTGCGTACTGCGAGCTTGAAGCGGCGGCCGCAGACGGGCAGACAAAGGTTCTGCTTGAAGCCGGACGGCTGGAGCAAAGCTCCGTACAAATCATAAGGCCCGGCATCAGACCGGATCGAGAGAGATGGGACGGAGTGCGGCGCCATCAACTCCGCGCAGGCGAAAAAATCCCACCGAACGATTTAGGCAGGATCAATATGGCGGATCCCAAGAGCCTGTATGATTTTCTCCTCTGGGGGTTCAAAAATACCGATACGGATCATGTAATGCTTATTCTGGGCGGTCACGCATGCGAATATATAGGCCTGATGAACGACTATAGTGGAAAATATCCCGCAATTATGGGGCTCCCGGAACTGGCAGCCGCGCTTGGACTGGCGGCAAACGCCATGGGGCGCGTCATCGATCTGCTGGTTGTCGACGCCTGCTACTGCAATAACATCGAGACCCTTTACGAGCTGGGACATAGAGAAAATTCTGCCGTGAAAACGCTCATTACCCACCGAGAATATGCCGGCGCAAAAGGGATGTCTTTTCGGGAACTTCTAAAGACGGTGGAAAAAAACGGTACGGCAAGCCCCAGAGAGCTTGCGGATAGAATCTGTTCGGAGCTTTCATCCGACCTTGTTGCCAGATCAGTTCAACCCAAGAGTCTGGAGCAGCTCAAACGGCTGTTTGATCGCCTCGCGCGGAGGGCGCTTTGCGCAGAGACGCGCGGGGCGGCGGATCCGTCCGGGCTTCTCGCAAAAAAGGCCGGGGAAAACAAATATGACTGGGACGAAGCGGATGAAATTTCCCGTATTGTTTCCGAACTGACCATCGGGCAGGGAACAAAGGCGCGGCATCCGGGCGGAGAGATTGGCATTCTGGATCAGTACCTTCCCGACAGGGAGCTGGTCCCCCTTTACTATCGGCTTGCTTTTGCCAGAGACAACGCCTGGACGCAGCTTTTATGCTCACAGCTGAACGAAAAACAATATACGCTTTTGATTGCGATCGGATTTTCCCCGCTTCTGATTTCTGGGGGAAAGGTACGGGCGCTTATTGAATCATGCAATCCCTGGGCGGACGTCTGCACCACGGATGCTATCTTTAAAGGGCTGATTGACAAAAGAGGATGGAATAAACAGCTTTTCGCCCGCGCACGGTAGGTATGCGCATCCGGATACTGCGGATCTTTCAAAAGCGCACAGTCCTCCGAATTCAGGGGAAGCTTCGGCAAAAACCGTTCGTTTATTTCAATAATAATTTTCCCTTTTGACCGTCTACAAAAGCTCCCGGCTCCGCATGAGAAATATCCTCACCGGCATTGAACCCGGAGGGCGGAATGGAATTCAGGGACGGGACAACGCCCGCCGCTCTGCGGATTTGCCCCGTCCCCGCGCCAAGCAAGCAGATTGGAAGTCTCTCCGGCAGCTCCCCGCGGGCCGGATAAATGTTCAGCTCGGTAAAACTGCTGCCCTGCACCAGCTGTAATAACAGACACTCTATAAATTCCGCGCGCCGGCTCCGGAGGCTCAAACGCCGGCACGGCATACAGCGCCTGTTCCATCTTAGAGGTTGAAATCTCAGCTCCTGCGCCAGTTCCGCCACAGGGACATTCAGATGCCCGGCTGAATTCAGACAGCGGACAAGATACCGGTATCAATACAGCATTTCAGCATTCAGCCCGGAGAGCTGGTTCAGCTGCTGATGCAGGTAATCCGTAAACGACTCCGAATAAAAACTTAAAGGGCGGCATCTGCAAACACCGTAAAGATTGCTGTATCGAAGGTGACAGAATCAACTTCTGTATTTGCGCAGGGCGCTGCTGCGAAGCCATGGCATTCCCTCACATCAGACAATCCTCTCGCGGAAAACCGGTATCGTATTTTCCTGTTAGTAAAAATTGCCTTTTGATCAACAACCGCCCCGGTAGGGGGTTCTCCTCTTTCCATGTAGTATAACGATTTCCGTGATGGAAAACCGGACAGGCTACCCCTATTCCTGCACCTCATACCCGCAAAACCGGACTGCTGCTTTTGCAAGTTCCTCGGTCGGGTCCACAGAGGGCGGCGGTGCCGGAAGATAAGCAAAAACAAGCGGCAGTTCTGTACAGCCGAGAATAAAATAATCGACGCCGCCCGCCAGCATCTCCTCCAGCATCTTTTCCATGAGAGGGCACACTTCTTCCATGGCGGCGCCCCCTTTGACGCCCCGATAGATAATTTTCATCAGGCGGCTTTCATTTTCTTCAGAGGGCAGCAGATACGGCACCTTTTCAGCCTGCAGCACCTGATCGTACAGGTGTGATTCCAGGGTTCCCGTTGTTGCCAGCAATCCCGCCGTTTTTCCGGGATACCGCTCCGCGCAGGCCGAGGCAGTCACCTCCAGCATACTCACAAACGGCAGTTTGGTAACCTTTTTAAGCTGCGGAAGGAAATAGTGGGCGGTATTACACGGCATAATCAGACAGTCCGCTCCGCACGCTTCCAACTTCCGAATGGACTCCGTCATAGCCGGAACCGGATCAGGCCCCGCATTTAGAATGGCCGCAGTCCGATCCGAAATTGCCGTATTATTGTCGATGTAAATCCGAATATGCTCCTGGTCATTTTGCGCCCTGGTGTTTTTTACGATTTTATAAAATAAGTCGGCGGTTGCCAGCGGGCCCATGCCGCCAATCATTCCGATCGATTTTTTCATGATCTCTCCCGTACCCCATCAAAATTGTTTGGAAGTGAATATTTGACCCTTGATCGTTCAAGTCGTCGGATAAATTGCCGAAACGCCCAAATATTTCTGTTCAAAAACATTCCCCCACATATATGGTCAGGCCCTGTTTGAAAAATCGACGTGTTTGGGTGATCAGATGAGCGCGGCGATTTTTTAAACAGGGCCTAACCGTTTTTTTAGAAAGACGGCGGGTCATCCCCAATTCTTTTGTGTGAAATCGGGTCCGGCAATTTTCACCGGTGTGTGTCAAAAACGGTTAAATTTCAAACCGCCCCCTTACTAAATGTTCTTTTTCCCGGACGGCAATCTGTCCGCGGGTGACGACACTCTCAATTTTATTGCCCTTTCCATAAATCAAAAAGTCTGCGTCGGCGCCGCCGATTAAATTTCCTTTCCTGCGCTGAGCTTCGGCACGCCGGCAGGATTGGAAGCAACCGGCATCAGGGCCTGTTCCAGCGGCAGTCTGTTTTTCGACAAAGGCGTTCACAAGCTGACGCAGTCTGCGGGGGATGGAATAAGTCGGGCTGATACACTTGCCGGATTCATTGAATCGCGGCTGGCTGCCGTAGCCGGCACTGAAAGCCGTAAGGCTTTTAAGGGGAGCGGCCTCCCGCAGGAAGCGCTCAATCGGCTCTGCCGGCATCCGATTTTCCTCCATGGCGCGCTCGCCGTCAGGTCGGTGTTGCCGCCGATTTTTGTCAGGTGGACTCCCTCCTCCAAAAGTTCCGGTCCACGACGATTTATGTGGGTGGGAAGCAGAGGCTTTGCCGAAAGATCCGAATGCCGCGGCGCATAAAAAACCGGATCCAGCCGGCCTTTTCCGCTTCCCGGATGGATGGTGACAGTCCCGCGGCAGCCTGCCGAAAGCCCGGCGCGCCGGGCGGTGATCCTCAAGAGCGATGAAGCCCTCGCCCTGAAGATGCGGCGATCGAAAATGGCCGCCTTTACGCCCGCAATTTTGTCAATTATGACGATATCACATTCCGGGTTTCCGGTCAACGTAACGGCGGGGGATCCATAGGATTCCGTCAATATATAGCAGGTCAGCCCCTCCTCTGTCAAGGCTCCGGCTTTTGCCGGCGGATTCTCCGGACTTCTCGAAATGACGCCGGGCCCCGGAAGGCCAAAACCGTTGCAACTCCGCAATTCGGCAGTGTTCCGGTACAGGCCTCCGGCGTTCTGGAGGACGGGCCCCGCTCTCCGCTTCCCGTTGTATGCGCTACCCTGGGACAGGGGCCGCCTCCCCTATATGATGATGGAGGGGAAAGAGCCTCCTGTCGTGACTGCTATGGTGGTAAGACATGCTGCTGGCAATCGTCCTCCCGCCGCCCTTACAATGGACATCGGCGCGTTCAGAACCGCATTCAGGCATTTGCACAGCTCATAATTCCGGCAAAGCAGAACGCGCAGAAAGCCAGAAGCGTAATGGACACAATGGATTTCATTTCTCCGCCGCAAATCAGACTGACAATCGGCGCGGCGGCGGAATCAGATTTGAAGCATGGGGCCGTAAGCGTGGAAATATCAAAACCATTGACTGCGCCGGAGGGAATACGCGCGAAGAAGATATGCCGAACGAAAAAGGCCGGGTCAAATTTGCTGACATTTTATGCGAAAAGCGGCCCTGCCCTTTGGGCAGGGCCGCTTTTGATAAGGTTTTCACTCCCGTTTCAAACGGAGCCCTTTCCTTTTGGCACGGTTCCTTGGCTCCTTTCGGAATGGCGTATCACAACTTCCTCCCGCGAAGAAACCTGCCGGCCGTGCCTTCTGCGTGAGCCGAGGCGAATCAGCCCCCGAGATATGCTCTTTTAATTGCCGGGGAAGCCAGCAGTTCCGCGCCGGTTCCCGTCGTAACAATTTTCCCGGTTTCCAGAACGTAACTCCGGTCTGCAAGAGACAGCGCCATCTGTGCGTTTTGCTCCACCAGCAAAATGGTGGAACCTGTTTTATGGAGGCTGCGAATAATTTCAAAAATCTCCTCCACCAGGATGGGCGCCAAGCCCATGGACGGTTCGTCCAGCATTAGAAGCTTCGGGTGGCTCATCAAAGCCCGGCCCATGGCCAGCATCTGCTGCTCGCCGCCGGACAGGGTCCCGGAAACCTGACGGCGCCGTTCTTTGAGTCTGGGAAACAGCCCGTATACCATCTCCAGATCTGCCGGGATCCCGGAATTCGGTCTGCTGTAAGCGCCCATCTCCAGATTTTCCTGCACGCTCATCTGCAAAAATACACGCCGCCCCTCAGGCACCTGCGCAAGGCCGTGCCTGACAATTCTGTGAGGCGGGACCTTGGCAAGATTTTTTCCTGCAAAGGAGATGGATCCGGTTTTGCTGTGCAGGAGGCCGGAAATTGTATTCAGTGTGGTTGACTTGCCGGCGCCGTTGGCTCCAATCAGCGTGACGATTTCTCCGGTATAAACTTCAAAGGAAACCCCCTGAATGGCATGGATCCCGCCGTAATAAACATTGATATCCTCAACTTTTAAAATGGGTTCCATTTTACGCCTCCTTCTTCCTGCCCAGATACGCCTCAATGACGGAAGGATCGGACTGAATCTCCCCGGGGGTTCCCTTTGCGATGACATGGCCAAAATTCAGCACGCAGATTCCCTCGCAAATGTTCATAACGAGATTCATATCATGCTCAATGAGCAGAATCGCGATGTGAAAGGCATCCCGGACTCTTCGAATATTTTCCATCAGCTCCAGCGTCTCCGAGGGATTCATCCCCGCGGCCGGCTCGTCCAGCAAAAGGAGGCTGGGCCGGGTGGCCAGCGCCCGGACGATTTCCAGACGGCGCTGCGCTCCGTAAGGAAGGGAGCCGGCCTTTGCGCCTGCCAGATCCTGCATATGAAACAGGGACAATAGCTTCAGCGACCGCTCGTGGGCGGCCCTCTCCTCTTTCCAGTAACCGGGCAGGCGGAGAATTCCGCTCCACAATCCGTATTTCAGGTCCCTGTTCATTCCAACCTTTACGTTATCCTCTACGCTGAGGTTGTCAAAAAGCCGGATATTCTGGAAAGTCCGGGCAATTCCGGCACAATTCACCTGAATCGTTGTCATGGCATGCGTATCTTTGCCGTTCAACAGAATCGTACCGGAAGTCGGTTGATAGACCTTGGTGAGTAAGTTGAAAATGGTGGTTTTTCCGGCGCCGTTGGGACCGATCAGGCCGGCGATTTCGGCGCGGCCGACCGTCAGATTAAAGTCCTCCACGGCCTTCAGGCCACCGAAGGTGATTCCTAAATGCTCACATTTTAAGATAGGGGACTTGTCCGGCTCCCGCTCCGGGAGTATGGGATCAGACGGAGCAGAAATCACTTTAGAGGACATTTTCGGACACCTCCTTATTTCCTTGCCTTCCGGCAATCCGGCTGCGCAGGCGGGAAAAGAACGTTTTGTTGGCCGGATTGTTGGTGACTAGCATCACAAGGATCAGCACAATGGAATAAACCAGCATCCGGTAATCGCTGAACTGGCGCAGCAGCTCGGGCAGAATCGTCAGAGCCGCGGCGGCAATGATGGAACCGCGGATATTGCCGATGCCCCCCAGCACCACAAAGACCAGGATCAGGATCGAGGTATTGAAGTCAAATTTCTGTGCTGCGATGGTGGAAAAATTCATAGCATACAGGGCGCCGGCCATTCCCGCAAGGACGGCGGAGATAACAAATGCCGTCATTTTATATTTGGCAATGTGAATTCCAATGGATTCAGCGGCAATGCGGTTATCCCGCAGCGCCATAACGGCCCGGCCGGCCCGGCTGTTCACAAAATTCAGAACCACAACCAATGTGAGCATGATGAGAAGAAATCCGGCGGTCAGGGAGGACAGCTGCATCACGCCGACAGCTCCCATGGGCCCCTGGAGGATGGTTCTGCCGGTAGCGGCATCCATTCTCATCAGAGCGGCGCTGGACATGCTGACATGGAGACCGTGGCAGTCCCTCCCGACATACAGGCAATTGATGATATTTTTAATAATTTCCCCGAAAGCCAGCGTCACAATAGCCAGATAGTCTCCCTGAAGCCGCAGGACGGGAATCACGACAATCAGGCTGACAATGCCGGCAAATATTCCGCCTGCCAGAATTGCCGCCGTCAGGCGAAGACCGCCGGAGGAAACGGAATTTTGCAGGGAAACCGCGGTGATGATCCCGCTGAACGCCCCCACGCTCATGAATCCCGCGTGGCCCAGGGACAGCTCCCCCATGATTCCCACAGTCAGGTTCAGGGAGACTGCCATAACGATATAGGCGCAGATTGGCACCAACATTCCGGACAGAGAGCTGGAAATGTTTCCGCCGGCCTGCAGAATCATTAAAACCACATACGCAGCGATCACCATGCCATAAGTAATGGTATTGCTGCGGGCGGTGCGGCTCAGGGACTGTAATTTTTTTGTCATCCTCCTCACTTCACACTTTCTCATAGATGGGTTTGCCCAGAAGTCCCGTGGGCTTTACCAGAAGAACCACGATCAGCACCCCGAATACGATGGCATCGGACAGTTGCGTGGAAATATAGGCCTTACTGAAAATCTCAATGATCCCCAGCAGGATTCCGCCTATCATGGCGCCGGGGATCGATCCGATCCCTCCGAACACGGCGGCCGTAAAGGCTTTGATGCCCGGCATGGCGCCCGTTGTGGGCATCAGCGTCGGATAGGCGGAGCACAGTAGCACACCGGCAACGGCGGCAAGGCCGGAGCCAATGGCGAACGTCAGGGAGATCGTTGTGTTAATATCAATTCCCATGAGCTGTGCCGCTCCCTTGTCCTCAGACACGGCACGCATGGCCTTTCCCATTTTTGTTCTTCCGGTAAACAGCATCAGCGCAGTCATAATGACCAGACAGGAGATAATCGTAACCACTGCGGTGCCGGTAATGGACAGTTTGCCATGGAACAGAAGCATTGTGGGAAGGGAGACAACGGAATGGAACACCTTTGGATCGGATCCCCAAATCAGAAGGGCCGCGTTTTCCAGAAAGTAACTGACCCCGATGGCGGTGATCAGCACCGCCAGGGAAGGGGCGTCCCGGAGCGGCTTGTAGGCCAGCCGCTCCACGGCAATCCCCAGAATCGTGCAGACCACAACGGCCAGCAGGATTGCGGGAACCGGCCCCCAGCCCAGGTAGGCGGTGGAGCAGAAAACCATATAGCCGCCCACCATAATCACATCGCCGTGAGCAAAATTCAGCATTTTTGCAATCCCGTATACCATGGTATATCCCAAAGCAATCATGGCATAAATGCTGCCAAGGCTGATCCCGCTGATGAGGTTTGATAGAATCATCATTGAAAGACACCTGCTTTTTCAAGAAAATTGCTGTTAATAAAGTTTGGGCTGCCGAAAATTGCTTCGATTTTCCGCGCTTTCCCGGAAAAAGAAAGCATCCGCTTTGTTTCTCGATCTAAACAAAAGACTTACATGGTAACATATTTGCCGTTTTCAATCCGGACAGCAACAGGATTTTTGGAAACATTGCCCTTGGCGGACCAAGTCATATTGGAACCGGTCAAACCGCTAAAGGCAAAATCGGCGGAAGTAAACGTCTTAATCAGTTTTTTACAGACGTCAGGGGTGCTCGTATTTGCAGTGACATCTGCCTTTTTGCAGGCGTTGTAAAGCGCGTAGATACAGTCATAACCATCGGCCGCAAACTGGTTGGGCGTCTCTTTGTAAGATTTCCTGTAGGCGCTGACAAAATTTTTGGTGGCGCTGTCGGAAGCGGAGGCGCTGAACGGTGTCATAAGCATCAGCCCCTCGGCGAGAGAGGCGTCAAAGCCCTCCATGGAGAGAATGCCGTCCATACCGTCACAGCCAAAGAAAGAGGGCTGATACCCCATGCTCTTTGCCTGCGCGAGAATCAGGGACGCGGGAGTATAGTAGATCGGCATAAAGATCAGATCCGCGCCGGCTTTCTTTGCATCATTCAGCTGCACGGAAAAATCGGTTGTGCTGTCACCGGGAAATGTGGTGGTGCTGACGATTTTGAAGGACTGTTTGCCCGCTTCAGACGCAAAAGCGTTGTAAATTCCAGTGGAATAGGGATCGGAGTTGTTGTAAATCACGGCGACCTTTTTCCCCAGCCGGTTTTTCCCAATGTACCGGGCGGCAGCAGCGCCCTGTCCGGGATCGGTAAAGCAGAGCTGGAAAACATTGTTCTTGCCCTCTGTTACCGTTGCGGAAGAAGCAGACGGCGTCAGTTGAAAACAGCGGTCCGCATAGGTTTCGGAGGCAACGGCGGCACAGGAGTCGGAAGTCGTGCAGCCATAAAGAATCTGTGCTCCCCAGTCCTTAAGCTTGTGGTATGCGTTGACGCCCTTTTCAGGATCCCCCTCATCATCCTGAAAGTTCAGCTGAAATTGAAGGCCGCCCTTCTTGTTAATTTCATTAACGGCAATCTGGGCGCCGTTGCGGGTGGCAAGTCCATAAACGGCGTTGCTTCCGGATATGGGCCCGATGCCTCCGATTTTGACGGCGTTTTTTCCAGTGGAGGAACCGTCGGATGACGCTGTGGATGCACTCCCGTTGCTGTTGCTGCCGCAGCCGGCAAGCACGCCAACCACCAATGCAACTGCCATCAAGAGACTGAACATTTTCTTTTTCATAACTTTTATTCTCCTTCTTATTGAAATTTGATCGGAATTTATATAAAAAAAGCGGCTGCGCAGATGCGCAGCCGCTTTCAAATTTCCCAATGATAAGGCTAATAAGATGGCTGCCCTCTGCGCATATTCAATTCCCTCATAATCAGCAGCACGGCCAGCAGCAAGACGGCCAGCAGTACGGCGTTCAGTACCAGAATTACGGAATTCAGGCTGATCAGAGCAATAATAATGGACGCCATAATCATGGCGTCCAGAAGCAGAGTAATCGTAGCTTTATGAGCATTGTGCGCGCAGGCGGAGCAAGCCTCTGCGAAATTGGCAGACGTGTAACCCGTCATCATAGAATTTGTGGAAAACATACGAGTCATACCAATCCTGCCCCTTTCTGCACGCCTTTTTTTAATTGTTTTTATTGTATAGAGTCCGAATAAAAAGGTCAATTGTCAAACTCGACATAAAACAAATGATTATCACTATAAAACATATGCTTTTTGCATAGGGCAACCCCATATAACGACGGCAATCCTTGTTTTACGGCGGGTCCGCGTCCGATGCAATCGTGAAGTCCCTGCGCAATCTTCGCCCGCCCTTCCACGGCGGTAATTTTCTGTATCTTCTCGGAATCTTCCTTCACAGTCTGGCGTTGACGTTTTGCGCTCATTATTCAGCTGAGACTTCTATGGCCCGAACACCATCGGGAAACCCGTGCAAAATTTACAGCACTTGGCGCGGTGCCGGCTGTCGGCACCGTTGGGGCAGGGGAAATACCCGGGCTTGTCTGTAAATGAAAAAATGACGGATTTCCGGGATAAAATGGTGCCTGGGGAAAAAGGCGCAGACATCCTCCCCGTGTTCCGAGCATTTTTAACGCAGTCAGGCGCGATTTCAGCCTGAATAGACGAGCCTTTTGGTTTTACGAACGGAGCCTGAGCAAAAAACTTAAAATTGGAACATTGAAAAGGAAAACGCGAATGCCTGATGGAGGTGCGTTGCCCACCCCCGTGCGCTGCAGGTCAATGCCGCATCGGTCGGGGATTCGGCAGAGCTGATGCTTTTCACGTTCTTCTCTTCCCCTCTCTCCGCAGAAAAAACCTTTGCGCAGGCTGTTCCCGCATTTTGTTTGATGAAAGGGCACGCAGAGCCGGCTTCAGCTCTGCGTGCCCTTTGACGGGTGTTGGATTTTGAACGGAGCGCAGCAAAGCTGCCGCAGCGCAGAGCGCCGTGGTGCGCAGCGGCTTTGGAGTACCGGCGGCGGCAGCGCGTCTGCGCCGTTAAAAAAGATGCCGGGGCGCCTGCTTTTTAAAGAGGGGCTGTTACGTCCAATACGCGGATGATTACAATACAATCGCGCGATTAACCGCCGACCGGCCGTCCTCCTCGTCCGTGGCATTTTCCATTTTATCAACCCGGCACTGCGTCTGAAGGCAGGCGCGTAGCAGATGACGATTCATCGGCTTTTTCAAAGCCCTCACTCTGACAACGCCCAGAACACGCTGCCTCTTGGTCTGAATGAAGAATTTCCTGTGATCCGCTTTCGGAAGGCAACGCAGTCAGCCGATTATGCGCTCCGTATAAATGATCATTTGGATTGCATCCCAACGAAACGACCTCGTCAAAGTGAGAGAGATATTCCTCGCGCAGATCGTGGGTGATGACGATGCGCATATAGCCGTCCAGAGAAAAAATCAATTCGTTGATGGAGTCCCTTGTGGTGGGATCCAGCGCTGCCGTCGGCTCGTCGAAAACCAACACCTTGGGGTGCCGGATCAGAGCGCGGGCCAAGGCAATTCGCTGCTTTTCCCCGCCGGAGACGTTTGCTCCGCTGTCGCCCAGCTTTTCCCGCGAGGCGGAGGCAAATTTCTGCAGACAGACGCGGTCAATGACGGCAGACTGTTCCTCCTCCGAGTAATCTCCGCCCAATGTGATATTTTGCGAGAGCGTATCATTAAAGAGATACGGATTTTGCGGAACAAGTCCGATATATTGGTAGACATCCGCTGCGGGAAGATCCCGAATATCCCTGTCTCCGATGAAAATATTGCCTGTGTAATCTTCGTATATTTTTAACAGGCAGCTGATCAGCGTTGTCTTCCCGCTGCCGCTGCTGCCGATTACCGCATAAATTTTCCCCTCTGAAAAGGTGTGATCAAAATTTTGAAGAACGGGCTTTTCAGGCGTGTAAGCGACGGAGAGCTTCTGAAACCGGATTTCACCCGAGAGCGCCGGTTCTGCTGACGCGGCCGGCGGAAGCTCCGCCTGCAGTTCCGCATCAACCTTTTCCCGCACGTGCTTGGACCCGGACATACACGCAAGGGTGCTGGAGAAGCGGGTAATGGGTGAAAATACGGAATTCAAAAGTTGGACGGCGGCGATTAGCTCGCCAATACGCAGCTCTCCGCGAATCACAAAAATTCCGCCGATGGCCATGCAGCCAAGCTGCGCAACAAATCCGCAGGCACCCGCAGCGATCTGGACAAAAGATTCTGTCTCTCCGGCTGCCTTTTTCGCCTTCTGCTGCGTTTCATTGGCATGGGTAAATTTTTTGAAAAAGGCGGGAATAGAGAGACAGGTCACAATGTCCGACATACCCTGAATCTGCTCTTTCAGTTCAAAGGTAAAATCCTCATTGGCGACGGAGAGGGCCGCTTTCCGCTTTGCCAGAATCCGATCCAGAAGCTGCGGCACAAAAATCGGCAGCAGGAACAGGAGAAAAAAGAGCAGGGTAGCCTTCCAGCTGAGATAGAACAATGCCACGACGGAAAAAAGGAACTGTCCGGCCAGATAGGGCAGCAGCGGCTTTTTCAGCAGATAGTCGCTCTCCACCAGATCCACATCATTCGAGAGGATATTCAGGTAATACGAATTCGACTCTTTGTGAAAGGCGGGCAGCTCCCTGCGAAAAAAGCTCTGCATCAGAGACGCTTTGAGTTCCGTCACACAGCGCATGACATAGCCGCGCTGCGCTACAATTGCCAGCCACTCAAAAAGTAGGCTTCCTGCCACCAGCCCCATGGAGATTGCCGTGCTTACCAGCAGCTTATGCATCTGCAGATCCACAGAACTGTCTACAATATTTCCAAGAATTATTGCAAAGGCAGTATCAATCCCGGCGCAAATTAAGTACATCACTGCGCTGAGACAGAGAATCCCCCGGTGCTTTTGAGTGATTTTTTTGATACGCATAATCATTCTCCTTATAATTTCCTTATGGAAACACAAAAGGAATTCCGATCAGTTTTGGTTCACACTTCTGCCGCCTCCTCAACGTATTGATCAATTCGTTTCATTTCTTCCGCTTCGCCTAAAAATCTCCGGATTTTCTCCCGACACGGTTCCTCAATGCGGGAATACTTCCGCAGCCGTCCGTTGTGTTCCCGGGTAAAAGTGGAGACGCAGCCGCTGCCCTCCAGCCGCCGCAGGATGGGGTACGGCGTGGATTCGGAGATCTCGATGCAGGGGGAGACATCCCCCACAATCCGGTAGCCGCAGGCTGAATCCCTTTACAGTGCCGTCAGAACACAGATCTCCAGCACGCCCTTCTTTCGCTGGGTATCTATGGAAACCTCCTTTCTATACAAAACAAATACTATATTTTATACAGTATGCTGCATTACGCAGCTTGTCAATAGAAAAATAGAAGCTTTTCAAAAAAATCAGCCGTTGTGTTTGGTCGGCGGCGGGAAGCGGAGAAATATCCTGCCGCGGGGGAAAACGGGCGGCGAAGCCCCCGGAACGGTAGAGCTGCGGGAGCGGACGGAGGCGCATGTCCGGGAGTATTTCCGGCGGACGCGGGACGGGAAAATCCGGAGAATGCTGCCCGGCGGCCCCGAGACGGAGGATGCGGCGGTGGAAAATTTCCGTCGGACGCTGCGCCCCGGCGCGTCCAGTTACGGGAAAACGGTTTACGCCGGCGGGCGCTATGTGGGGGACGTGTGGATTACCGGCATTCACGAGGAGAACACCCCGGACGCCATGCTGAGCTGCTGCGTGTTTGACGACTCCCTCTGGGGCTGCGGCGTCGCCACGGAGGCGGTGCGGAAATTCCTGCCCGCCGCGGCGGAGAAATACGGCCTGCGGACAATCGGCGCGTTTGCCTATGCGGAGAACGCCGCGTCATCTTGAGAGATGCCAAAGGGGACAGGCGCCTCCCTGTTAGAATCCATTTTATCCCCTGCGGGTAAAATCCGTATTTCCCTGCGCAGCGGCGGAATGCCGTAAATACAGCGGGATCGGCGTGACTTATGCCACGCCGATCCCGCCGAAAGTTTGTTTTCTGACCGTCCCGCGCCAATGCTTCGCGGTTCCTTTTGCCGCTGCTTTCAGTCTGCCGTCAATTCCGCAATGATTTTTACGGCGCCGGGATACCGCACCGTCAGATCCGCGCGCCGTCCCAGCTCAAAACAGTCGGGGGTAAACGCCGGCGCCACGGTACAGCCATACAGCGCGTAGCTGCCGCCGTCTTTAAGACGGCCGCCCTGCCAGGTTCCGGCGGGGATGGTGAATTGGTAAACCTGACCGGTTTTCACGCTGCGGCCAAGAGTTACGGTGCGGGTGCTGCCGTCCGGGAAAAGCAGAAAAAGTTCAATGGGATCGCCCTCGTACCAGCTCCATACCTCGTCTCGGGTCAGCCGGTGGAAATTGGAAAAGCTGGGCGGATCTGCGCAGTAAAGGCCGTAAATGGCGGAAAGCCCGCCGGCCGCGGTCTGTCCGGAGCGGTAGAATTCCCGGACGTAGGTGCCCTCGCCTGGCAGCATCTTCATTTGATAAAATGCGATCAATTCCTGCGCGCGTGAATCCCTCATCTCCGCACCTCCACGAATTCGCCGTTGGAATGAGCGCTTTCTAAAATGGCCGCACAGACGGCGGCGTTGACGGCGCCGTCCTGAAATGTGGCCAGGCGGGGATCCGGAATGCCTGATTCCACAGTTTGGTAAAATGCCTGAAAGCCGTCCCGAAAGGTATCGGAAAATCCGCCGCCGAAAGCGTCGCACCGGTGAACCAAGCCGCCGCCCGGTTCGCCGGTAACGGTTTCGTAAGGCCGCTCGGAACACCAGGATACGGATTTGCCCGGAGAAGAAATTTCAATGGTCAGATCATTGCTGCGCCCGGGAGAAATTTCGGAGAATACCGCACTTGCCAGCGCCCCGCCGGTAAGGCGGAACATGACTGCGGCGGCATCCTCGCTGGAGACGGTGACGGGCTCGCCCTCGCCGTCGGCGTACATTATGCCGTCCCGCACCCGGCGATCCGGCGTTGCGTTCAGAAATGAGGCGCTGACGGCCTCCGCTTCCAGCCCGGTGAGATAGCGCATCAAATCGATAAAGTGAGAGCCGATTTCCGTGGTGGCGCGAAGAGCCTCCCGGTAGCGCCAGGAATACTGCGCGGGCAGAATGTGAAATTCCTGCCGGTAGTGCCCCTGCACCAACACAATGCGATCCATGTCCGCGGCGGCGCTCCGCACCCGGTCGCAGGCGGGATAGAAGCGGTTGTTGAAGTTTACCGCCGCAACAATACCCCGGGCCTTTGCCAGAGCGGCCAGCTCCGCGGCTTCGTCCGCGGAGAGGGACAGTGGCTTTTCGCACAGAATGTGCCTGCCGGCGCTGAGACAGGTTTTTATAAATTCCGCGTGATTTTCGGGGGGGACGCAGATGTGGACGCAGTCCACATCTGCCAGCATCTCTTGGGTCAGATGGTCGGAAAAGCGGCCGCAGCCCACTTCCCCGGCGAACAGCTCCGCTTCGGCGGCGCTGTGTCCCGTGACAAGGGAAATCGTGTGTCCGAGCTCCTGAAGCGCGGCGGCATGTACCCGCGCGATTCCGCCGGTTCCGATGATGGCAGTTTTCATCCGCTCACCGCTTTCCGGCGTCGTACGCTTCGCCTGCCGCCTTGGGCGGGTGATTTTTCTTGGAGAAAAACACCAGCAGAAGCAGGGTGAGGATATAGGGCAGCATCAGGAACAGATCGGAATAGTTGCTGGAGAGCCCCATGTGCAGGCAGAGCTGATAGCCGCCGGATTTGGCGAACCCGAAAAACAGGCAGACCGCCGCAGTGGGAAGAATATTCCAGTTGCCGAAAATCATGGCCGCAATGGCCAGGTAGCCGTAGCCCATGTAGATACTGGGGGAGAAGTTGGCGGAGATGGAGTAGGCATAGCAGATGCCGCCGACGCCGCTCAGCGCGCCGGAGAGCATCACGGAGATAAACCGCGTACGGTTCACATTGCCGCCCGCCGCGTCCACCGCCTGCGGGTTTTCGCCGCAGGCGCGCATCCGCATGCCGAACTTGGTTTTATACATGAGGTACCATGCCAGAAAGGCGATGACCAGAATGACGAGCTCAAAGGAGTACATGCTGCGAAACAGCGCGCCGATGAAGGGGATTTTGCTCAGACCGGGAATGTCGAAACGGTCGCAGACACCCAAAATGAATTTGTTGGAGGCCTGCCCGGTCAGGGATTTGTTCACTGCGCTGGTCAGAAAAGACGTCAGCGCCACCGCCAGAATGTTGACTACGACGCCGCTGATGACCTGATTGGCGCGGAATTTTACGCACAAAAGGGCGTGGATGCAGGCGTAGATGCCGCCGCCGACGAACGCCGCCAGCATGGCGAGATAAATGACCGCCTGAGAGCCGCTGCCCATACTGGGCATCAGCATCACGGCAACCAGCGCGCCGACAAAAGCGCCGAAACCCTGAAAGCCCTCCACGGCTAGGTTGGTGACGCCGCTCTTTTCAGAGTAGATACCGCCGATGGCCATGATGAACAGCGGCATGGCAAAAGAGAGGCCGTCGATGAATACTTTTTGCATGGCTATTTCCCCTCCTCTCCGCCGCCGTTTTCGGCGGCAGGCGCCTCAGCGGACTCCTTTGCGGCCTCTGCGGCGGTTTTCCGTGCCAGCTCTGCGTCCTCTGCGGCTTCCAGCTTTCGGTGAGCCAGATATCGGAAATATCCGCCGCAGGCGGAGAACAGCAGCAGGATTCCGGTGATCAGCGAGGCAATCTCCTTGGCGACGCCGAGGGTAGAGCTCATGTAGTCGCTGCCGTTTTGGAAAATCGTAATCAGGACGGAGGAGAAGATGCAGCCGATGGGGCTGGAATTGCCCAGCAGCGCCACCGCGATGGCGTCATAGCCCAGGGAGGGCAGCGTCTTGGGGACGATGGTGTTGAAGTAACCGCAATAATAGGTAACGCCCGCAAGACCTGCCAGCATACCGGAGAGCATCAGCGCCACGACGATGCGGCGGCCCACTTGAATGCCGGTGTATTTTGCGCAGATGGGATTGGATCCAACTGCCCGCAGCTCAAAGCCGAACACGGTTTTATCAAAAATGAATTTCACCGCGAACGCCACGGCCAGCGCCACAAAAATGCCCAGCGGGATGCTGCAGTAGACGCCGCCGATGGTCACGTTGTCCCATGTCAGGCGGGCTTGCTCGGAGCAGATTCGCATGGAACGGGTCAGCGGATCGACAAAGCGGTCGTCGATGAAAAAGCCGGTGAGATAGCTGATGATGTAGTTCAGCATAATGGTGGAAACCACCTCATGCACGTTAAAACGGTACTTCAGAAAACCGACGAATGCGCCCAGCAGGCCGCCTGCCACAATTCCAATGAGCAAGACCAGCGGCTTTGCCAGCCAGGAGCTCATATGGCCGTATCCGACGAGCGCCGTGGCCAGGAAGCCGGAGGCCAGCATTTGACCGGAAATGCCGATGTTGAAAAGACCGGAGCGGAATGCCATGATAAAGCCCAGAGAGGCCAGCAGCATGGGGGCCATGATGCTGAGAAACTGAAAAAAATCAGTCAGGATGCCGCTGCCGCCGCCATAGCTTGCCTTGGGGACAAAGCCGGAGCCCTGCAGGAAGCTGAGAAAGGCAATCAGCGGGTTCTTTCCCATAATCAGCAGCATGATGCTGGCGGTGATCAGGGACAGGATAACGCTGAGGATGGGGATGCTGATGCCGGACCATTTTTCGCTGTCCAGCAGAGCCGCAAAGCGGTGAGGACTGTTTTTCCCTTTCATGCTTCCTTCACCCCCATCATGTACCGGCCGACATCGTGGGAAGTCAGGGTGCTGGCCGGCGCGGTTTTCAGGAGCTGGCCATTGTAAATGACGCCGATGGTATCCGCCAGCTCCATAATTTCATCCAGCTCCAGGGAGACCAGTAGAATGGCGACGCCGCGGTCGCGCTCCGCCAGAATCTGACGGTGAATGTTCTCAATGGCGCCGATGTCCAGCCCGCGGGTGGGCTGCACGAAGATGATGAGCTTTGCGTGTTCTTCAATTTCGCGCGCGATAATCGCCTTCTGCTGATTGCCGCCGCTCATGGAGCGCAGGGAGGTTTTCCGCCCCTGGCCGCAGCGGATGTCGTAGCGGTCAATCAGATCGTTGGCGTAGGATGCAAACTGACTGAAGCGGAGAATCCCCCTGTGGGCAAACGGTGCCTTGTAGTATTTCCGCAGGGCCAAATTGTCCCCCAGATTGAAATCCAGAAACACGCCCGTGCCCTGCCGATCTTCCGGAATATAGGAGATGCCGGCCTCCGTCCGCTGTCGGATGGGAAGATTTGTAATATCCCGGCCGCAGAATTTCACGGTGCCGCCGGAAACTTTCATCATCCCGGCGATGGCGTCGGCGACCTCCACCTGGCCGTTGCCGGAGACGCCCGCGATGGCAAAGATCTCGCCGCCCCGGATGCCAAAGGACACGTCCTTGACCACCTCAAATTTGTTGGCGTTGCGTACGGTCAGATGCTCCACTTCCAAGATGGTTTTCCGGAAGTTCGCGGGAGACTTATGGGAATTAAAGTCCACTTCGCGGCCCACCATCAGGTTGGCCATTTCCTGCGGGGAAGAGGACTTTACGTCCAGCACATCCACCAGACGCCCGCGGTACAGAATGGCGCAGCGATCCGCAATTTTCTTAATTTCTTCGATTTTATGGGTAATCAGGATGATAGTTTTGCCGCTTTGGCGCAGGCCGTCGATAATTTTCAGCAGGAATTCAATCTCCTGCGGCGTCAGGACGGCGGTGGGCTCGTCGAAGATCAGGATCTCCGCCTTGCGGTAGAGCATCTTCAGAATTTCCACGCGCTGCCGGACGGAGACGGGAATGTCCTCAATCCTGTCCGTGGGATTGACTTCCAGACCGTAGTTTCTGGACAATTCCGCAATCTGGCGGTTGGCCGTTTTCAAATCCACGCAGGGGAAAAGCCCCAGCGCCTTTTTCATAGGCTCCACGCCCAGCACGATATTTTCCGCCACTGTGTAGTTGCCTACCAGCTTGAAATGCTGATGAACCATGCCGATGCTGTGGGCGGCGGCGTCGTTGGAGGAACGGAAGTGAACGGGCTTTCCCCCGATCAGAATTTCTCCTCCGTCAGGCTGATACATGCCGAAGAGCATGCTCATCAGCGTGGATTTGCCTGCGCCGTTTTCGCCCAGCAGCGCGTAGACTTCGCCGCGCCTGACCTGAATGCTGACGTCGTCATTGGCAACAATGCCCGGAAAACGCTTCGTAATGTGGCGCATTTCCACAACGTAATCTTCCATGTTAACTCCCCTCGCTTTTCCAGAGCGGGATTTTGATACTCCGCTGACCTTTGCGGAGCGGCCGGGCACAGCCCGGAAAGTACGCAGTGCTGTCCCTCCCGCGAACACGCGGGAGGGGCAGCACTGAAAGACATCAGTCTACAGTATGCCAGGCGGTTTCCAGTGCTACTTCCATCATATCGTGGAACGATTCCTGCCGCTCCAGGGCGGTCATTGCCTCGCCGGTAAAGAGGTGATCGGAAATCGTCAGCAGGCTCAGCGCCTTCTTATGGCAGCCGATAGCCGTCCAGTAAAGGCCCGCGGTTTCCATTTCCACCGCCAGCTGTCCCATGTCACGCAGCTGCTGATTGATGTTGGGGCGGGGATAGTAAAAATGATCGGAAGAATAAACGGAGCCGACCACGGCGTGAACCTTCAGTTCCTCTGCCGCCTTCACAGCGTCGGCAAGCATTCCGTAGTCCGCGACGGGAGCCAGCAGGCCGGGAAAATCGTACCCCTCGCCGTAAGCGGAATTGGTGGACGCACCCATGGCGATGACCACGTCCCGCAGCTTGACCCGATCGCACAGCCCGCCGGCGGAACCGATGCGGATAATGGCGTCCACGTCAAACTGCGTGTAAAGTTCCGTGGCATAGAGGCCCATGGACGGAATGCCCATGCCGCTGCCCATGACGGAAATTTTTTTGCCCTTGTAGGTTCCAGTGTAACCCAGCATGTTGCGAACCGTGTTAAAGCACACCGGATTTTCCAGATAGTGCTCCGCAACGAACTTGGCGCGCAGGGGATCGCCGGGCATCAGGACAACCTTGGCGATCTCGTTGCCCTCGTCCAGGGAAATACTTGCGGAAATAGATTCTTTTGCCATTTGAAATTCTCCTTACTTATTTTAAACCCGGGAAATTGGTGGGTGTATAGCCGTTGGTGCTGGAAGCCGGCTTAATGGTGCCCGCCTTGGCCAGCTTGTAGCAATCGGCCAGCTTGGCCAGAGCGTCGTCGGACAGCTGCTGATGGCCTTTTTCGGAAACATAGCCGGTGGAATCGGTGCCTGCGTTCAGCATTGCGTCGCCGCCCTTGAAGGTGCCGTTATAGATGGCGGTCAGCTGTTTTTGTACGTTGACATCCATGACCTTCAGCGCGGAGGTCAAAATGATGTTGGAAGAGCCGTTTTTACCGTCCTTAAACTGATCGACGTCACAGCCGATGACATACACGTCCTTGGCTTCCTTCGCGGCGGTAAACACGCCGTTGCCCGCGGCGCCGGCCGCCACAAACAGGATATCGCAGCCCTTATTGATCAGCGCGGAACCGACCACCTTGCCGGTGTTTTCATCGGTAAAGTCGCCGATATAGTTACCGCCGACTTTCTTGCCCTTGAGATCGGTGCCCGCGTAAGAGGGCAGCTCCACACACTTGGCTTTGGTGCCGTATTTGGCGTTTGCATAGTTCACGCCGGACATGAAGCCATACTCATAGTTGATGTTGGAGGGGAAGGCCATGCCGTTGACGACGGCGACCTTGTTGGCCTTGGTGGTCAGCGCGGCGGCGACACCCGCGAAGAAGCCGCCCTCCTGCTCGGCAAAGGTCATGGTGTAAACATTGTCCAGAGTGACTTTCTTGCCCTTGGAGTCGGTGATGGTGGAGTCCACCACGATGAACTTTTTCGTGGGATTGGCTTTGGCGATGTCGCCGATGCCGGCAAAGTTGTAGCCGGGCAGCACGAATACGTCGTAGTCGCCGACCACTTTCTGCACAGTGGGGATCAACTGGTTGTAATCGGATTCCTTGATGTCGGTGACCTTACAGTCGGAGTGGCTTTTCAGAAAATCCTGAATGCCCTCATAGCAATTCTGGTTGAAAGAGCCGTCATCCACGCCGGAGGAAGTAATGATGCAGATTTTCAGCTTGGTTTTGCCGGAAGCAGACTTGGCGGCGGAAGCAGACTTGCCGGAATTGCCGCAGCCCACAAGGGACACCATAATGGCGACCAGGGACAAAACGGACAGGATTACCTTGAGCTTCTTTTTCATGAATTTTGCTCCTTTCACGATCCAATGTTCCTCAAAAATTTTTATTTACAGTCTTTCGACCGTAATCCGGAATTATTCAAACAACTTTTTCAGGCTGTCGGAGAACGGCGGGTAGCAGATGCCCTTTTCCGTGATGATGCCGGTGACCAGATTGTGATCGGTTACGTCAAACGCGGGGTTGTAGCACTTGACTTCTTTCAGCGCCATGGGTTCGGCATAGAACTTCTCCTTGATCTCGTTGGGGTCGCGCAGCTCAATTTTAATATGGCCGCCGTCGGGGCAGCTCATGTCCACGGTGGAGGTGGGACCCAGGGTGTAGAAGGGGATGCCGTAGTACTTGGCCAGAATCGCCACGCCGGAGGTGCCGATTTTATTGGCAAAGTCGCCGTTGGCGGCAACGCGGTCGCAGCCGACGAAACAGGCCTGCACCCAGCCGTTTTTCATGACGATGCTGGCCATGTTGTCACAGATCAGCGTGACGTCCACACCGGCCTTCTGCAATTCAAAGGAGGTCAGCCGTGCTCCCTGCAGCAGGGGACGGGTCTCATCGGAAAAAACGTGGAAATTCATGCCGCGCTCCCGGCCCAGCAGCATGGGGCCGATGGCGGTTCCGTAGCGGGAGGTGGCCAGCGGGCCCGCGTTGCAGTGGGTCAGCACGCCGTCGCCCTCATGGAGCAGACTCAGGCCGTATTCGGAGATTTTAGTGCACATGGCGATGTCTTCCCGCTGAATCCGGGCAGCTTCTTCCCTCAGCAGATCCACAATTTCGCGGACGGGAAGGGAGGCATTGCCCGTGACGACCTTTTCCACGCGGTTCAGCGCCCAACTCAGGTTCACGGCGGTGGGGCGGGAGGAATTGAGGTATTCCTTCTGCCGGTGGAACTCGGCGGCAAACTCCGCGTACGGTCTGTCCGCATACTGCCGGCTCAGCACGTACATGGCGTAGCCGGCAAAGATGCCGATGGCCGGAGCGCCCCGCACCTGCAATTTTAAAATTGCCTCGTAGCAGCTCTTCTCATCGTCCAGTGTCAAATAGATCATCCGGTTGGGAAGCTGCGTCTGATCGATGATCACGACATGCTTTTGGTCGTCGCTGAGACGGACGTTGTCAACATGGGTAACTTCCTTGATTTCGCTCATTATAAGAACCATTCCTTTCACGTTGCGTTCCACACGGAAAATCGCAAAAAAAACGATCTCCGCGCGTGCTTTGCGGCTGCCGTGCCGTCGGCGGACAGAATCCGTCGGCGAAAGGCTGAACCCGCTTCCCGCTTATTTTCCAAAAAGGACGCGCACCCCGTTTTCACGGAGATTCCCCAGGCATTTTTCTTCCTGCGCGCCGGGACAATCGTGCGGATCGGTCACGACGGCGTAGAGCCGATCACAGGTGCAGTCCACATAGGGCGCGGCGTTGCCCAACTTGGTGTGATCCGCCAGAACGAAGAGCTTTTCGCTGCGGGAAAACATTTTCTGCTTGCTCTCGCTCTCCTCCAGGCTCAGCTCCGTAACGCCCTTCTCAAAAGAAAGAGCGGTGGCCGAGATAAAGCACTTGCTGATGTTGACGTGCCGCAGCAGATCTTCGTTTCCGACTCCGCTGAGGGAGAGAGAGGATTTTCGCAGCAGGCCGCCCACCACCATCACTTCCACGGCCTCGGAGTCGGAAAACTGCAGGGCGACATTGACGCCGTTGGTCACCACGGTGATTTTGCGGTCGTGCAGCAGCGGGCACATCTGCAGCACCGAGGTGCTGGAGTCCATGCAGATAATATCGCCGTCCCGGACGTATTCCGCGGCGGCCAGCGCCATGGAGCGCTTTTCCCTCTGGCAAACGCCGAAGCGCTCTTCCACCGTCAGATCGCCGGTGACGCCGGTTTCCTGGAGATTCCGGGCGGATTCGCTGGGAACTACGCCGCCGTATACGCGGGAAACGGCACCTGCGTCCTCAAGCTCCTTTAAGTCCCGATGGATCGTCATATAGGAGACGTTGAATTTTTGGGAGAGCTGATTCACATCGATATAATCACTGCGCTTCAGCATTTCTAAAATTTCCCTTTTTCTGGCATATGGCAGAGCTCTCATCTTCCCTCACCGCTTCCGTCAGTCCTTGCCCTGCCCATAGTGATTTTCCGCAAAATCCCGCATGTAAGCCACCAGATCGTCGGACAGCACGGAGGGCTTGCCCACGGACAGCGCCATGTAGTAAATCTGCGCCGTCATCTCCAACACCGTGCAGACGCGGAAAGCCTGCTCCATGTCCCTGCCGACGCAGACTGCGCCGTGATTGGCCAGCAGGCAGGCGGATCCGTGCTCACCCAGCGCTTTCTGCGCGTTTTGCGCAAGCTCCGGCGTGCCGGGCAGGGCATATTCCGCCGTGCGGACTTCGCCGCCCAGCGCCTGCGCCGCCTCGTCGATAATGGGTGGAATCGGCCGGCGGAGCACCGCGAAAACCTGAGAATAGATGGGATGCGTGTGGATGATCGCATTGATTTCCGGCCTTGCCCGGAGAATCCCCAGATGCATTCCCGCCTCCACGGTGGGCTTCCGATGTCCGGCCTCGATACTTCCGTCGGGGCGCATTACCACGACGTCGTCTTCCGTAATCACATTGTAAGGCATTGCGGACGGTGTCAGATAAATCAGGCCGGTTTCCGGATCGCGCACACTGATGTTGCCCCATGTCTCCACGGTTAAGCCCTTCGTCAGCATTTTTTTACCGGATTCCACAAGAAACGCTCGATAGTTCATATCCTTCCTCCCTTTGCAAAGTCCCGCGGACTCAGAACCCATCGCTCCGGAGAGGATCGGCCGCTCAATCCGTGTTCGCTCGGCATTTGTTCAAATCATACTATCGAGATTAACATTTGTCAACATTTATCATCGAATTTCAACAATGCGTTTCCGCGGAGACAGAAGCGAAAAAAGCGTCGAACAGCTGGCGGGAAGGGAAAAAGCAGGCTGCCGCTCCGAAATCGTCCCGGCACGGTTCGCCGGACGCACCATACCTGTTGCTTATGTTGAATCTTAGCATATCACAAAGGAAAAGACAATTGTCCTCTGCTGAAAAACGGAGCACTTCAGGTCCCAAGGGGGGAACGGCAAAACCGCGCTGCCGTCCGGCTGTTCTGCGGGGAATGTCCCCCTGAAACCGCGCCGAGCGCCTTTTGACGGGAGGATACCTATTAAAAAACAGCAGATAAGGCGTAAATGCGGAACGGGTTGATTTTTTTGACGGACTCTGTATGATAGAGGAAACAGCGCGTCCGGGAAGCCGCCTTCCCTGAAGTGCGGAGCGTGTCTAAGCGGTCGATCCGCGCACGGTGACGGCGGAGAGATCCTGTGCGGGAATGCGCGAAAATGATACGGGGGGAAAAGAAAATGCGTCATGTGGTTGTAACGGAATTTGACCCCGCCTGGGCGGCGCGGTACGCGGCAGAGGCGGCGGTGGTGCGGGAAATCCTGGGGGAGAACTGTGCGGCGGTGTATCACATCGGCAGCACGGCGGTGCCGGGACTTGCGGCAAAGCCGATTATCGACATTCTGCCGGTGGTGCGGGACATTACGGCGGTGGACGCGGTAAATCCGCAGTTTGCGGCGGCCGGTTATGAGGCCATGGGGGAGTACGGCATTCCCGGGCGGCGCTACTTCCGCAAGGGCTGGGGCGACGGCGAGACGGTTCATGTCCATGTGTTCGGACAGGGCAGCGCGGGGGAAATCCGCCGCCATCTGGCTGTCCGGGATTTTCTCCGTACGCACCCGGCGGACGCCGCCGCGTACGGGAAACTGAAAATCCGGCTTGCCCGCCAGTTTGAGTGGGATATTGGGGCATACTGCGACGGCAAGGACGCCTTTGTAAAGGATCTGGAATGCCGGGCGACGGCATGGGCAAACCAATCGCCTGACGGGAGAGAGAACTGATGGGCAGGACGGAGCGCGTGGAGCTGACGGTGCTGTGCCTGCTGCGCCGCGGAGAAGAAATTCTCCTGCAGAACCGGTTCAAAGCGGATTGGCACGGCTACGCGCTGCCCGGCGGCCATGTGGAGCCGGGGGAATCCTTTGTAGACGCCGTGACGCGGGAGATGAAGGAGGAAACCGGGCTGCGCGTGGCGCATCCGGTGCTCTGCGGCGTGAAGCAGTTTCCCATCGAGGGCGGCCGCTATGTGGTGCTGCTCTTCCGGGCGGACGAATTTTCCGGCGAACTGGAATCCTCTGAGGAAGGGGCGATGGAGTGGGTGCACCGGGAAGACCTGAAAGACATCCCCGCTGTGGACGATTTGCCGGAGCTGCTGCGGGTGATGGAGAGTGACGCGCTTACCGAATTTCAGTACGCGGTTTGCGGCGGGAACTGGACGGTGCGGCTCCGCTGAGCCTTTGCCGGGGACGCGGATTGATACGGGAGAAGTGTCCGGAAATCATGAATGGAACGGTTTCAGCGGACGCAAAGGGAAATGTAATGATCAGAAAACTACAAAAATCTGAGACTGCAACAGCGTCAAAGCTTGCGTGAGCGTTGTGCGGCGATTCGAGAATGCGGAGTTATCCGCTTTACCCCACGGAATCCCGGCCTTTGCGGGAGTTTGAGAGATGCGCATGGCAAGACGACTGCGGTTTGCTGGGATATTTTGAAGAAGGCCGTCTCACCGGCGTGTTGAGCTATTTTACAATTCCAAAGGATTGCTATCTGCAAACCACGGGGCTCTATACCGGTTCCGCACATCCGGCGGCAGTGCTGAACGCGCTGCTGGAGGAGATGGAACGGGGACGGGAAGCGCTTGAAAAATACGTCGGCGTGACGGAACAGAACATCCCTGCGGCGGTTG
The DNA here is from genome assembly GCA_041859815.1 of Dysosmobacter sp. Classification (GTDB taxonomy): domain Bacteria; phylum Bacillota; class Clostridia; order Oscillospirales; family Oscillospiraceae; genus Oscillibacter. The sequence goes on along the minus strand of JBFLFX010000001.1, from coordinate 9,356 downwards.
GGCGGTTGATGGATTATGACGATCAGATGATTTACGCGGATCGGATTCTCCGCCGCTGCCCGGAAATTTTGCGGTCGTTCCGGCAAAAATATCCGTATCTCTGCGTGGACGAGGCGCAGGATACCTCCAAAATTCAGCACGGCATCCTCCGCCTGCTGACCGGGCGGAATCTTTTTATGGTGGGCGACGAGGATCAGAGCATTTACGGCTTTCGCGCCGCGGATCCGGCGGCGCTGACATCCTTTGAAAAGGCTTATCCCGGTGAGAAAGTGCTGCTGATGGAGCGGGATTACCGCTCTACCCGGCAGATTGTGCAGGCGGCGGATCGCTTTATCCAGCAGAACCGGGAGCGGCATCGCAAGCACATTCAGCCCACCCGCGGCGACAGCCCGGCGGTGGAGGAGCTTTCCGTTTACGACCGCCGGGCGCAGACGGCGGTGCTGTACCGGGACAACGACAGCGCCCTGCCGGCCATCGACCTGCTGAACCGCCGGGGCATTGGCTACCGCTGCCGCCGGACGGACGGCGGCTTTTTCACGAATCGGACGGTGCGGGACGTGGCGAATATCATCCGCTTTGCCCGCGGCGGCACGGACGGGGATCTCTTCCTGCGGATTTATTACAAATTCAGTTCCGGCATCAGCAAAGCCGCGGCGGAGAAAGCCGCTGCCTTGAGCCCCCGGACGGAGAAGCCGATTCTGCCGGTTCTGTCAAAGCTGGCGGAATGCTCCGCATGGACGAAGCAGCGCTGCCGGGCGCTGCACACCCACCTGACCAATTTGCTGGACGAACAGGCGGACAGGGCGGTTTACCGGATTGTGTATTTCATGGGCTACGGGGAATATCTGGAGAGCCGCAGTGCGGATAGGAGCAGGGTGCAGATTCTGGAGGCGCTGGGCGCAGAGAAATCCACGCCGGAGCGGCTGCTGGCGCGTCTGGAAGAGCTGCGCGGTATCGTGAAGGGCGGCACGGCGGACCCCGACAGCGATCTGATTCTCTCCACCATTCACTCCAGCAAGGGGCTGGAATACGATCGTGTGATCTTGGCGGACGTGGCGGACGGTATTCTGTCCAAGGTGCTGCCGGGGCCGGACGCCGCGCCGGAGGAACACGCTGCATTGGGGGAGGAACGAAGGCTGTTTTATATGGGCATGACCCGGGCAAAGCGGCAGCTTTCTGTGTTCCGGTTTCGGCGGGAGGAGCTGGCCTCCTCGTTTCCCTCCTTCCTGTTTCCGCAAGAGAAATCGAAGCGGGCGCCGGCGCGCCCGGCGCCGAAACCCGGCGCCCGCGCCATCCGTTCCGGGCCGCCTAAAGATACCGCGCCTTATGTTCCGGGGCTGAGGGTGGTGCATCGGCGGTTCGGATTAGGCGAGATTGCCGTCCGGCAGGGTGACATTGCTATGCTGCAGTTTACCGACGGCGGGGAGCGAAAGATCTCTCTTTCCGTGGCGCTGCAGCGGTATCAGCTCCGCCTTGCCGGCAAAGCGGAGGCCTGAGATCGTTTCCGTGAAAAACGTTTGCAATCCGGAACCGGCTGATCCATACTGAATTTTACACACAGGAAGAACAGCCGAAGACGTACGGCGGAAGCCGGGAAGGAGAGAAGCCATGCTGCAGATTCAGCAAATCAGCAAAACCTATGTAACGGGCGATCTGAAACAGACGGCGCTGGACGGAGTCAGCCTGAACCTCCGGGACAGCGAGTTCGTCGCCGTTCTCGGCCCCAGCGGATCGGGCAAAACCACGCTGCTGAATATGATCGGCGGACTGGATCGCTACGACAGCGGCGATTTGATTATCAATGGAATTTCCACGAAGAAGTACAGGGATCGGGACTGGGATTCCTACCGTAACCACACGGTGGGGTTTGTGTTCCAGAGCTATAACCTCATTCCGCACCAGACGGTCCTGGCGAATGTGGAGCTGGCGCTGACCATCTCCGGCATCCGGCGCAGAGAGCGCCGCCGTCTTGCGGTGCAGGCGCTGGAAAAGGTGGGGCTGGGCAGCCAGATCCATAAAAAGCCCAACCAGATGTCCGGCGGACAGATGCAGCGGGTGGCGATTGCCCGGGCGCTGGTCAACAACCCGGACATTCTGCTGGCGGACGAACCCACCGGCGCGTTGGACACGGAAACCAGCGTGCAGGTGATGGATTTGCTCAAAGAGGTGGCGAAGGATCGCCTGGTGGTGATGGTGACGCACAACCCGGAATTGGCGGAACACTACGCCACCCGTATCGTGCGGCTCCGGGACGGCAGGGTTACGGGCGACTTCGCGCCGTTCGCCGTGGAAAACGAACGGCCCGCGGAACACCGCACCATGGGGAGGGCCTCTATGTCCTTCGGCACGTCGCTGTCCCTCAGTTTTAACAATTTGCGGACAAAGAAGGGGCGTACGCTGCTGACGGCCTTTGCCGGTTCCATCGGCATCATCGGCATCGCGCTGATTCTGGCGCTGTCCACGGGCGTGAACGACTATATTGCCGATATTCAGAAAAGTACCATGACCTCTTACCCGATTACCATTGAATCGGAGACGACGGAGGTGAGCGGCCTGATGGCCGGAGGAGCGGCGCAGACGAAAAAGACGAGCCACGGCCTGAACGGCGTGTACGCCACGGGGCAGGATTTGAAAAGCGCTTCCGGCGTATCCGTCAACACGAAAAAGAACAATCTCACGGCGTTTAAAAAGTATCTGGACAATCCCAGCAGTAAGATCCGCCGGTATGTAGGCGTGAACGGCATTGTGTACTCCTACGATACCGCGTTCAGCGTCTATACCCACGACAGCGAGGGAACGTTGGTGAACACGGACGGCAGCACGCTGGACGGTACGTCGGACAGTTCCGGAAATTCCGCGAAAGGCGGAATGCACGCCGTACGGAACGCCATGCTGGGAACATCGGCTTCCTCCGGCGGAATGCAGGAGCTGCTGCCCGGCGTGAGGGGAAAGACGGTCAGCGCCGCCGTGACGGACAACTACAAGCTGCTCTACGGCACGTGGCCGGAGAAGTACAACGAAGTGGTTCTGGTACTGGACAAAAACAACGAAATCTCCACCAAAACCCTGTATGAACTGGGAATCCTGCCGACTTCCGAATATCGCCGGCTGATGGAAAAGCTGGACGCGGGCGAAAAGGTAACGCTGAAAGAGAGAAAATGGAGTTACCGCACCTTGTGCGCCCAGACGCTGGAGCTGCTGCCTGCCTGCGATACCTATCAAAAAAACAGCAGCGGAAATTTTGAATCGGCGGCCACGGATGCGGCAAAAACGGAGACGCTGCTGAAAGGTGCGGTCAAACTGCGGATTTCCGGCGTAATCCGCCCGAAAGGGGATGACGGAACCGCCTCCATTTCCACGCCGCTGGCATATACCCGTCTGCTGACCAACTACCTCATTGACCGGGCGGATGCCAGCGCCGTGGTGCTGGCACAAAAAAAGAGCCCAAAGGTCAGCGTTCTCAACGGCATGACCTTTGAGCCGGCCAACGACGCCGCGAAGATTGCCGACGCCAGGCGGTATCTCTCCAACCTGGGCATTTCCGACAAGGCGGAGATGTTCCGCTCCATTGCCCAGAGCCAGTACGCCAATCAGCCGCAGCGCCTTGCCGCGCTGGAGCAGGCGGATGAGAGCACGCTGGCCGCCATGCTGGACAGCTACCTGAAGCATCCTTCGGACAGGGTGCTGCTCACCATCTATAAAACCAGCATCACGCCGGGCAGCTACGCCGACAATCTGGCGGCCTTCGGCGCGGTGGATCGCGGCACGCCGTCCTCCGTCAGCATTTACGCGGACAGCTTTGACAGCAAGAATGCCATTGCGGCCTGCATTAAGGACTATAACAAATCCGCGGCGGACGCGGATAAAATCAGCTATACCGACTACGTGGCGCTGCTGACCAGTTCCGTGGAAAAGATTGTCAATGTGATCTCCTATGTGCTGATTGCGTTTGTGGCGCTGTCGCTGGTGGTTTCCTCCATCATGATTGGCATTATCACCTATATTTCCGTGCTGGAGCGCACCAAGGAAATCGGTATTCTGCGCGCCCTCGGCGCCTCCAAACGGAATATCTCGCAGGTATTCAACGCGGAGACGTTTATCATCGGACTCTGCTCCGGCGCCATCGGCATCGGGGCCGCCCTGATTTTGCTGGTTCCCGGCAACGCGCTGATCCGCTCTCTGACAAAATCTGCCAATATTACCGCGGTGCTTCCGGTGAGAGACGCGCTGATTCTCATTGCTCTCAGCGTGGGGCTGACCCTGCTGGGCGGCCTGATTCCCGCCCGGAAGGCGGCAAAAAAAGACCCGGTGGTTGCGCTGCGGACAGAATAGCGTTCCGTTCCCGCAAAAAAGGCTCGCGTCCTACCGGGCGCGAGCCTTTTTTGCAATCACAGCAAGATAGGATGGGGATTCCGAACCGTGCCGTTGCAATTTGGGCGGTTTGCGGTTCAGCGGTTTACGCCTGCTTTTATAAACTGACCATCGTCAATCTGAACTGAATAGCCGCGCTTTCAGGCAAAACGGCTGTCAGCGCGCTCTGCGATACTGCTGGCGGTATGCCTGTCCGGCCTGCCCACCTGGCAGCGGGCGGAGAAAATGATTTCCATTGCCCATCCCGACTTCCGGGAGGGGCTGATCCGCGCGGCGGAGGAACAGAAAATCTGGAGAAAATCCAACCGAAGATAAAATCCGCTTTACGGACGCGCCTTTTTCTGGCGCGTCCATCGTTTTTTCTGGCGCGGACAAAGCCGCTGTGCTATAATGGCGTTCGCCGGCGCGCTGAAAAAAGCGGCGCGGCAACGACTTCAACATACGGAGGAGACGCTATGAACGAAAAGGAAATCGGGGAAATCCGCCGCCGGCTTCGCCCGGAGAAGAATACCGTCAGCCACATCTGCGGCTGTTATGTCAATGAAAAACGGGAAGTGATCTCCCAGTTTGATCAGCCCGTGCTGCGCCTCTCGGCGGAGGAGACGGAGGCCTACCTGGCGCTGTTCAAGCGGACGCTGTCCGGCACGGTGGGGAAGAACCTCATCGACGTGGGATTTGCCACCCGCCAGGTGGCGGAAGACGAGGAACATCGGCTTTTGATGGCGCTGCGGGACTCCGACCTGCGGGATGCGGACGCGGTCAAGGCGTTTTACAATCGGGTAATCCAGAACCTGACCGTGGAGGGAAACTATGTGATTTTGCTGGCCCACGACACTTACGATGTGCCGTACCGCGCCAGGGACGGCCAGCGCATGGACGATGCCTCGTCGGAGGTTTATTCTTATCTTGTATGCAGCATTTGCCCCGTGAAAGGCGTCAAGCCCGTCCTGAGCTACGATTTCTCCGACAGTATTTTTCATAACCGGGACGGCGGCTGGGTGGTGTCCGCGCCGGAGCTGGGATTTTTGTTCCCAGCCTTTGACGGACGTGCATCCAATCTCTACAACGCCTTATACTATTGCCGCGATGTCAGGGAAAACCACCGGGAATTTGCCGACGCGGTGTTCCATTCGGAGATTCCCATGCCTGCCGCCGCGCAGCAGGAGACATTCCGGACCGCGCTGGAGGAGACGCTGGCGGAGGAGTGCCGCTACGACGTGGTGCAGGGCGTCAGCGACCAGATGACCCGCCGCATCGAGGAACACAAGGAGGACAGAGATTCCGACCCGCCTGCGGTGACGGCCCGGGAGATGCGGACGGTGCTGGAATCCTGCGGCGTTTCACCGGAGCGTGCCGAGGCGTTTGAGGATCGCTGCGGCGAGTCTTTCGGCACGGACTCCGCCATCAGTCCCCAGAATCTGGTGGATACCAGGCAGATGGAGATCCGCACGCCGGACGTGGTCATCCGCGTCAGCCCGGAGCGCAGTGATTTGATTGAGACCCGGGTGATCAACGGTACGAAATACATTTTGATCTGCGCCGAGGAGGGCGTCGAGGTCAACGGTGTCAATATCCGTATTGACGGATAGCTCTGCGGGCGCTCCGGACTTTCGGCCGGAACGTCCGTTTTCCATGCGGCCGGCAATGGACAGGCGGGTGCGGATGTGCTACCATAAATAAAAAGAAACGGGGCGGATTTGGAAAAGGCGTTTGGAAGAGCGCGGCTGTTCTGCCGCAAAGACGAATAAAGCGGCGCAGGGAGGGGTTCCCGTTCCGGGTTACGGCGCTGCGCGCGGAATGCGTGCGGGGAGAGAAGCCATCTCAAGCGGCCGCCGCTGCGGCATACGGAGGAGAGCAATGCGGTATTACCGGAAAATTCGGACGAAAACAGGGAAAACGTGTATCCTGCGAACCCCTGCGGCAAAAGACGCGGAGGAAATTTTGGCGCATATGCGGCTGACCTCCGGCGATACGGATTATATGCTGCGTTATCCGGATGAGATTACGCTGTCTGTGAAGGACGAGCGCGCCCTGCTGGAACGGATGGCGGCCAGCCCCAATGAGATCATGATTGCCGGGGAGATTGACGGAAAACTGGTGGCAAATGCCGGTTTCAGCCCGGTGCTTCCCTGCGAAAAGGCGCGTCACCGCGCCGATTTCGGCATTTCCGTTCAGCGGGCATACTGGGGACAGGGGATCGGATCGGCCATTTTGGAGGGGATTCTGGATTCCGCACGGCAGGCGGGTTATCGGCAGATAGAACTGGACGTGGTGTCCGGCAACGAACGCGGCGCGGCGCTCTACCGGAAATTCGGCTTCCGGACTTACGGTACGTTGGAACGCGCCTGCCTGCTGCGGGACGGAAGCTGGCAGACGCTGTATCTGATGGTGCGCAGTCTGTAAAGAGGGGGAAAAACTTATGTGGAATGCAGAACAAACGCTGCACGCGCTGGCGGACGACCCGCTTTCCAACGCGGGGCTGCTGCAGGTGCTTCGGCGCGGAACAGGTGAATTGCTGCGGGCGGAGCCCGCGGGCGTCCTGCTGCGGGACACCGTCAGCGGAATTTACCTGCTGGGCGGCACCCACGGCGCGGAGGCGCGGAACTGGGTGCGCCGCCGGCTGGGAGGTATCCTGATGCTGGTGGGGAATGAAGTGCCTGCCGCGCAGGTGGGAGCGGACTGGAACGCGGAGTGGATTGTAGAATGCGATCAGTATCTTTATGAGGGGACCTGCCCCGCCGAACCCACGGAGCTGCGGATTGCGGAGGCAACGCCTGCGGAGACGGAACGCATCGCCGCAAATTATGACATTTTAAGCCGGGCGGAGCTGGATCAGGTGGCCGCGCGCCGCGCGCTTTTTGCGGGGCACGACGCTGCGGGCAGCATGGTTGGCTTCGCGGGCGGCCATCTGGAGGGCAGCATGGGCATTCTGAAAATTTTGCCGGCGTACCGCCGGAGGGGCTATGCGGCGGCGATGGAGCGCTTCGTAATCCGCCGCTTTATGGAAGACAGGCTGATCCCCTTCGGACAGGTGGAAACGAGCAATACGGCCTCCGCCGCTCTGCAGCGGAAACTGGGACTGACAAAAGCCCCGCGGCGGGCGTACTGGATTGGATAAAAGGAGGAACCGTCATGGCGGACACATGGTTTACAGTGGAAAAGATCAGCGGAACGGATTATGCCATCAGTGAGTACCGCCACCGCGAGGAAACACACTGCTATCTTGTCTGCGGCACGGAGCGCGCGGCGCTGATCGATTCCGGCATGGGGGTTGCGGACATCGGCGCCGTGGTGCGGGGACTGACTTCCCTTCCGGTAACGGTCATCACCACCCATGCCCACTGGGATCATATCGGCGGTCACGGCTGCTTTTCGGAAATCGCCGTACATCAGAAGGATGCGGACTGGCTGGCGGGGAAATACCCGCTGCCGCTGGAAACGGTAAAAAAGTACCTCATGGACGGATGCGGCAATTTTCCCGCGTCCTTTGACCCGAAGAAATACCGGATTTATGCGGACGGCGCGAATAAAATTCTGCGGGAGGGGGAAATGATCGATCTGGGGGGAAGAGGCCTGCGGGTCATCCACACGCCCGGCCATACGCCCGGCCACATTTGCCTGTGGGAAGCGGAACGCGGCTGGCTGTTTACCGGCGATTTAATCTATGCCGGCACGCTGGATATGTTTTATCCCACGACCGACCCGGTGAAATTTTACGAATCGGTGCGGAAGGTGCAGCTGCTTTCGGTGAAGAAAATTCTGCCCGGGCATCACAGCCTGGACATCCCCGCGACGCTGACGGCAGAAATTGCAGACGGCTTCGCAACACTGGAACGGCAGGGAAATCTGCATCAGGGCGCGGGCCTGTTTGATTTCGGTACGTTTCAGATTCATATTTGAGCGGAGTGAACGGCGCGGCTTTTCAGGCCGGAGGCATACAATGCAGGACAAGACCATGTGGAAAAAGGCGGTTTGCCGGTATCTGTTTTACACGCTGGGCGCTTCGGCGCTGCTGACGGTGCCGCGGGTGCTGGTGCATCCGCGCCGCGTGGTGCGGGCGGTTATGAGCTGCTTTGCCATGTGGGTTCCCGCGCTGGGAGCTTGGCTGGTCACGCGTCAGTACCCCGGAATCTCTTTCCGCTTCGGCCTGAAGAAATGCCGCTGGCGGTATTTTCTGGCGGGCGTGCTGATCCCGCTGGGATATTTTGGCGCGTCTTTCGGTGTATGCCTAGCGCAAATGCCCGCCGCCTGTTTTACGGCGTTCCACTTGCCGACCCCGGCGCAGACGGCCGGCGCGCTGGGACTTCTGGCGCTGGAATTTTTACGGACGCTGGGAGAGGAGATCGGTTGGCGCGGCTTCCTCTATCCCGCGCTGGAAGGACTTTACGGCCTGCGGCGCAGCCTGCTGCTGGGCGGACTTGCCTGGTCAGCGTGGCATTACCCGCTGATTCTGGGCGGCCTTTACTTGGGAGGAACGCCCTGTTGGTGGAGCCTGCCGGTGTTTACTGTGGAACTTGTGAGCATCGGTGTGGTTTTGGCGTGGCTCTGTGAGCGCTCCGGCAGCTTGCTGCCGGCGGTGGCGATGCACGCCGTGCATAATCTGGCGGTGCTTGCGCTGATGCCTGCGGTGCAGAACTGGAGCCGGGCGGCGTATCTCTTTGGGGAGCAGGGCGCCGTGACTGCGGCTGTGACGGCCGGAATCGCCGCGATCTTTCTGATTTTCGGATGGCGTTCCGCCCGAAAAAGTCCCAAAAATTTCTAAAAAATACTAGGAATTTTCAAGAGGCCCCAAAAGAATTGTTTTGCGTTCTATATTGACACTGATTTAACAATGAGATATACTAAATTGTAATATGAAATAGCAGAGCTCTGACGTCGAAATGGAGATTGAGACGGAAGACCGTCGATGGGGGAGCGCAGCAGAATCGCGTTCCGTTTGAGCCGCGTCTTTCGACGCGGCTCGTTTTTTTAAGGAAAGACGGGAA